>NZ_JANZKW010000002.1:600000-919721 GCF_027257935.1 Chitinimonas sp. BJYL2 | reverse complement strand
GAAGCGTTCGGTCTTTCAGTATGAGAATGGTTTGCGTGAAGGGAAGTACGAGAGCCACGATGAAAACACGGGGACAGTGATTGCATCCGGCCAATTCGTGAACAACGTACTGTCCGGTCCATTTCATGAGTTCAATTCAGCTGGCAAGAAAACGGCTCGGTACACCATGGCCAACGGCGAGCGGAATGGCCCATTTGAACGCTATGACCCGCAAACCGGACAGGTGGTTGAGTCAGGTAGTTACGAGTACAACAAATTGTCCGGGACCGTCCTCCGGTTCAATGCCGAGGGTAAGAAAATTGCGCTGAACAATTACCACTTCGACGTCAAAGAGGGGCTTCAGCAAGAGTTTGATCCTGCTTCTGGACGGATCATTCAGTCGGCCACTTTTATTAATGGTCAGGAAGTGCCCGGATCAGGTGGTGTGGCCGAGGCAACAACCTCCTGCACCGACAAGTGGATCGTCGCCCACAGGAAGCAGGTCGGGGAAGACGCACCGATTTCAGCTGACCAGATGACCGAATGGGAAGATTGGTGCCGGGTGGGCAAACAGCCCTGACAAGCACGTCGTAACACCCACCTCCAAACAGCCCCATGGCATTCGCCATGGGGCTGTTTGCTTTGAATGATGCCCTCACGCCGTCAGGCCCATCTCAAATGTGGGTCGCTTGAGGATGTGATGAGGAAAGGAGTCCGCTATGCAAGAAGTGACAACCCATCAGGACGAACCAGGCGAACTGCTGGATGCCGTTGAGCAGCTGTGCCGGCTACGAAGCGATAGCCTGAGCAAAGATCAACTGAGGACTTTGCGAGAAGGGATTGATCAACTGATCAACTATCACGCCACTATTGGCGTCTTTGGTAAGACCGGCGTGGGCAAGTCCAGTCTGTGCAATGTGCTCTTCGGGCGTGATGTTGCTCCGGTGAGTGCCATTGAATCGTGTACCCGCGAACCTCAGGAAATCCAACTCGCACTCAAGCATGGTCGCGGTATCACGCTGATTGATGTGCCCGGTATTGGCGAGAGTGAAGCACGGGATATGGATCACCTTAAGCTCTACCGCAGCCTGATCCCCAAGCTTGACTTGATCCTGTGGGTGATCAAGGGTGATGACCGGGCCTTGAGTCTCGATGAGCAGGTGTATCGTGATCAGGTCTTGCCTTTGGCGCGCGAGCACGGTGTGCCTGTGACTTTCGTCATTAACCAGGTCGACAAGATCGAACCCTGTCGTGAATGGGACTGGAAGAAGAGCTACCCCGGCCCGGAACAGGCGCGCAATATCGCCTTGAAGCAGGATGTGGTCTGCCGCCAGTTTCGCGTGCCGCTCCGCGAGGTTTGCATCGTGGCGGTCGAGCAGGGGTATGGCTTGTGCAGTCTGGTGGAGCAGGTTTTGTATCAACTTCCTCGCGAGAAGCGCTGGGCGGTGCACCGTGAGACCGAAAAAGCCTGCCAGTCTCCGCAGTCGGTTCAGGAGGCGAGCAAGGCCTTGTGGGAGTCGGTGCGGGATTTGGTGAGGGAAGCGGTTCACGACGGCTGGGCATTCATCGTGCGCCATCTGGGGCCTTGGTTTGGCCGCATTCGGGATAAGGTGTAAATGATTCGGGCCACCTCAAAAGGTGGCCCGAACTACTGCTACTTATTTTTTGGTGCCCGAGGAGAAGCGTGCGATGCAGTCCCTGCATCCAACTTCAATATTACCGGGAATTCTTGGGAATAAAATCCCCAGAGGGTCGTCTCGCTGCTCAGGTCAGCACTGTTCCTAGAGAGACTGAGCTGACTGGAAACTATGCCCACGGCGGATAGGCCTCGGAGGCAAGTACTAGCTGTACTCCCGGGGTGACGGCTTGGTGGATGTACGAGGTACCCCAGCCAGCTTAGCAGCCCAGAAAACTTGGGGAGGATGAGCGGATGACTGCGCTCGCAATGCGGCAAAAGGCCGCTATATTGGAGGCCTTCTCTGTCACCTGACGAAGCCCGACACCATGACCATTGATCTCACCCCGCTATCCTTGCCGCAACTGCACCAGCTCAAGAAGGAAGTTGAAGCAGCCATTCCATGTCGTCAGCAGGCAGACAAGCTGCAAGCGCTGAACGACTTGAAGCAGCTGGCCGCGGATCGCGGGTTCAGCATCGATGAGCTGCTTGGTGTCTCAGGTAAGGCTAGCAAGACGACTCGCGGTCCGGTGGCAGTGAAGTATCGCGCCAAGGATGGGCAGACCTGGTCGGGTAGGGGGCGTAAGCCTCTGTGGGTGGTGGCGCATCTGGCGGCGGGCGGAAAACTCGACGACTTGGCTGCATAGGCTGAGAACCGAAGCCCCAACCTGGACGCCCTGAGTGACCCTCGAGGCGTTTTCTTTGATGGATGAATTTCATGAAATTTCACCCATTTGGGTGAAGACTAGTCATTTCAGTTGGACTAAGGTCAGCAGACATCTTTATTTCGCGAGCTTTTTGTTATGCATGTTTGTCCTTACTGCAAGGGTGACTTGGGAGGCTTGGATCACGTTATGGATCGCCTGGCGGAAAATAAAATAAGTGGCGAGCTGTTATTCAAATCACGGTGTTGTAATAAAGAAATTCGTGCCTATAGCTCGGTTTCGATGTACTACATTGTTGCTGCTGACGGTGGGTCTGTTCCGCAGATGATCGGGGCGGCCTAGGTGCTCTCCATGTCAGGCCATCCAGGTCGATGTACATGAACTCTTCCAGCAGCTTCATGTCTCGATCGGCACCCGAGGGGGCAGTCAACCACTCTGTTTTAGGTGTCCCGACAAACGAACCGTGTGCGGCCATCTTTGTTCCTCCTCATTGCGAGTTGCTTCTCCGATTGACGACACTCAATCGACCAGGGTCCAGGCTAGGCCCTGATCCTCGCCGTTGTCTTCACCCAAATGGTTGAAACTCAATAAATTACTATCGAGATTCTGGAGTCTGATCGTCGTCGGCGGCTTCAAATTGATGGTTCTGGTGAAGTAAAGCGCCGCATTCGAAGGGGGTTCACTGGTTTCCAATGACGCGTCATGACGAAGATGCAACAGTCTGACCAAAATTTCTCTGGCGCCCGAAGTACTCAATGCGGTGCCGTTGACAGTTTTGTAATTGGTCTAAGCTAACCCCGTCCAACAAGATCCCCGAGAGGGTGTGGTTACTCAAAAGGGGCTGCTGGGACCTCCCTTACCGGCCAATCATCCCCTTCGAGCAATGTGGTACAGCTTGGTGGCCGATGCGTGAATCCATGCCGACTCACTTGGCCGACGCGCCTTGTAAATGACGGGATTTCTCACCCAAATGGGTGAAGCCAAGTCCTTATCTCCTCTGATAGATTCCGCCGCTGCTTAAAAGTGGGTCAGCTCGCAGAGGCTGATGCCAACCAAAATCTATTGAGGGAGGCGCACGCGCAAGGCGTGCGTCGCTGGTCTTATGCGCGTTCAGATTGCCAAGTTGCTGGTGTGGTTCACGATGGTCATGGCGAGTGCCCCGGGGTGGGCATATGTTGTTGATGGCATCGATTTCCTTAGCACGTCAGCGACTACCACCGGTGGTGCGGTATCTGCAGGCGGTACTCTGAGTGCGGGTATAAGTTTCAGTTTGAAATCGTCCCATCCCTACGATGCGGTCTATCGCGTAGAGCTGTACTCAGGCAGCTCAATGCTGAATGCAGTCGAGTATGTAGTTAACTACACCAGTGGCGGTGAGCGGGCCGTAAATACTCAACGCAATGGCACGCTCAGCGCTAATCTCGGTGTTGGTACACACGTGCTGTATTTGCGCGCGCTGACCTCAGAGTTCGGCTTCGTTGGGGACTCATACACCTACACGGTAACGGTTACCAGTGCTGCGTCCGCACCTACGATTTCCGTTGTGCGCAACCCCAATCCGATGATTTCGGGTAAGCCCTACACGGTAACCTGGAGTACAACGAACGCGACGTCGGTCTACTACACCTGTTCCGCCAGCGGCACGGGTTTTGTGGGGAGCGGTACCCTCGGTCCGAATGGAAGTGTGAATGGTACGGGTGACCCCGCATGGGTAGGCTATCCCTCCGCCTGCACTTGGACAGCTACAGGCCCTGGCGGCAGTAAATCAGTGAGCGATCCATTGCAGACCATTAACCCTGCACCGACCGTCAGTGTCGGTGCGAGCTGCTCAGCATCCCCCTGTACGACGAGCAGTACGATCTCGCTCAGCGCGAGCGCCAGTGATAGCAATGGTTCGATCAATCACGTCGAGTTTTATCAAAATGGCAGCCTGATTGCGACAGATAGCAGCGCCCCTTATACCCATACCGTCAGTGGTATGAGCGCTGCCACCCATACTTTTACAGCACGTGCCTATGACAACGAAGGTACCTCGACGTTGAGTAGTGGCAGCAGCGTGACCGTAACCGTGCCTAATTCCGCACCCTCGCTGACATTAAATGCGCCCTCAAACGGCGCAACGTTCACTTCACCGGCGAACATCTACTTCCAAGCCAGCGCCAGTGATGCACAAACCTATGTCACCCGCGTCGAGTTCTACAACGGCGGCACGCTGCTCGCTACGGACTCAAGTGCGCCCTATGAATACACGTGGTCAAACGTCGGTGTCGGCAACTACAGCGTGTCTGTCGTGGCTTATGACTCCCAAGGTCTGTCGACGACGCGCAGCATCAATGTATCGGTAGTGCCGCCCAATACACCACCTTCTGTCGCCTTGGTGAATCCGGCGCCTGGTAGCAACGTCTACGTGACGACTTTGCCCTACACCCTGAGCCTGCGGGCAACGGCAAGTGATACGGGCGGCAGTATCAGTCAGGTGGAGTTCCGATACTCCTTTGGCGGTAGTGATTTCTCACTGGGTAATGGCTCGCTGAGCGGTGGCAACTACGTGCTGGATGTTCCGCTTACCACCACGACACCCGGTACTTACTACGCGTATGCCAAAGCAACGGACAACACTGGACTAACCAGTACTTCGGGCATTGCCAATGTTCACGTCAGCAATCCTAATCTGCCGAGCATCGGTAGCTTTAATGTTTCTGGCACGTCATTTGTGCTCCCCGCTGGCACCTCCACCACTTCGCTGAGTTATAGCGCGAGCGCTACGGATGCCAACGGCCAAGTGGTCAAACTCGAACTGCTCAATGGCAGTACCGTCATTGACACGGTTAACGCGGCGACCACGGGCGGCAATCGCAACGTGACACTGGGTTTGGGTACCCACAATCTTTCATTGCGTGCGACGGACAATCAGGGTGGCGTGACGACCTCCTCAGCCGTAACGGTGAGCGTTGCCAACAATGCCCCCCCTGCAGTCAGCGTTAGTGCGCCCGCCGGCACGGTTGTTGGGCAAACCGTCACGTTGTCCGCTACCGCATCCGATAGCGATGGCACCATTACCAAGGTGGAGTTTTGGCAAGGTTCAACCAAGCTCGGGGAGGACACCAGTGCTCCGTATAGTCAGAGTTGGGCAGCAAACGCGCCGGGAACGTATACGTTCACGGCCAAAGCATTTGATAACAGCGGTAGCTCAACGACCAGTGCTACCGCCTCGATTTCCGTAACACCTGACGATGCCGCCTCCCTGAGCACTAATCAGACACAAGCCATCGTATCGCCCGGTGGTCATGCTGCGATTCAATTGACTGCGGCAGTAGGCGTACCGACTGCAACGTTCTTGGAGATCTATCGTTCCTCGACTGGCCCGAGCAGTGGGTTTAGCCGACTGGTGCGGGAGGATACACAGAGCCTGGTCTTCAATGATTCTGTGGGTGCGGGCACTTACTGGTATGTCGCGGCTCAGGGGGAGTTCATTCCGGACTGGGTGACTTATGGTAGCGGCTCAGATGTGTACTACACCAACTCGCCAGCCGTCATGGTGCAGGTGAGTGAGCGTGGTCCGGTCATTGGCAGCGTTGATGGCATTTTCAACAATGCCCAAGGTGAACCCATCCTTTTCGGTTGGGCTTGTGACAAGAAGGACGAGCGTGCGATTGAGGTCGATTTGTACGCTGGTGAAGGCTGGCCTGCAGGTGCGATGCTCAATCGGGTGACGGCGAATCTGACCGGGGAGACCGCCATTGCGACCTCCTGCGGCACGAGTAACAGCGCCTTCCGCTGGAATTTCAACTTGGCGCCATTCCGCACTGACCACGGTGGCAGCGCTCTGTATGTCCACGGCCTCTCGCTCAATGGCGGCGCCAATCCGCTTTTGGGTAATTCCGGTACGTTCACCATTCCGGTCATCCCCAATACGGCACCGACAGCCACGTTCAGCCTGACCGCAGCCCCGACCCAGTTCTACGTTCCCGTTGGGGGCACCGTATCGCTGGGCTTCAATGCCGGCAGTACCGATGCTGAAAACAATGTCACCAAGCTCGAACTGTTCAACGGTGCCAATGCGACACCGCTGTGGACACTGAATGGCAGCAGTGCGTCCAATCAATCCGTCACGCTGGCCAAGGGCACTTACTTGCTCCGGGTTCGTGCCACGGATGCCAAGGGTCTCTCAGGTAATAGTGCGGAGATCACCGTCACGGTTACTGAACGTGGTCCGGTCAAGGGTAATGTCGAAGGCGTCGTGATTGATGGTCAGGGCAAAGCCAGTCTCCAGGGCTGGGCCTGCGACCAGTACGATGAACGAGCCATTGGCGTGAAGCTGTTTGTGGGTGGGCCATCGAGTAGCGGCACCTTCCTGCTGAACCAGACAGCGAATCTGCCGGGCGAGGCCGCACTGGCCACCACTTGCGGTACCAGCAATAGTGCGTTCCGTTTCTCGTTTGATCTTGAACCCTACCGCGCCGCCCACGGTGGCAAGTCGATCTATGTGCAGGGTCTGTCGCTCAACGGCGGCAGCCATCTGGATATTCCGGGTTCCGGCAACTACACCGTTCCGGTGGTCTCGACGCCTGTGGCGAGCCTTGATGCCCCCAATCCGTCCAATGTGCGCGTGGCAGTTGGTGCCCAGGCCTCGATCCGCTTCACGGGTAGCGCCAGTGTGGGCACGGGCAAGATCACGAAGCTGGAGCTGTTCCGTGACACGGGCAGTGGGTATGAATCGACGGCTTTCTTTACTCAGACTACCGATGCCGCCAATGTCTCGCTCAATGAGCTGATTCCTCTCGGCGCGAACGCTTACCGCATCAAGCTGCGCGCCACCAACAATGTGGGTCAGACAGCAGAATCGCAGAGCCATATCCTCAATATCACCGACAGTCCCTTGCTGGGCACGGTGGATGGTGTCCGCATCAACGCCGAAGAAAAGCCAGAACTGATTGGCTGGGTATGCCAAGAGAGCCAAACGGGTGCGGTCAATGTGCAGGTGCACGTCAATGCACCGGGCATCCTCGGTGGGACACCGATCACGACGGGTACCGCCAACCTGATTGAAGGTTCGGACAGCGCCGCTGTTCAGTCCGCCTGCAAGACGCCTGGCACAGGCCATCGCTTCAAGATCGACCTGAGTGCTTATACCAGCCAGTACGCTGGGGCACCAATTTACGTCACTGGTACTGCTGTCACCAGCAGCGCCAAGATCATCCTGCCGTGCGCCGATAACACCTGCACGATGCCGGCCAGCCTGCGCATTGCGCTGACCAACCCGGCCAACAACGACCGCGCCACCGCCCCAGCGAATCTGTTCGCCAAGGCCAAGCTTACCAATGTGGGCGCTGGGGTGGATGAAGTGGCCATTGCGGTAGACGACCAGTGGCAGACGGCACAGCCGGATACCGAAGCCAACACCTGGTACATCAGTAAGCCAAACCTGAGTGCGCGGGCTGCGCCGTATTGGGTGAAGGCACGGGTACGGCAGGGCAATACCACGTTGTACTCGCTGGAGAACGCGTTCTATGTGGATGCTAGTGCGACCACAACGCTGAATTTGGCGACACCTACGGGTAGCTTTATCGCACCCGCAATCGTTAATCTGAGTGCGACAGTGGGCGGTGATACGGCTGCCGTCACCAAGGTGGAATTCCTGAACAGCCAAGGCCAGGTAGTGACCACGGGTACTCAGAACGGGAATACGTGGAGTGCGAACTGGTACGGCCTGCTGGCGGGCAATCACGCGGTGAAGGCGAGGGCACTGAACGCTCAGGGTGCGGTTGTTACGACTACGATCGAAACCACCTTCTTGGTAACAACGGCAACTGGTCCAAGCGACGCGACACCTATCGCGGTCGACATCACTCCGCCGCATCTTTCTAACGCGGATGCCGGCACCTTGCCTGGCGAGCTCGGTGTGAACGCGAGTGGCGCAGCAACCTACAGTATCCCGATTGCGGTACCGCCGGGTACCAATGGCATGCAACCTAATCTCAGTCTGAACTACAGCAGCCAGGCCGGTAATGGTTTGCTGGGCATGGGCTGGAGCTTAAGTGGTACGCAGCAAATTACGCGCTGTCGCCAGAATTGGGCGCAAGATCAAGACAGCAAGCCTTTGAGCCTAAATCAGGACGATAGGCTATGCCTGAACGGTGAGCGCCTTGTGCTGGCTAGCGGCAATGATTATTGGTCCAGTGATGCTACCTATCGCACTGAGCGCGAGCGCTTTGATTTGATTAAGCGTGACGGCAATGGCTTTAAGGTAATGCGTCGTGACGGATTGATCGACTACTTTGGTGCGACCGATGACTCACGAATTGAAGCACAAGGTTCTACCGAAGTACTTAGCTGGGCACTCTCACGCAAGGAACAGCGTAAGGGTGGTTATACCGACTACCGCTATATAGAGTCGAATGCCACGGGCGAATGGCATCTGGACAGTATTGTTTATGGCAGCCTGAGTGCAGGAGTGAGCAAGGCTGTGGCGCGTGTCCAGTTGGTTTATGAGAATAGACCAGATACTAGTTCAGGTTATGTGGTTGGTTCATTGACCAGCAACACACAGCGACTCAAGCATGTTGAGACCTATGCCGAGGTCAGCGATGCCGGGACGGGAGGCACCTTGGCCAATCGTTACCAATTTGCTTACGAGACCAGTCCATACAGTGGGCGCAGCCTGCTTTCTACGATCCAGGCCTGTGATAACGGTGGGCATTGCCTGCCAGCTACATCACTTGAGTGGAGCAAGGTTACAGTTCCTGCGGCTGGTTTGCAGTGGGTCAAGGTGGGTGATTGGAGCCTGCCAGTAGTGGATCGTGGCCAATCCGGACAATATGAGGATATCGTTTCAACTGCAACTGGCGACTTCAATGGGGACGGTCGCACTGACTACGCTAGATATACCAAAACGCGGCGCATCTTGATTGGGCTTTCTACGGGTTCTGGATTTGATAATCGCGAAATTAATATTGCGGAATATATCGGGCCATTTACGGACAATATTTCCGGGTATAACAATGGCTCCAAGATGCTGGCCATGGATTTTGAGGGAGATGGTTCCACCGAATTGTTGATTTTGCCTGGGTTGCGAAATGCAAGTCAGTTGGCAGGCTCTGCGTACGGCAGGGAGAATTACTTTCCGCCGATCAAATGTCGTTACGTACGTCAGGCTGGCAACTTTGCGTGCTCGACCATGAATCATAGTGAAGATACGGATGAGGGTGATTACTTCACACCTGGTCAATATGCCGCCGTTGATTTGAGTGGTAAGGGGCGTTACGGATTAATGTTGATTCGCTCCCGGGTGATGGATACCATATTTGCCAATGATAATGAGTTCAACTATCCAGTTGACTATCTTGGGGATGCTGGCCCGAATTGGTATTGTGATGGCGAGGGTGGCGGCTGTGTTCAATTGGGCAACAATACGGTGCCTACCGAACTCTCCCCGCTATCTATTACCGCATTGAATCAAGTTTGGTTTGGTGGTGGACCTCCGGGGCCTCACGTATCGGTGGTTGGTGATTTTAATCAGGATGGTCGTACTGACTTTAATTTCATTCGATTTGAATCGACTACACAAGCTTTGCAGGTGAACTGTTACGGAGCCGATGGACGATTTGCCTGTCCACAGTCAGCTACTTCCTTTGAGCATCTCTACAATGCGCAGACTGTTCAACATGACTCGCTATTTTCCGGATTGCCATATCTAATCAGATGGAGTGGCTCTATCAACCTGCCAAGTCAGTCTGCCGATATTAATGAAGATGGCTACAGTGACCTGATATTCGCAAATAATGCAGTAGGCTACTGTTTAACCAAGGCGGATTCTAAGCTTTGCAAAGCTTTGCCCTTCCGATACGCCGCTTTTGGAAATTTTGCTGGTGTTTCTGGGTCGGAATTCATTGCGGAATCTGCAGGGCACGCATGTCGCTACCGTGCTGGGGATTGGCATTGCTTGCCCATTCAAGCTCCCATTGGGTTTTCTCGGAAGATCGTGTCCGCTGGGCCGGACAGCTTGGGGCAAACAAATCAGCATGATGAAGGCGTTATGGTTTCCGGCGACTTCTTGGGTAATGGCAAGCTTGCGATCGCTTATATTCTCGATAAAGACGGAACCGCTACCTTATTCCAGCTGAATACGACAGGCTTGGATGACAAGTTGGTTGCGGTGGTGAATGGCTTGGGCCATCGTGCAGAGGTCAGTTATAGCCGAGGCATTGACACGGCTGTTTACGACAATGCCTTAGGTGAATTCCCACGTGAACACCCGGTCAGGCCTGGTCTGGAGATACGTGCTCTTGTCAAAGAGTTGCGCACGAGCAATGGTCAAGGTGGATGGGTACGCAAGGGATACCAATACGCGGGTGCTGCGTTCGATCAATTAGGTCGCGGTAGTTTGGGTTTTGCCCGTACCAAGGTGACTGATCTGGATACCGGAATGCAACAACATACTGAGTACCGTCAGGATTGGCCCTTTGTCGGACTGGTCAAGCAGGCCAAAACACTTGATGTTGATGGTTCACGGATTACTCAAACCGACAATGTTTACCAGCAACGTTCGTTAACGCTTGCTAGTGGTCTTAGCACCCATTTTGCTTACCTTGAGCAGACAACTGAGGCCCGCTGGGAGTTGGATGGCACCCCTATTTCCACCACGACTGTAATTAACACCTACGGTGATGATTACGGCAACTTGACCCAGCAATCGCACAATGCAGTTGGTGGTGGGACTACTTTCAATACCACAACGACTCAGAGCTATCGGAATGCCGAGAGCACTTGGCTGTTGGGCTTGCCTGAATTTAAAACTGTTATTAAACAAAGCTCGGGATCGACGATCAAACGAGAAATTGAGTTGGATTACGATGATGTAGGCTCAGTGAAGACAGAGATCATCGAGCCGAATCAACCTGCGCTCAAAGTCACGACCGAGCTCGACCGCAGCAACAACGCATTCGGCCTGGTCGGCAAGAAGACCCAGACCTGGACGGACCCGGTCACGGGTACGACCAAGTCGCGTGTTGCCGAAGAGGTGATCTACGAGCCCAAGGGCCGCTTCCCGCAAACGGTCAAGAATGCACTCGGCCAAGCCGAAACCCGAGGCTACGACGCTGCAACGGGCAAGCAGACACGTCTGGTTGGCCCCAATGGTATCGAGACTCGATGGGTGGTCGATGCCTTTGGGCAGGTGAAGAAGGAAATCCGTCACGACGATACCGATTCGACCAAGTACACCGAGGTGCGCCAGTACCTGAAGCAGTGCGACACCAGCTGTCCAATCGGTGCAACCACTGTCGCCATCGTGGATACCTTCAAGGGCACACAGCGCACGTCTGTACCAAGCCTGGTGTACCGCGATAGCGCCGGTCACGAACTGCGGAAGCAAACCTACGGCTTTGATGGCCGCGCCATAGTGGTCGACACCCGCTACGACAGCCGTGGTCGAGTGTGGGAGGTGTATCAGCCTACCTTTGACGGTACGACCGCCAAGCTGGCGAGTCGTATGACCTACGACAACCTGAACCGGGTCACGAAGGTGGAAACGCCGTCGGATACGGGCGCGCTGGTGGCAACCACTACGGCCTACAACGGCCTGGACACGACCACGACCAACCCGAAGACCCAGACAAAGACGGATACCCGTAATGTCGTGGGCCAATTGGTGAGAACGAAGGATGCCCTCAACGGGGAGACTCTGTTTGGTCGCGACGCTTGGGGCAACCTCACCAAGACCACCGACCCGGCAGGGAACGTGATCGAAGTAGTCTATGACCTGTTGGGCCGCAAGATAGAACTGAAGGACCCGGATCTGGGCCGGATTGAATACAGCGTCGACCCGCTAGGCCGCGTCTATCGCCAGATCAGTCCCAAGGCCCGTGCAGCCGCGGCATTGAAGACGCTGCAGGCCGACAAGGAAAAGGAATACACCCGTACCGAGTACGACGACCTGAACCGGATGACGGCACGGTACGAACCCAACCTGGAAAGCCACTGGGTTTACGACCACGCCACCAATCCGTCCAACTGCGCCGCCACCAAGAGCTGTGGTCAGCTGGTAGAAGCGTACACTGGCACCAGCACCAATAAGACTTACAGCCGCATTCATACCTACGACAGCCTCGGCCGTCCGGACACGACCACAACCCAGCTCGATACGGTTTACGTCAGCACGCAGAGCTACGACAGCTGGGGTCGTCCGATCAGCCGTTCGGAACGCCGTGGCACCGATGTCACCAAGACTCGCAAGGTCGAGAATCGATACAACGGTTACGGCTACCTGAAGCACATCGAGCGTAATGGTCTGAAATTGTGGGAAGCCATCAAGCAGGATGCTGCGAACCGTGTTGAAACCGCGCAGCTGGGTAATGGCCTGATCCAGACGCGCGAGTACAACGAGCACACCGGCCTACTGAACGAGGGCGAATACACCAATGCCGCCCAGCAATCGAAGATGAGGGAGAGCTACAGCTACGATGTTCTTGGCAATGTGGATCAGCGTACCCACACTTGGAGCGGTACCAACTCGACCATCGAAGGCTTTAGCTACGATGGCCTGAACCGCCTTGCTACAGCTACGGTGACGGGGCAGCCTACGCAGTACTTCGAGTACAACGCGATCGGTAACCTGACCCGCAAGACTGGGGTAGGCACGGGTCTGCCGGGTAGCTACCGCTATCCGACCCAAGGCGCCACCGCCATCCGACCTCATGCCGTGGACAGCATCGATGGCGTAGGTAGCTTCAGCTACGACGCCAACGGCAATATGACGAGTGGTGCGGGTCGAAACATCAGCTGGACCAGCTTCGACATGCCGCTGTGCATGACGAAAGGCAGCATCCAAGGTGATGGCAGCTGCGCTAGCGGTGCGACGACTTGGAGCCAGTTCGTCTACGGACCGGAGCACCAGCGTCTCAAGCAGCTCAAGCAGGACGGCAGTATTGTCTATGCGGGCGCCATGGAAGTAGAGCTGGACAGCAGCAGTGCCGTGAAGCGCATCAAGACCTACTGGCCGCAAGGCTTGGGGGTGGAGATCGAAGAGGGCGGCAACACCCAACTACGCTGGACGCATGTGGACCGCTTGGGTTCGGTAGTAGGTATCAGCGACGAGGCCGGCAACTTTGTTGAGCAGCTGGGCTTCGATGCCTGGGGCAAGCGCCGCAACCTGAACGGCAACGGCACGCCGGACAGCCTAGACGGTCAGACCGACAACAAGGGCTACACCGGCCATGAGATGCTGGATGCGTTGGACCTCGTGCACATGAACGGTCGTGTTTACGACCCGCTAGTTGCCCGGTTTATGTCTGCAGATCCGTTGATTCAGGAGCCGGAGCATAGCCAGAGCTATAACCGCTATACCTATGTATGGAACAACCCAACGAATCTAACCGATCCAACAGGTTTTGCGGCTAGGCGCTTGCCGGGTGCGCAGGGTACTGTTGATGAACCAGAGGCCACAGTTGCGCAAACTGATGCAGAAGGAGGACAGTCTGATCTAGAGGAAGGCGAGGCTACTAGTGAAACCTCGTCTGGATCTGTTGCGGGAGACCAAATAAGAACGACTTCTTCCCAAAACCAGAGGGATACTTCCAATCCCCTGACAGAGTGTCTGCAGAACCCACATTGTCATCCTAGTCAGGCCATGGTGGAGCAGTGGGGCGAAACCCGTTCCCCAAGCAATGAAGTTGGGCAGAGTCTGCTCAATGGTACCGAGACAGCAATTACCGGTGGCTATGGACGCCGCATGACGGAAGCGTACAAGAGTGGAGAATACGGCGCTGCTGCTGGGAATTTGTTTGCGGGAGTAGCCTATGGGGCTATGAACATTGCCACGTTGGGCAGGGCTGGCTCGGTAGCTAATGTATCGCGCAACTTGTTTGCTAAGTTTGTACTAGGCGAGGCGAACGTCGCAGCAAGGAGTGTTTGGGCTCTGCATCCTTTTGAACGGGGTGTTGCGATTGAGAAAGCCTTGGGGCAGAACCTGCCCGCTAACTTCCCTGTCATCGATAAATTCGAAAAAGGCGTGGCGACTAGTATCAAGAGTTTGGACCTCGGTGCGAAGTCATATCAGTCTGTTTCAGCGTTAAGCCGTACAGTGAGTAGCTACGTAGATTCTGTCGCGGCCTTTACTTCGAGGACTTGGGCAAACGTTACCGTAACGGGGGTGACAGCACGTGAACTAGTAATCGCGGTACCACATACGGGCAACACGGCACAGCAAGCTGCTATGAGCGCGGCTGTACAGTATGGTGCCTCCAAAGGGGTCGCAGTTAAGGTGGTTGTTTATCCGTGAGGAATTATGAAAAGAGTCGTTGCTTATCTAAGGAAAACACAAGTTATTGTCTTCGCTCAGTCGCAGACCACGGCAGGTGTTTGGATTATGGGGGCACCCCCCCGCTCTACCGAAATTAGTCATATTGATAAGCTTGGTGCGCTCATCGGCCAGGCATTAGAAGTATCTAAATCCGATGTGCCTCATCCGACTTCATGGAAAGGATTGTTTGATCCGGTTTTGCAGTTGGCCGGGGTTAAGTCGTGGAGTACCTTCGTGAAGTCGGCTAAGTGTGTGGAAGTCGAGCTTGATGAAGATGGTATTTGGTTAATCCCAATGCGTAACCTTGGGGCCAATGGTGGATTTGATCGAATTGGGCGGGATGTATGCCTTGGGAGGGAATCAGATCCGATGGCTTTGGGGAGAGCACTAGTTTCGGCGCTTGAAGCGGCTCAGTAAATTCCCGCACGGAATTGGAGTAGGGTCCTTATTTTTACATTCATGAGAATTGACTTCGAGGGGCGTGCGCGGCATGACTTGACTCAAGTCGCTGACCCACAAAATTCCCTACCCAAACGAAGCGGTTTCTGGGTCCTCTCGAGTTTAACTTCGTTACCGGGGCGTAAAACGCAAGGATCTGCACTGATTTGCGCGCCGTTTTGGCGGACTCAGTCGCCTACTGTCCCTGTCTACTATTCGTTATAGCGAAGGCCACACCCGTGCTTCCTCAGTTCTCATTCGCCGTCTTTTCCCTGTGTCAAACCACCCGTAAGCATCTGGCTTGGTCGGTGTTCGGCGGTGTGATGGTGGTGATCGCGGTAATGTTGAGTGTGTCGTACGCCCAGCAAAAACAAGCGCTGGCGAACCTGTCGATGGAATTGACATCGCCAACTGCTACTAGTGTGCCGATTGCTTCATCGGCATATCAGCCAACGCAATCCGCACTACCCGCATTCAACAGCGCCCAACTCGCCAAGACCCTCGGTGACCAAGCCAGCAAACTCAAACTCGACCTGTCCGAGGTCAATTACACGCTCGACGAAACCTCGGGCCTGCCGTACCTGCGCTATCGCGTCACGCTGACGCTCGACGCCAGTTACCCCAATATCCGTCGCTACGTTGCTGCTTTGCAAGTTGCCGTCCCGAACCTCTCCCTCGACGGCATCCACTGCAACCGCGAAGACATCGGCGACAAGCCCCTCTCGTGCGATCTGACCCTGTCCGCGGTCTACCAACGAGGCGCCCATGGATAAAGCCAGCCAACGACGCTGGCTGATACTGGGTAGTGTGTTGGCAGCAACCGTCATCGCAATGCTTTATCCCGTTGAACAGCCCGATGCCACGCTGGAAGTTACCGAGTCTGCTGTGCGGGAAGCAGCGCTAGCCTTGGTTCCCGCTGCGCCTAAGCAGTCTGCGCCGGTTGCTTCGCCCGCGCCCACGGTGACTGCTGCGACTGAGCTACCCGACACCATCCCCGACCCGTTCGCCAACAAAGGCTGGACGGCACCCCCGCCGGCCCCGGTACCCGTTGCAGCACCCGCACCCGTCGTGAGTGCCCCGATACCCGTCGGCCCGCCACCGCTCCCGTTCAAATTCCTTGGTCGCTTCAACGACGGCGGCCAGGACGTGGTCTACCTGAGTCGTGGCGAGCAGATGCTCATCGCCAAAGCCGGCGAGGCCCTCGATGCCAGTTACAAGGTCATCGCGCTGACCGCCAGCCAGATCGAATTCGAACACCTTCCCACGGGCGAACACCAATCGCTGGCCCTCAGCACGTCCGATAGTTAAAGCCCGCCATGCATTTCTCTGACTTCCCCCGCCTGACCGTGCGCGCCACGTTGCTGTCTGTTGCTCTGGCCCTGAGTGGCTGTGCCTCGGTCTACCACCACGGCACCGGCATGGACGAAATGGCCCGCGGCAATTACGCCGAAGCCGTCCCGCACTTGCAAAAGGCCGCCGAACTCTCCCCCCAGGACGTTCGCTACAAAACCGACTGGCTGCAGAACCGCGACAAAGCCGTCAGCCGCCTGCTGGCCCAAGCCGATGCCAATTTGCATTCTGGTAAAGAGACGGAAGCCCAACAGCAGTACCAATCCATCCTCAGCTTCGACCCCGACAACGAACGCGCACGATCCGGCCTCGATAAGCTTGCCCGCCTGCGCCAAGCCAACGAGGATGCTGCCCAAGCTCGTGACGCCCTCAAGCGGAACGATCCGACCCTGGCCCTCAAGCTCGCCAGCCGCGCTCTCGAAGCCGTGCCGGATCAACTCGAAGCCAAGGCCGTCCGCCGCGAGATTGAAGCGCTGCAATCCAAAGAGCTGCTCACGACGCCCTCGCTGAGCAATCTCTACAAAAAGCCCATCAATCTCGAATTCCGTGATGCGAGCGTGAAAACGGTGTTCGAGGCGCTGTCGCGCACTACCGGCATCAACTTCATCTTCGACCGCGAAGTGAAGGCCGATCAGCGCACCACGGTGTTCCTCCGCCAGACCGCGCTTGAAGATGCGATCGACGTGATCCTCACGACGAATCAGCTCGACAAGAAAATCCTCAACGACACCAGCGTCCTCATCTACCCAAACACGCCAGCCAAGGCCAAGGAGTACCAGGAACTGGTCGTCCGTGCGTTCTACCTGGCCACGGCGGAGGCCAAGCAGACCGCCCAGTTGCTGAAGACGGTACTCCGAATCAAAGACGTGTTCGTGGACGACAAGCTGAACCTGTTGGTACTGCGTGAACCGCCCGAAACCATCGTCCTCGCCGAAAAACTCGTCGCCTTGCACGACCTCGACGAGCCCGAAGTGATGCTCGAAGTCGAAGTGCTGGAAATCAACCGCTCGCGCCTGCTGGACCTGGGCATCAAGCTGACCGACCAGTTCACTGTCGCCCCGCTGACCAGCAGCACCAGTTCCGGCACCGGCGGCAGCACGACGTCGACGCTGCCGACGTTCAAGCTCAGCGACCTAAAGAACCTGAATTCCGACAAGCTGGGCGTGACGCTGCCCACGGCCACGCTCAGCCTGCGCAAGGAAGACGGCGACGCCAACCTGCTCGCCAACCCGCGCATCCGTGTCAAAGATCGCGAGAAAGCCAAGATCCTCATCGGCGACAAGGTCCCCGTGGTGACCACGACCACGACACCGAATGGCTTCCTGTCCGAGAACATCCAGTACCTCGATGTGGGCCTGAAACTTGAGGTCGAACCCGATGTGCATCTGCGCGACGAGATTGGCCTCAAGGTCTCGCTCGAAGTCAGCTCGGTGGTCAACACCGTCAAAACCAGCAGCGGTTCGCAGGCGTACCAGATCGGTACCCGCAACGCGAGCAGCGTGCTGCGCCTCAAGGATGGCGAGACCCAGGTATTGGCCGGGCTCATCAGCGACGAAGACCGCTCGGCCGCGAACCGGATTCCGCTATTGGGTGACTTGCCGCTGCTGGGCCGCTTGTTCTCCAGCCAGAAGGATGACCGTCGCAAGACTGAAATCGTCCTGTCGATCACGCCGCGCCTGATCCGCAATGCGGATCGTAAGGAACCAGCAGCCGAAGCGTTCTGGTCTGGTTCGGAATCGATCCTGCGCACCAAGCCTTTGCAGCTGCGCACCCTCTCGAACCCGAATACTTCCGCTGCCGCACCGACGACTCAGCCGGCATCGAACCCGGCAGCACCCGCGAACCCGAGCGCTGCCAGCAACGCGAGTCCCACACCTGCTAGCGCCCCCGCCCAGGCTGCTGCACAAGCCGGAACCGACAACGCGCTTCCCCCACAAGCCGCCGAAATGCTGGCCAACACCAGCCCCTTGCGCCTGCGTTGGGACGGCCCGAACCGCAGCAAGGTCGGCGAGGCCCTCACACTGAATCTGGCGCTCGACAGCAGCGAACTGCTGCGCGCCGCCCCCCTGCAACTGGCCTATAACCCGGCCCAGTTTGAAGTCGTGTCGGTGAAGGAAGGCACGTATTTCAGCAAGGACGGGAAGGGCAACTTCAGCCAGATCGTGGACAAGCAAAGCGGCCGGATTTCGGTTGGGCTGTCGAGCAGCGAAGCGACGGGCGTGAAGGGGGATGGCCGTTTGATGACCGTGGAACTCAAAGCCTTGGCGCCGGCTGAAGCCGAAATCAGTCTGCTGCGCATTTCCCCGGTGGGGAGCAGCCAGGCGATTGTTCGCCCGGTGACCCCCATCGTGCACAAGGTCAGCGTCGCACCATGATCGGGTGGGCAGTTTCAAGGGGTAGGGCATCGCGGCGCGAGACCGGCTTCAGCTTTGTCGAGCTGCTGGCTACGCTCGCCATCGTCGCCTTGCTGGCCTCGATTGCGATTCCCCTGGCGCAGACCACGGTGAAGCGCAGCAAGGAAATGGAGCTGCGCCGGGCTTTGCGCGATGTACGCATGGCGATTGATGCGTACAAGCGTGCCTCGACTGATGGCTTCATTGCCGTTCTGCCCGGTCAGAGCGGCTATCCGCCCAGCCTGACCGACCTGACGGCCGGTGTAGAGAACGCCAAGGTGCCCGGCAAGAAGCTGTACTTCCTGCGGCGCCTGCCGCGCGATCCGTTCTTTGCGGATGCGACCGTACCCGCCGCAGAGAGCTGGGGTGTGCGCAGCTTTGACTCCCCACCGGATAACCCGCGCACTGGTGACGATGTGTTTGACGTGTACTCGACCTCGACGCAACTGGGCCTTAACGGCTTGGCGTACAAGGAGTGGTGAGCATGCGTAAACGTTTGTGCACCCATTCCCTGATCCGCGGCTACACGATGATCGAATTGCTGGTCGCGATGGCGATCATCGCCATGCTGCTGTCGATTGCCGCACCCAAGTACTTCGCCAATCTCGACAAGGCCAAGGAAGACGTCTTGCGGGAGGATCTGTACATCCTGCGCGATGCGCTGGACAAGTTCTACGCCGACAAAGGCAAGTACCCAGAAAAGCTCGACGATCTGGTGGAACAGAAGTACCTGCGGGCTATCCCGGTCGACCCGTTTACCGAGAGTAACAAGAGCTGGGTGGTCGTCACGTCCGAGGATGCCAGCTTGGGCGTGGTGCAGGACGTCAAAAGCAGTGCCCCGAACAAGGCGCGCAACGGCACCTGGTACAAGGATTGGTAAGCATGCAGCGCGAGCGTGGCTACAGCTATGCCGTGGCACTGTTTGCCGTGGCGATTCTCACGACCCTGAGTTTACGGGCCGTGGAGAACGCCAAGACCGCCGAGTGGCGTGAGCGTGAAGCCGAGTTGCTGTATGTGGGGCAGGCCTATCGCAACGCGATTCAGCAGTACTACGTGCAAACGCCGGGCACGGTGAAGCGTTACCCACCCGATCTGAAAGCTCTGTTGCTGGACGAGCGAGCGACGACAACACGCCGACCGTTACGTCGACTGTATCGTGACCCGATCACGGGGACGCCTGATTGGGGGCTGGTGCCCGCGCCCGATGGTGGGGTGATGGGCGTGTATTCGCTCTCGACCCGCGCCCCGATCAAGGTGGCGGATTTCCCTGAGGTGCTGGTGAGCTTTACCGGCGCCAAGCGGTATGTGGATTGGCAGTTTGTGTATCAACCCAGTTGAGATGCTTAACAACAAGGAAAGCACTATGTATCAAGCAAACAAGACCCAACAGCGCGGCTTCACGCTGCTGGAACTGCTGGTGGTCCTGCTGATCATCGGCCTCTTGGCCGGCTTCGTGGGCCCCAAGTACTTCGGGCAGATCGGTCGCTCGGAACAGAAGGTGGCCAAGGCCCAGATCGATGCCTTTGATAAGGCGCTGGATCAGTACCGTGTCGATGTGGGCCGTTACCCGACCACCGATCAAGGCTTGGCTGCGCTGTTTGCCGCCCCTGCCGGCGAGGGCAAGTGGCGCGGTCCTTACCTCAAGAAGGCCATCCCGGCTGATCCGTGGAACAACGCCTACAAGTACACTTCGCCCGGCCAGGATGGCCGTGACTTTGACATCATCTCCTACGGCAAGGATGGTAAGGCCGGCGGGACTGATGACGATGCCGATGTGGTGAGCTGGAACTGAGCGCCTGTATGAGTCTCGACCAGCTGCGAGTGGGTACGTGCAGGACAGGCGCTCGGGAAACCCGAGCGCTCACCGGTAGTGCGGGCGTAAATCGTGGCGCTCCCCTGATTGAGTCCATCCCCCTCCGCCCCCGCCGCCGCGGGGGAACCTCGCTGCGCTCGTCATCTGACTTGTCTATGTTCGTTGCTTGGAGTGGGAGCTAAAGGATTCTATGGCCCGGTTCCGGATCAAGGCCCTCGCCAATACCGGTGAGGTGGCACGGCATGAGGTGGAAGCCGCCACCGAGGACGAAGCACGCCATGTGATCGTGGCGGCGGGTGGCCGCGTGCTCACGCTCGATGCCGTGGGTAGCGGCATGCCGACCGGATTTCGCGCCAGCCCATTCAATCTGACCGTGTTCAACCAGCAGCTGCATTCGCTGCTGGAGGCAGGCCAGCCGATTGTGGACACGATCGAGATTCTGGGCCGGAACGATAGAGCAGGGCGGCATCAGTCGGTGTACGCGAGCTTGCTGACCAGCCTGCAGCAGGGCAAACAGCTCTCGGAAGCCATGGCCAATCTGCCCTCGGTGTTTCCGCCGCTGTATGTGGCGATGGTACGAGCCAGTGAGACCACCGGTACGGTGCGCGCCGCAATCCGCCGCTTCATGCACTACCAGAAGCAGATCGACGAGATTCGCGGCAAGCTGATCTCGGCGGCGATCTACCCGGCGATTCTGATTGGCGTGGGCTTTCTGGTGGTGGCATTCCTGATGCTTTACGTGGTGCCGCGCTTCAGTGCGGTGTTCGACGATGTGAGCGCCCGCAACAACCAAGTCGCCGGCCTCGTGCAGCTCTGGGGCACCTTTGTGCGCGAACACGGCGTGTTTGCCTGGTCGACCTTCTTCCTGATCGTGGCCGGCATCGTCACCTTGCTGGTTCATCCTGTGCCGCGTGCCTGGGTGTCGCGACGATTGCTGAACATGCCTTGGGTGGGCGAGCGCCTATGGATCCTGCAACTGGCGCGGCTGTATCGCACGCTGAGCATGCTACTCAAGAGCGGGGTGAGCGTGCTGTCCGCCATGCGCATGACGGAGGCGTCGTTGTCGCCAGCGATGCGGGGTGATCTGCAAGCCGCCGCGATTCAGGTATCGCAGGGCATGCCGCTGTCGATGGTCTTCCCCGAGCACCGCCTGAGTACCGAGGTCGCCCAGCGTTTGCTGCTGGCGGGAGAGTCCTCCGGCAACCTCGACGACATGATGGAACGCATTGCCGACTTCTACGACCAGGAGGTCGCCACCTGGATTGATGTCGCGGGTCGCTTGATTGAACCCGTTTTGATGGTTGTCATCGGGCTCATCATCGGCGGCATCGTGATGATGCTGTACACGCCGATCTTTGATCTGGCCAACGCCATCTAGTGAACAGCACGGCCCGTCACGCAACACCCGATACCCACCACCGAACAACAACGCCTACGCCCCCGAACACGACGCGAAACACTGTGCTGACGCTTCCCCAACTTCACGCCGCCACCTTGGCCGCGACCCCGGTACATGACTGGCTTGACGTCCTCGTCGAGCGCACTGGTCATCTGCGGGCTGAACTGCTGAACCAAGCCGGCCAGCTGACCGGCTACCCGGTGCTGAGCGGCGCCGACGATTGGGCCATCACGCCCGACTTCAGTCACGCGTCCTATGCCGACATGGTCCAGCACACGGTGCTGGTGGGTATGGATGCCCAAGGCCAACCGGTCGCGCTGACGGCGCAGCCACTCGATAGTGAGCTGGGTACCTGGTTGGCCGAGCTGGGCCAAACGCTCGCTGAGGTTTACCTGGTTGATCCGCGTGCACTCAGACAGGAGCTGGAGCGGCATGAGGCCAGCTTCAGCGCCGTCGCTGAAGCCGTGGGGGTGGAAGAAGTCATTGAGCTGGCCCGTGATGGTACGGGTGACCTGACGCTGACCGCGATTCAGGGTGAGGCCAGCCCGGCTGTGCGGCTGGTCAATTCCACCGTGTTCGATGCGCTGCGCTACGAAGCCAGCGATATCCACCTGGAGTCGGTCCCGCAAGGCTTGGTGATCAAGTTCCGGATTGATGGCGTGCTCAACCGCATTGCCATGGTCAACAACCCCTTGCTGGCCGAGCAGACGATTGCGCGGATCAAGGTATTGGCAGAACTCGATATCGCCGAGAAGCGCGTGCCACAGGATGGCCGCTTCCGCGTGGCGTCTAAAGGGCGAGATATTGATATCCGCGTCTCGATCATGCCCAGCATCCATGGCGAAGATGCGGTACTGCGGATTCTGGACAAACAGGCGCTCATTGATCAGTTGCAACGTCTGACGCTGGATTCACTGGGGTTCGATAGCGAGACAATCCGGCTACTGCGCCGATTGGCGTCCGAGCCTTACGGCATGTTGCTGGTGACCGGCCCGACGGGGAGTGGCAAGACGACCACGCTGTACGCGGCACTCACTGAGATCAACAACGGCGAAGACAAGGTCATCACGATTGAAGACCCGGTCGAGTACCAGCTCCCCGGCGTGCTCCAGATCCCCGTGAATGAAAAAAAGGGCCTCACCTTCTCGGTAGGCCTGCGCTCCATCCTCCGCCACGATCCCGACAAAATCCTCGTCGGCGAAATCCGCGACCCCGATACCGCGCAGATCGCCGTGCAGTCTGCGCTCACGGGTCACTTGGTGTTCACCTCGGTCCACGCCAACAACACCTTCGATGTGATTGGCCGCTTCATGCACATGGGAGTGGACCCGTACAACTTCGTGTCCTCGCTGACCGGTGTGGTGGCACAGCGTCTGGTTCGCCAGAACTGCCCACAATGCACGGTGGATGTGACGCCCGATGCCGAACTGCTCACCGAGTCGGGCATCACTGATCCGCAGACCTATCGATTCCGGGCAGGGCAGGGGTGTAGTCACTGCCGGGGTACGGGCTACAAAGGCCGGCGTGCGGTGGCGGAGGTGCTACGCCTCACCGACGAGATTCGAGAAATGATCGTGAACCGTGCCTCGATTCGGGCGCTGAAAGAGCAGGCACGCAAGGAAGGCACCCGCTTCCTGCGTGATATCGCGCTGGAGCTGGTGCGTAATGGCCAGACGACCCTGCAGGAGGTAAACCGTGTCACGTTTGTGGCCTGAGTCCCTGTCAGTCGGGTTGTTCGAGTCGCATGGCTGGCTGGCGCGTGGCAAGCAGGTCATCGCGCTGCCGAACCCATCAAGCCCCGCAACCCCTGCAACGACATCGCAAAGCACCGCACCAGACTTAACTGCGCTGGCTTCCGTGCTGGATGAGCAGGTCGCCAACGGCGGTTTGCGTAAAGGCCGTGTCTCAGTGCTGGTGAGCGATGCGACAGCACGCATCATCACCTTGCCTTGGCAACCTGATCTGACCAAGCCTGCAGAGTGGCAAACCTATGCGCAGGCGCGGTTTGAGGCAGCAGGGATCGCATTGGACGGCTACCTGATGCATGCCGAGTTCGCCGCACCGGAGCGTTTGGGATTGGCGTATGCCTTGCCTGCGACCTGGCTGGCCCAACTGAATGAGCTGATCACCGCCAAGGGGCTGAAGCTCTCGGAGGTGCTGCCGGTATCGGCGGCAGCTTACTACCGTCATCGCACGGTGCGACAGAGCAAGCAGACCGTCGTGTTACTGGAACAAGCCGATCGGCTGTGCGCCTTGGTGGTGGATCGACGTGGGCTGATCAAGCGTGAAGCGGAACCCGTCACCGGTAATGCGGAGCAAGCACTCCGCCGCTTGCTGACGCGGCTTGCTGCCACCTCCTCGGAGATCACCCATGTGCAGTACTGGTCGACCAAGCCGGCTGAGCAGCTCAAGCTGCCGGAGGCCATCAAGGTCACCCTGGGTGAGGTAACGGCCTCGGTACTCACCCAAACGGTGTGGAGCTAAGCGATGCAAGAACTCGAACGCTTGCTGCGACCCCGTCGTCCGGTACCGGTGTACCTAATCGGCGCTATCGTGCTGCTGATGGGGGTGAGCATCTGGCTCGCCACCCGCCTTTATGACAATCACCAAGCTGTGCTCGCACTGGAAATCCAAGTCCAAGCGCATCGCGCCAAGCAGTTAAAGCCCACTGTGACCAAACCCAGTAACGCCAGTCTGGCCACGCAGCAGCAGTGGCAGGCCTTGGCGGCTGAGCGCGGCTTTGCGTGGCAAACCGTGTTTGGGGCGATTGAAGGGGCGGCCAAGGCGGATGTGGAGTTGCTGGAGTTCGTGCCGGATAAACGCAACGGCAAGATCGTGTTGCGGGGTGAGGCGCGGGATCGTAAGGCGCTGCTGGACTACGTTGCGTTGCTCGCGGCACAACAGGGCCTGGTGCAGGCCTATCTGGTGCGGGAGCAGGTGGTGATGCGCGAGCGCTTGGAGACGGTGGAGTTTGAAGTAAGGGCGACTGTACGGACTGAGTAACAGTGCGAAAGCATTGCGAATTTCGTTCGAGGTTTCACCCATATGGGTGAAGCCAAGACTCATGCAGGGTTGCTAGATTCCTAAGCTGGTAAGGGCGTTAAAGCTGCTCTGCTGTGCAGCCCATTCAACTATGACGTAGTCGTAAATCAAGAATAATTGAGGTGAGGAACAGTGAACTCTGTATTCGATGATTCTTCCGGATAGATAGGTGGCGACTTTGTCCGAAGCACAGACTCTTGCCATGCGTCCGCATGGTCTGCCCAAAGCAACAGAAGTACAAGAGAGGGGGTAGCTATGGTTTTGGAACGAATGGAGCGCATTTTGATCTTGGCGAAGACGTATCCTTCGCCTAGTGCCCAGTATGTCGAGACGTCTTGCGTGGCTGGCATTAGCCAAGATGGCTCGATGCGTCGCCTGTACCCAGTTCCTTTTCGAATGATCGAGGAGGGTCAGCAGTTCAAGAAGTGGCAGTGGATTGATGTCCGAATCGAGAAGGCCAATAAGGATCACCGACCAGAGAGCCACAAACTCTACGTCGACACGATCGCCTGCGGGGATGTGCTCGACACAAAGAAGGGGTGGGCGAGTCGATGGGAGTGGCTGGATAAGATTCAGGCGTTCGACGGCTTTGATGCCATCGAATCATGTCGGCTCAGCGATGGATTGTCGATTGCATTGCTGCGACCAAAGAGGCTGATTGCTCTCGAAATTAACAAGGCCAGAAACCAGGATTGGACGGAGGAAGAAAAGGAGAAGCTAATGCGCGAGCAGATGCAGGGTAATCTCTTCTCCGAGGCGGAGGCAACGCGACAGGTAAGGGATTTGCGCAAGGTGCCGTTCGACTTCTACTACCGGTATGTGTGCGACACGCCGGAGGGTGAGAAGGAGCACAAGCACAAGATCGTCGACTGGGAGGCTGGAGCGCTGTACTGGAATTGCCGCCGCAGCCACGGTGTCGATTGGGAGGTGCCATTCCGCGCCAAGCTGGAGGAACAGCTAGGAGGAAAGGACTTGATGTTTCTGATGGGCAACCAGCACCGATTCCAAGACCAGTGGCTGATCATCAGTCTGATTTACCCGCCTAAGCGAAAGCCAGTCGAGGTAAGGCAGGTCTCGCTGTTCTAGCGCCTGTAGCTTTGATGTGCTCGACGTCCGCACCTCTGTACGCGCGCACGGCATTGGCAACCATAGAGCGGTGGCAGAGGTTGAAGTCGGCCTCGTAGCACAGCAGTGCGCAGCTCGACGATTCCGACAGCTCTGAAAGTTCGGCGATGGCAGACTCTTGAGTCTTGAGGTGCTTCAGAAAGCCTTCCGTGTAGTGCTTCCAGTTGCCGTTTTCACGGTAGCGGTCGCGCACCAGCTTTGGGCAGCCCAAGTCGACCATATGGACATACTCAAGGCCGGAAAGATTTAGAATGCTGGACAGCGCCTTCTTCGAAAACCCGGGCTTGCGTGACAGAGGCAACTCGCGGATATCAACAACGGTTTCGATGTTGTGCTCCACGAGCAGCGACACGAACGAGTCGATGTCTAATCCTTCGTAGCCTATGGTGTAAATGGTCATTCTTGCATCCCTTCAAGGCGAATATTTTACTGGAGGATGGTGTACTGGCGCTTTATTTGTTTTGTGCCGAACTTCCTCCCCGATTCTGAACGGCAACCGAGTTATCTAGGTTGCCGTTCAGAATTTCGGTTTGTTGGTCGGCATTTCGACTACTCGCTGGAATAACTGGAGTAACGTGGTCAGCCCATGCCTGCATCATTGGACGACGCTGCTCAAGCAAGTCAGTGCGGTGATACGCGGCTTCCACCTTGTTCTGCACCACATGCGCCAGCGCGCGCTCAGCCAAGTCTCGTGCATAGCCTTGTTCACTACACCAGTCACGGAACGAGGACCGGAAGCCGTGAGCTGTGGCGACTCTGCCGGGTACATCGCTTTTAGCCTCCATGCGCCGCAAGTAGCTAGTGAGTACCATGTCTGATAGCTCGATCCCTTTACGCGGCGAGGGGAACACCAAATCGTCGGCAGACAACGATTTGAACTGTGATTCGAACGCATGCTGATGTGCCAGTATTGCCTTCGCCTGCGAGCTCAGCGGTACGCGATGACTCAGCTTGGCTTTCATCCGTGTGGCGGGGATCGTCCAGATGCCTTCCTCAAGGTTCACCTCGCCCCAAGTCACGCCGCGCGCTTCGCCAGAACGGCAAGCTGTCAGGATGACAAAAGCGAGTATGGCCTTGGTAACTGAGCGGTCAGCATCAAGTGTGAGATTCGATTTGTAAAAGTCAGGAATATCCCGCCAAGGCATTGCTGGTTGATGCTGTGTGCGGACCGACTTGCCGGGTTGCTGCGCCAACAAGTGGTCTACGACATCAACTGGGTTGGCTTGGCTGTGTCCATGTGCCCAACCCCAAGCCATCACAGCATGAATGCGTTGCTTGAGCCGACTCGCAGTTTCCGCTTTCTCAATCCAGATGGGCCGCAGGACGTCGGCGATATGCGATGGCTGAATCTGGTCCAGCGCCAGGTTCCCTAGCGTTTTGAATGCATAGGTATTCAGTGTGTTGATCCACTGTTGACCATGCTTGGCGTTCTTCCAACCGGGCAACAACTCTCGATGCAGGGTCTCCGCAGCAACCTTAAAGGTGGGCTTCTTGGGTGCATTGCTAACCTTGGCGCGCTCCTCCAGCGGATCAAGGCCACGACTAACTTGGTCCTGCATTTGCTGACCCTGGCGAGTGGCCTCGGCAATGCTGACCTCAGGGTATGTGCCCAATCCGGCATTTCTGCGCTTTCCAGTGACGGGGCTGACAAAGCGCAGAACCCATTTCCCACGCCCCTTGGTGGGGGCGGGATGGAGCGCAAGTCCAGTGACGCCGCCATGCGCGATGGGTTTGTCCTCCGGCTTGATGCTTCTTGCTTTGGTGTCAGTAAGAGTGGCCATGGAATAGGCATGAATCGAGTGGTTCAGTATGCCATCCAGTATGCCATTTGCTCTTAACTGATGCTGTGGAACATTGCTGTACTTTGTACGGAAAACCAACTTATGTTGTTGATAGTTAAGGATAAATAATTTAAGTTTGTTGAACTTTAAAGTGTCTTTAAGCTGTCACCGCTTCCGCCAGGATCCCCAACAAAAAAGCCCTGAATCGATTCAGGGCTTTTTTTGTTTTTGGCGTGGCTGCGAGCTGTCAGCGCTGCGCGAAGTGGACGCTGATCTCGCCAATGTCACCAAACTGCACCCGCAAGGACGCCGTGGCGCATACCGTGGGCGCACCCGCATAAGACCCGGTGATGACGGCCTGGCCCGCCTTGAGGCCGATACCGGCGCTGCGCAAATGCTCCGCCAGCCAGTAAAGCGGCGCACGTGGCAACCCGGCGGGGTGCTGGCCTGCAAAGGCCTGTGCGGCATGACCGCTTTGCAGGGTAACGGCGACCTGCTCCAGTGATTGACCGATGCGGTTGTCGATCTTCGGGCCCAGCAGCAAACCCTGGTTGACGAGCCCATCGGCCAGCTTATCGAGGTAATCCACGATGGCGGTATCGTCGTAGCGGTTGTCGATCAGCTCCAGCGCCAGATGTGTGCTGGCGATGGCGGCATCCACATCCGTCGCGGTGTAGGGCGCATTGCGTGGTGGCAGATCGGCGCCCAGCACGAAAGCGAGCTCAGGTTCGATACGCAGGCTGCCCTTACGCGCCCAGACGGGGCAGGGCGATTGGCGGTGTATGGTGCGGGTGTAGATGGGCGCGATGATCAGCTTGTCGGCCGCCGGCATGCCGCATTTGTAGCCGCCGATGGTGTCACCCAGTACATCGGCCACCGCACGCTGGATCGCCAGTGCGTCGGCGATGTCGGTGGGGCGGCAATGGTCGGGTAGCAGCGGGCCTTGCTCACCTGTCTGGTGGCGCGCCGTCAGCAATTGGGCGGCTTCGAGTACGGCGGCAGGCGACAGGGGCATGCGGGGCTTTCAGCGCAGGAATTTGTTGGTGATGGGGTAGCGCCAGTCGCGGCCGAAACCGCGTGGTGTGATGCGCGCGCCGACTGCCGCCTGGCGGCGCTTGTATTCGTTGATCTTGAGCAGCTTCACCACGCGCAGCACGTCTTTTTCATCGAAGCCGGCGCGGATGATGTCGGCCATCGATTCATTGCGCTCGACGTAGCGTTCCATGATCGCATCGAGAACATCGTAGGGCGGCAAGCTGTCCTGGTCGACCTGATCCTCGCGCAGCTCGGCCGAGGGCGGGCGCGTGATGATGCGCTCGGGAATCACATCTGACACCGTATTGCGGTAGTGCGAGAGCCGGTAGACCAAGGTTTTGGCAATGTCCTTGAGCACCGCATAACCGCCGGCCATATCGCCATAGAGCGTGGCGTAACCGGTAGTCATCTCGGATTTGTTGCCCGTGGTCAGCACCAGTCGGCCGGTTTTGTTGGACAGCGCCATCAGGATCACGCCGCGGATGCGCGATTGCAGGTTCTCCTCAGTCGCATCCACCGGCAGGCCAGCAAACTGCGGGGCCAGCGTGGCGCTGAAGGCTTCGTACATCGGCTCGATGCTGAGTTCGTCGTATTGCACGCCCAGGCAGCGGATCATCTCGCGCGAATCGTCGAGGCTGATCTGTGCGGTGTAACGAGAGGGCATCATCACCGCGCGGACTTTGTCGGCGCCCAAGGCATCGACCGCAATCGCCAGCGTCAACGCCGAATCAATACCGCCCGAGAGACCGATGATCGCACCGGGAAAGCCGTTCTTGACGATGTAATCGCGCGTGGCCACAACCAGTGCCTTGTAAACGGCGGCTTCGGTATCGGGTTGCACGGCGATCTCGCCAGCTTGCAGATCGCCATCGAGGTAGTCGAGATAGGCGGTGGCGGTTTCAAACGCGGGCAGCTGGGCGACGAGTTCGCCGGCTTTGTTGAGTGCAAAGCTCGCGCCGTCGAATACCAGCTCATCCTGGCCGCCTACCCAGTTGCCATACACGATGGGCAAGCCGGTTTCTTCGACCCGCTGCCGCACGATCTGCTGGCGCACGCCTTCCTTGCCCACGTGATATGGCGAGGCATTGGGCACCAGGAGGATTTCCGCGCCCATGTCGGCGGCTTCGGATGCGGGCTCCACATGCCAGATGTCCTCACAAATCAGCACGCCTACCTGCACCTCGCTGCCATCGTGATTGCGCTGGGTGTACACGCAGGGCGTGACGCCGGGCGTGAAGTAGCGGCATTCGTCGAAGACTTCGTTATTGGGCAAGACCAGCTTCTGACCGCGGCCGAGGATGTGACCATCGCGCATTACGGTGATGGCGTTAAAGCGCTCGGCACCCAGCATCAGCGGGTGGCCGACGATCAGCGTCACGTCGTCGGCTACATCCAGCAGCCGGTCAAGCTGTTCGTTGCAGGCGGCGTAGAAGCTGGGGCGCAGCAGCAGGTCTTCGGGCGGGTAGCCGGTGATCGACAGCTCGGGCACGAGCAGGACATCGGCGCCGTTGGCGCGTGCATCGGTGATCAGCGCAATGATCTGATCGGTATTGCCGGCGAGATCGCCGACGGTGGCGTTGAACTGGGCGACCGCAATTTTCATGGTGGACTTCAGACTCGGGAATCAGTGCATTCTAGTCGCCACGCGGGGTGGCGGGCTTGCGGCTATTTACCTGCGTACAGCACAAACATGGCCGGGCGCTTGTGCAGCTCGGGCCGGGGTTCGTTTTTCCAGCGTGATAGTGGCTTGGAAGCGATCAGTTCGTCGGCCGTGGTGACGTCGCGCGCCACGGTAAGCATGGTTTGCGGGCGGCAGGTCTGGGCAATCGCGTCGATCAGCGCATCGTTGCGATAGGGCGTTTCGATGAAGAGCTGGGCTTCATCCAGCTTGGCGGAATCGCGCTCCAGTTCACGCAGCCGCTCGGTGCGCGGGCCGGCATCAACCGGCAGATAGCCATGAAAGCGGAAACGCTGGCCGCTGGCCCCTGCCGCCATCAAGGCCAGCAGAATCGACGATGGACCCACCAGCGGCACCACGCGGATGCCCTTGGCGTGAGCAAGCCGCACCAGGTCCGCGCCGGGGTCGGCAATGCCGGGGCAGCCGGCCTCGGACAGCACGCCTACATCGTGGCCGGCCAGTAGCGGGGCCAGCAAGGCGTTGACTTCGCGTGCCTCGGTGTGTTCGTTCAGCGTGGCCATCGTCAGGCTGGCGATGGTGCGCTCGGGGCCGTAGAGCTTGAGGAAGCGGCGTGCCGTTTTGGCATTCTCCACGACCCAATGGTCGATGCGATTGGCGATGGCGCGCACATCGGCAGGCAGCACGCTATCGAGCGAGCCTTCGCCCAGCGGCGCGGGAACAAGATAGAGCGTGCCAATACTCATAGCAGCGGGAAGCCTTCTTCACGCAGCAGTCGGCATAGCGCAATCAGTGGCAGGCCGATGATGGCGGCTGGGTCGCTGCCGCGCATGTCGGCAATCATGGCTACGCCCAAGCCTTCGGTCTTGGCGCTGCCGGCGCAGTCATAAGGCTGTTCGCGTTCTAGATAAGCACGGATCTCCGCATCGCTATAGTCGCGCATGGTGACTTCCCAAGGCACGATGGCCTCTCGGGTGTTGCCGGTGCGGGCGTTGTGCAGGGCCAGCGCGGTGTGGAAGACGATGGTCTGGCCACGCATGGCACTGAGCTGCGCAAACGCGCGCTCGAAATTACCGGGCTTGCCGAGTTGCTGGCCATTGAGCAGGGCGACCTGATCGGAGCCGATGATCAGTGCATCTGGATAACGCGCCGCTAGCGACTGAGCCTTGAGTCGAGCCAAGCGTGTGGCGGTGTCGGCAGCGCTCTCGCCGGCGAGCGGTGTTTCGTCGCAGTCAGGCGCGGCAACATCAAAGGGCACGCCAAGGCGGGCAAGTAGCTCGCGGCGATAGCGGGAGGTGGAACCGAGGATCAACTGGGTCATGGGCAGGAGGAAGTCTGTACAATCAGGCGTTTGCAACGCATTGAAAAGCCATAATCTCTTTGACGTTGCAGCGGCTTGGAGTATATCATCCGCCGTTTATGTCCGACCTTATCTTCGATAACGGTGAGTTTGCCCGCCAAGGCAAGTCGCGACGCGGTGAGTTACCGCTGAGCAAGCTTGAGCGTGTGCAGGCCGATGTGATCAGCGGTTCTGCGGTGCATTACGCGCTGGCAGGCAGCATGGATCACTACAAGCGGCCCGTGCTGGATCTGGCGCTGGGGGGTGAATTGCAGCTGCGCTGCCATCGCTGTCTCAAGCCGATGGATTTCGAGCTGGATGTGACGGCGCGTTTCACGCTGTTTGGTGATGAGGCCAAGCTCGAAACGGCCGAAGCCGAAGAGGATGAGCTGGAAGGGTTGATGTTTGATCGGGATTTCGATCTGCAGAACCTGATCGAGGACGAGATTTTGCTGTCGTTGCCTTATGTGGCCTTGCACGATGCCTGTGCCGCCGAAGCAGCGATGGATGTGGTGGAAGAAGCGCCATCACAAAGGCCGAACCCGTTTGCCGTGCTGGCGGAGCTCAAAGGCAAGTTGAAGCGCGGTGAGCAGTAAGTTTTTGACATTACGAGTTTGATTCAGGAGTAAGACCATGGCCGTTCAACAGAACAAAAAGTCCCCGTCGAAGCGCGGCATGCATCGCGCCCACGACTTTCTGACCGCACCTGCGCTGGCTGTTGAGCCGAGCACCGGTGAGGCTCACCTGCGTCACCACATCAGCCCGAACGGTTTCTACCGTGGCCGTCGCGTGGTCAAGGCCAAGGGCGAGTGATTGCTCCTTGTGCTTGGTAAGACCCGAAAGGCGCACTCCCGGAGTGCGCCTTTTTCTTTTCGAGCTAGCGCTTGGGGCGGTTTGCCGCCCTGCGGACGATAGAAGCTGATGGAAGAAATTACCGTTTCAATCGATGCCATGGGTGGCGATCACGGTGTCCACGTGACCGTACCCGCGGCGCTGCGCTTCATGAAAGCGCATCCGGATGTGAATGTGGTACTGGTGGGTGTGCAGGACGCCATCGAGGCTGAACTCAAGGCGCGCCATGCGCGCACCGGCCCGCGACTGCGTGTTCATGCGGCGACCGAGGTGGTGGCCATGGACGAGGCGCCACAATCCGCACTCAAGAACAAAAAAGACTCATCGATGCGGGTTGCCATCAACCTGGTCAAGTCGGGCGAGGCGCATGCCTGCGTGTCGGCCGGCAACACCGGCGCACTGATGGCCACCGCCCGTTTTGTGCTCAAAACCCTGCCGGGCATTGATCGTCCCGCCATCGCCAAGCTGCTCCCCAATATGCGCGGAGTGAGCTGCGTGCTGGATCTGGGTGCGAATATCGACTGCACGCCTGAGCAGCTGTATCAGTTTGCAGTAATGGGTTCCACGCTCTTCGGTGCGCTGAACCATAGTGAGCGCCCTAGTGTTGGCCTGCTCAATATCGGTTCCGAGGACATCAAGGGTAATGAGTCCGTGAAGGCGGCGGCCGAGCTGCTGCGCGCATCCAAGCTCAATTTTCACGGCAATGTCGAAGGCAACGATATCTACAAGGGCACGGTCGATGTGATCGTCTGCGATGGCTTTACCGGCAATGTGGCGCTGAAGGCATCGGAGGGTATTGCCAAGATGATGGCCCAGTTCCTCAAGGAGGAATTTTCCAAGAGCTGGTGGCGCAAGCTGATCGCCGTGGTGGCCATGCCTGTGCTGCTGAGCTTCCGCAAGCGCGTGGACCCACGCCGTTTCAACGGTGCCAGTCTGGTGGGGCTGCGCGGCATCGTGGTCAAGAGCCACGGCAGCGCCGACAGCTACGCGTTCTACTGCGCGCTGGAACAGGCGCTGGAAGAGGCACGTTCCGGCGTACTGCACAAGATTACTGACATCATGGCCGACCACGTCGTGCCGGCCGCCGTCTCGGTGGACTGATTCAATCTGGAAATGGACTGCCCCGGCCATGTTCCGGGGTGGCGTAACCCCGCGTAGCGCCATCAAACCTGATGGCGGATGGAGACCACAAGGTGCTGTATTCCCGCATTTCCGGCACCGGCAGTTATCTGCCGGTCACTGTGCTGACCAACGCTGAGCTCGCCGCGCGAGTCGAGACCACCGATGACTGGATAGTCAGCCGCACCGGCATTCGTGAGCGCCGTATTGCCGCGCCCGACGAGCTGACCAGCGATCTCGCGCTCAAGGCCAGTCAGGCGGCGCTCGATGCCGCTGGCCTCACGCCTGCCGATATCGATCTGATCATCGTGGCCACGACCACGCCCGATGTCGTCTTCCCCAGTACCGCCTGCATCTTGCAGAAAAAGCTTGGGGCGCATGGCTCGGCCGCGTTCGATGTGCAGGCGGTGTGTGCGGGTTTTGCCTACGCTCTTTCGACGGCCGATCACTTCATTCGTGGCGGTGGTGCCAAGCATGCGCTGGTGGTGGGGGCTGAAGTGTTCTCGCGCATCCTCAATTGGGAAGACCGCACGACCTGTGTGCTGTTTGGCGACGGCGCTGGCGCGGTCGTGCTGTCGGCCAGTGAGGAGCCCGGCATTCTGGCGACCAAGCTCAAGGCCGATGGCCGCTATTGCGACATCCTGACGACGGCGGGTTCGATCGCCAACGGCAAGATCACCGGTACGCCCTACTTGTTCATGGATGGTCAGGCGGTATTCAAGTTTGCCGTCAAGGCGCTGGCCGAACTGGCCGAAGAGACGCTGCGCGACGCGGGTCTCACCAAGGCGGACCTGAACTGGCTGGTGCCGCATCAGGCCAATATCCGCATCATCGAATCGACCGCCAAGCACTTGGGTCTGAGCATGGATCGCGTGGTGGTGACCGTGGATCGTCACGGCAATACCTCGGCGGCGTCGATTCCGCTGGCGCTGGATGAGGCGGCGCGTGCCGGCAAGTTCAAGAAGGGCGAGTTGCTGATGCTTGAAGGCATCGGTGGTGGCTTTGCCTGGGGCTCGGCGCTGCTGCGCTGGTAGCCTGCCAGGTTCAAACAAGCGCCCGCTTGCTGGAATTTGTCATCTTGCGTGGGTAGTATCGCGGCCGATCGAAGAATTTCGGCGCAGTTTTCCCGCAATTCGCCACAGAATCCGGAGTGTCACTCTATGAAACTCGCATTTGTTTTCCCGGGCCAGGGCTCGCAGGCCGTGGGCATGCTGAACGCCTTTGCCCATCTGCCCGAGGTGGTCGCCACGCTGGCTGAAGCCAGTGAGGCGCTGGGTCAGGACGTGGCCGCACTGATTGCCGACGGCCCCAAGGAAGCGCTCGACGCCACGGTGAACACGCAACCCGCCATGCTGGTTGCCGGCGTGGCCACTTACCGTGCCTGGCTGGCCCAGGGCGGCCGGGTGCCCGATGTGCTGGCCGGTCATAGCTTGGGCGAGTACAGCGCGCTGGTCGCTGCGGGTTCGATCAGCTTTGCCGATGCGGTGAAGCTGGTCCGCCTGCGCGCTGAGGCCATGCAGTCGGCCGTGCCGGCCGGCGAGGGTGCGATGGCCGCCATTCTGGGCCTGGACGACGATGCGATCCGTGCTGCCTGCGCCGAAGCCGCGCAAGGCGAGGTGGTAGAGGCTGTGAATTTCAACTCCCCCGGCCAGGTCGTGATTGCCGGCGCCAAGACTGCGGTCGACCGTGCCTGCGAAGCCTGCAAGGCGCGTGGCGCCAAGCGTGCGCTGCCGCTGCCGGTATCGGTGCCCTCACACTGCGCGCTGATGAAGCCCGCGGCCGAAAAGCTGGCCACCGCGCTGGCCGGAATCGAGATCAAGGCGCCGGCCATCCCGGTTATCCATAACGCCGACGTGGCTGCCTACACCGATGCTGCGCAAATTCGCGATGCGCTGGCACGCCAGCTGTTCAGTCCGGTGCGCTGGGTGGAGACCGTGCAGTATTTCGGCGCCAACGGCGTCACGCTGGTGGCCGAATGCGGCCCCGGCAAGGTGCTTGCCGGCTTGAACAAGCGCATCGTCGATGGCCTTAATGCCGTTGCCCTGACCGACCCCGCCCAGTTCGACGCACTGAGTGCGCAACTGAGCGCCTGACATCACGGAGAACCCCATGTCCCTGCAAGGCAAAGTCGCCCTCGTTACCGGCGCATCCCGCGGCATTGGCCGTGCCATCGCAGAAACCCTGGCCCGCGAAGGTGCCATCGTGGTTGGCACCGCCACCAGTGCTTCGGGTGCAGACGCCATCTCGGCTTATCTGAAAGAGGCCGGCTTCAACGGCACCGGCCTCGCGCTGGACGTGAACGACGGTGCGGCCATTGATGCCGCGCTGGAGGCCATCGATAAGCAATTCGGCCCGGTGGCCGTGCTGGTCAACAATGCCGGCATTACCCGCGATCAGTTGCTGATGCGTATGAAGGAAGACGAATGGGATGCCGTCGTCGATACCAATCTGCGCTCGGTCTATCGCCTGTCCAAGGCGGTGCTCCGTGGCATGATGAAGGCCCGTTGGGGTCGCATCATCAGTATCGCTTCGGTAGTGGGTAGCCTGGGTTCCGCTGGCCAGACCAACTATTCGGCGGCCAAGGCTGGCATGATGGGGTTCAGCCGTTCCTTGGCGCGTGAAGTGGGCAGTCGTAACATCACGGTCAATTGTGTGGCGCCCGGCTTCATCGATACCGATATGACCGCCGTGCTCCCGGATGACTACAAACAGAAGCTGCTGAGCCAGATTCCGCTGGAACGTCTGGGTCAGCCGCAGGAGATTGCCGATGCCGTCGGCTTTCTCGCCAGTGACCGTGCCGGCTATGTAACCGGCACGACACTGCATGTGAACGGCGGCATGTACATGAATTAAAAGGCTTTTTATAGCCTTAACTCGCGCCTGCCTTTTTTTGCTAGAATGCGGGCGCTTTTTGACCATCCAACACGAAAGGCTTGGGTTCAAGAATGGAAAACATCGAACAACGCGTGAAGAAGATCGTCGCCGAACAACTTGGCGTCAACGAAGCAGACATCAAGCAGGATTCGTCCTTCGTTGAAGACCTTGGCGCCGACTCCCTCGACACCGTTGAGCTCGTGATGGCGCTCGAAGAGGAATTCGAGTGCGAGATTCCGGACGAAGAAGCCGAAAAGATCACCACGGTTCAGCTGGCGGTTGATTACATCAAGGGCCACCTGAACAAGTAAGCCGGCAGCAGGTCGTCAGGTTGACGGCGGCATCTGCTCTGCAAGACCCCGTGACGATCCGTTCGTGCGGGGTCTTGTCGCATTGACCCCGCAATTTGATCGGTTGCTTGTTTGAGTCTGGGCGTAAGCGGTTTGTCGCAAGCGGCTGCTAAGCTCGCTCCCAATCATCATCCCGCAGCACAGGAATTTCCATGTCCAAACGCAGAGTCGTTGTGACCGGTCTCGGTCATATTTCGCCGGTGGGCAACAACGTTGAAACCGGCTGGGCCAATCTGCTGGCCGGCAAGAGCGGCATCGGCCGCATCACCCGTTTTGATGCCAGCGCCATGGCCTGCCAGATTGCCGGTGAAGTGCGTGATTTTGACGTGACCCAGTACATCTCGCCCAAGGAAGCACGGCGGATGGATACCTTCATCCACTATGGCATTGCGGCAGCGCTCGATGCCATCAAGGATGCGGGCCTGGACGAGATTGCCGACCTCGATAAAACCCGCGTTGGCGTCAATATCGGTTCCGGTATTGGCGGCCTGCCCCTGATCGAGGAAACCGGCCGCGATCTGCTCGAAGGTGGCCCGCGCAAGATCGGCCCCTTCTTCATCCCCGGTTCGCTGATCAACCTGATCGCGGGCCATGTCACCATCATGAAGGGCTATCAGGGGCCGTCCTATGGCATCGTCTCGGCCTGTACGACCGGTGCGCATTGCATCGGTGATGCTGCCCGCATGATCCAGTATGGCGATGCCGATGTGATGATTGCCGGTGGTGCCGAGTGCGCGATTAGCGGCCTGGGCATCGGTGGCTTTGCCGCGATGAAGGCGCTGTCCACTCGCAATGACGACCCGGCCACCTCGTCCCGCCCATGGGACAAAGGCCGCGACGGCTTCGTGATGGGCGAGGGCGCCGGCATTCTGGTGCTCGAGGAATACGAGGCCGCCAAGAAGCGCGGCGCACGTATTTATGCCGAGCTGGCTGGTTTTGGCATGAGCTCGGATGCCCACCACATCACGGCACCGAGCGCAGAAGGCCCTGCGCGTGGCGTCAGCAATGCCCTGCGCGATGCGGGTCTGAATCCGGATCAGGTGCAGTATGTGAACGCGCATGGCACGTCCACGCCGCTAGGTGATGCCAACGAAACCAATGCACTCAAGCTCGCATTTGGCGACCACGCCAAGAAGCTGGCGATCAACTCGACCAAGTCGATGACGGGCCACCTGCTGGGTGGCGCGGGCGGTGTCGAGGCCGTGTACTCGGTGCTGGCCGTGCATCACCAGAAGAGTCCGCCCACCATCAACCTCTTCGAGCAGGATATCGAAGGGGGGTGCGATCTGGACTACGTGGCCAATACCGCGCGCGATATGCGGATTGATGTGGCCATCTCCAACTCGTTTGGTTTTGGTGGTACCAACGGCACGCTGGTGTTCAAGCGCGTCTGATGGGTTGGCAAGCCTGAACGGCCGCCTCCGGGCGGCCGTTTGCTTTGCCGTGCCGGTCGCGCATGCAGAAATTTCATCGCCGCAAAGCCTTGCCAAGGTGGATGCCAAGCGGGAGACTGCGCGCGTTTCCCCATCTAGCACTGCGATGCCAAACCTGTCGCTCCCGTCCGCGCCTGATCTGCTGGCGCTGGCAGCGGCCTACCCGGCCGACTTCCCTTATTTGCTCCAGTCTGCCGGCGCGCAGGGCTGGGACATCCTGTTTGCGCTGCCCGAATCCGTGCGTGTCTACGCGGCCGATGAGGGCAGGGCGTTGTTTGACGATCTCGCCGGCTTGCCCATTACGCCGCAAGTGCGCGACGAGGCGTTGCCGTTCCGCGGTGGCTGGTTCACCTATCTGGGCTATGAGTGGCTACAAACGCTCGAAGCCACGGTGGCATCGCGTGAGGGTGATGCGTTCCCTCTGGGCCTGCTTGCGCGTGTGCCCGCTGCGGTGTTGGTGTCGCGCGATAATGGCCGTGCGTTGCTGGTGGCCGAAACCGACAGCCAGCTGGCGCGCTTGCAGCAATTGATTGCCGTCGCGCCGGGGTTTGCGCCGCATCCGGTGGTGCTGGAAACACTGACCGAGGACGCGCCCGACGCCTTTCTGGCCGGCGTGCGGCGTAGCAAGGATTACATCCGCGATGGCGACGTATTCCAGGTCAACCTCTCGCGTGGCTGGGATGCCCGGCTCGCGGCCGATGTCGGCCCGCTGGATCTGTATGCGCAGCTGCGCCAGGCTAACCCGGCGCCGTTCTCGGCCTATGTGGATCTGGGCGATGGTAACGCCATCGTCAGTTCCTCCCCTGAGCGCCTCGTGCGTATCGATGGCTACGGCCGCGTCGAAACACGGCCGATTGCCGGCACGCATCCACGCTCGCCCGATCCGGTCGAGGACGCCGCCCAGAAGTCGCGCCTGATCGCCTCCACCAAGGAGCGCGCCGAGCACATCATGCTGATCGACCTGGAACGCAATGATCTGGGCCGTATCGCTGTGCCCGGCACGGTCAAGGTCGATGCGTTGATGGAAGTGACCAGCTACACCTATGTGCACCACATCGAATCAACCGTGAGCTGCCAGTTGCGTGATGGTGAAACCGTCGCCAGTGTACTGCGCGCGCTGTTCCCGGGCGGCACCATCACCGGCTGCCCCAAGGTGCGCTGCATGCAGATCATCCGCGAGCTCGAAGACCGACCGCGCCGGGCCTACACGGGCAGCCTGGGCTACATCAACCGCGATGGCTCGCTGGACCTCAACATCCTGATCCGCACTTTTGTGCAGACCGGCGACACACTGTACTTCCGCGCGGGCGCAGGAATTGTGGCGGACAGCGATCCCGAGCGCGAACTCAACGAAACCCGCGCGAAGGCGCGCGGCCTGCTGCGGGCGCTGGGGCAAAATCAATAAGATTAGGTTCTGTCCAACCGGATAAAGCATCCCGCAGTGAGCATGGCTTCTTGCAAGACGTCGCATAATGAATAGCTGCTCGATTTAATCTGGCAGAACTAAAAAAACGTAGAAATCAGGGGGAAGTATGAAGTTGATCTTTGCCGGCATGCTCGCCGGGTGTGTGCGCAGATGTTGGTTGCTGGTCTTGGTGATAGGGTTGGTACCTTTACATGCCGAGACCCAGGCCCGGCAGTTGTTGTTCGGTAGTCCAGCGCACTGGGTTCTGTCCACGCCTCAACGGGCCTACGTAACTCATTCGAACGAGACTAGCCAAGGTCTTGCCTACTTGCAGACGGACATGCAGGTAAGAGTCGAATCGAATAGTCGCTCTATCTATCGTTACCTGTCGATGAAGACGCTCAATAGCGTCGGGGTGGAAAAAGCCGCCAATATCAGCATCGATTTTGACCCGTCCTACCAGACCCTGACCATGCATTGGGTTCGCATCCGTCGCGGTGAGGCCGTCATGGACAAGCTGGTACCCAAATCCGTGAAGTTGTTGCAACGCGAGCGAGAGCTGGAGTACCTCATCTATGACGGTACCAAGACAGCAAGTCTGTTTCTCGACGACATCCGGGTTGGCGACATCATTGAGTATGCGTACACGCTTACTGGTAGTAATCCGGTTTTTGCCAATCAGACATTCGGACGCCTTGACCTGCAGTGGAGTGTGCCGGTGCAGCATCTCCGAGCGCGCTTGCTGGTACCGGTCGGTCGAACGATCCAGGTAACATCGCTGAACACGGATATGCAAGCCCAAGTCACCGAGTCGGGCGCTTACCGGGAGTATCGCTGGACGCGTGAAAAGGTTGCGCCGCTTGTTGTTGAGAACGACGCACCTGCTTGGTACGACCCTTACCCCGCCGTTTACTGGACTGAATTCCAGCGTTGGTCGGACGTGGTCAGGTGGGCGGCGCCCTTGTATCGCGCGCCAGATCGTGTGAGTCCGCTTCTGCAGCAGGAAATTCGCCGAATCGCCGATGCACATCCAGACACGGCTGGGCGTATTGTTGCCACCCTCCGATTCGTGCAGTCACAGATTCGTTATCTGGGCGTGGAGGTTGGGCCGGGCTCGCATGCACCGAGCCACCCTGACGTCACCTTCAAAAGACGCTTCGGTGATTGCAAGGATAAAACCCTGCTGATGATCACGATGCTCAAGGCGTTGGGCGTAGAGGCGACGCCGGCGCTGGTCAATACCCAGCTTACGCGCGGTATTGAAAAGTGGCCGCCCATGCCTTCGGCGTTCAATCATGTGCTCGTTGCCATCAAGGCTGCAGATGGCAGTCATTACTGGCTGGACCCTACGCGCAATACGCAGCTTGGCAATCTCGCCCGCGTGTACCAACCCGACTTCGGTCGCGCCTTGCTGATCGATATAGATAGTGCTGATCTGGTACCCATGCGAGGTGCAGGCGGAAATATGAGTCGCCAGATCAAGGCCGAGCTGGATGCGAGCGCCGGCTTTGACAAGCCCGCACATTACACCGTGGTAACGGTTACGGAGGGTGCTGGTGCGGATGCGATGCGGCATACGCTGGCATCCCAGAATCGTGAGGAGTTGCAGAAGCAATACCTGAACTATTACGCACGGTTCTATCCCGATATAGCGGTTCGAGAACCGTTTGTTGTAGAGGAGGATGAGTCGGCCAATCTGGTCACCATTACTGAGCGCTACACGGTACCCGCCTTGTGGGTGCGTAATGAGGACAAGCAGCGCAAGGAGGCATCCATCTACGCACCGGATGTCCTTGAGTACCTGCGTAAACCAGAAAGCCTGAATCGCCAGTCGCCCTTGGCTGTGCGGTATCCCGCCAGCATTACGCACATCACCACGGTGACCCTGCCGGAAGCCTGGCCAGATCGCAGCGATAGCGACTCGATTGAGCACGCAGCGTTTACGTACTCGCGCACTACCCTGCAAAGGGGCCCTGTACTGACCATCACGGACAAGTATCAGACCAAGTCGGATCATGTCGCTGCCGATGCCGTAGCTGCCTACGCAGAGAAGCTGGGTCAGGCACGTGCCAGCACGGATTACGAGCTCTACTTAAATGACCCGGAGACGGAGACGGCCCGTAGCGGAGGCTCGGGTATCAACTGGACCATCGTGCTGATCGGGGCAATGTTTACCTGTCTGTGGGTTTGGCTGGCACACAAGTTCTACCGCCATGATTTGCCAGCAAACCGTAATCCACTTCCCAAGCAGGTTGCCCGGCGCTTTGGCGGCTGGCTGCTCCTGCCACTGCTCGGCATTACCGTAACCCCCTTCAGGCTGCTGGCCGAAATGTCGGAAACCTTGCCGGCTTATGCCCCGGACACTTGGGCGAGCCTGACGCAGGCCAGCAGCGAGGCCTACCACCCGATGTGGGAACCCGCCATGCTGGTGACGCTGGTGGCGAATCTCGGGCTGATGGTATTCAGCATCTTGCTGGTCGTGCTGACTTACCAGAAGCGACGCACGGTCCCAATGCTTTATATCGGCCTGATGTCAGCCGGGCTGGTGCTGATGGTGCTGGATGTTTCGGCGGCCTATGTTGTGCAAGGCCGCGAGGCGCTTGATTCGGCCACGATGAAGGGTTTGGCACGCAGCGCGTTCGGTCTCCTAGTTTGGGCACCTTACTTTGCTATCTCTGTCCGTGTGGCGGAAACGTTTGTTCACGACTATCACCGGGTCAAGCCAGTCAATGTTGAGCCGCCCATGACCCCACCTGCACCATCTGCCAAAGCTGCGCAAGAGGCCCTTGCTGTATCACCGGTTCAGGCTGAGCAAACCGATGGGGCGACCAATGCGCCGTCTCTGGAAAAGGTTTGAGAGCCAGGCGGGTATGTGTGCTGACAAAGGTGAGGAGCGGGCATGATACGGATCAATGGTGAGCCCAAGGCCCAGGTATCTTCGAGCGATCGCGGTCTCGCTTATGGCGATGGCGTGTTCCGTACCTTGCCTTGCCGTGCTGGTCGCCTGCAGTCATGGTCACGTCACTACGCGCGTTTGCGGGATGATGCGGCCCGACTGGGTATCGTTTGCCCGAACGAAGCCACTTGGCTGGCCGACATTGCCCAACTTGCACCATCGGATGCGACGATCAAGCTTACGCTCACACGAGGTATCAGTACCCGCGGCTATGCGAGTGATCCAGTTGCTGCGCCAACGCGTGTCGTACAGATGGGGGCATTGCCTGCCTATGCGCTGCAACGGCCAATCGCGCCGGTTGAGGTGCGCTTGTGTGACTGGTTGCTGCCGATCAATCCGGGTCTTGCTGGGGTCAAGCATCTGAACCGTCTGGATCAGGTGATGGCGCGTAGGGAGTGGTCGGATGTTGGTGTCTTTGATGGATTGATGCGCAATGCGCGTGGGGAAGTAGTGGAAGGGGTGATGAGCAATCTGTTCATCCTGCGCGGCAACACCCTTTACACCCATCCCCTGCAGGATTGTGGCGTGGCGGGTGTGACGCGCGATATGGTCATCGCTGCGGCGCAGTCGCTGGGTGTGGCGGTGGCGATGCAGGCGTTCGACATCGATGCATTTCTGGATGCCGATGCGGCGATCTTATGCAACAGTCTGGCTGGCGTGGTGCCGATAGGGGCTTGTGGCGAGCGGCGCTGGCGGGACGATGGTTTTGCGCGGACCTTGGCTGAACGTGTTGATGCAATGGCATTGGAGGAGAGTGTGGCATGCGCAGCATCCTGATGACGCTGGTTCTGGTGAGCCTGCCTGCGCTGGCGGCTGATCCGGTCACGCTGCCGGACAAATACACCCCCATTTTCTACGAGCATCTCAAGGGCAAGGAAAAGGATCGTTGCGACAAGTACGTGAAGGAGCTCAAGGTGATGGAGACCCGCAAACGCCTGGGTGCGCAACCTTGGGAACTGGAGCGTATGGCCGCCAAGCGCGACAAGATCGAGAAAGATTACGACAAGTTTTGCCTGCGCTGGAAGCCGCAGTAGGGGCCAGGCGGGCGAACCGGGGTGAATCAGAAAGCCGGCTTTGTAGCCGGCTTTCTGCATGGTACGCGGGCCGCACGGTGCCGATCAGCCTCGCGCCTGCTTGACCAGGCCTTCACAGACCGGCTTTTGCGGATCGGTCTTGGCAATCGGGCGGCACAGCTTGTCCAGCTGGCTGTGTACCTGTCTGAGACTGGCTTGATGCGCCTTGTCCTTGTTCCAGGCCGTGAGCTTGCTCAGCAACTTTTCCAGCGCGCGCTGATTGCGCTCGTAGAAAACATGCTTGCTGGCTTCGAGTTCCTTGAGTACCTGCAGGGTGGCCTTGTCGATGCGCTTGGCATCTTGCGGGCTCAGTTCGATAAGGCCGCTGATGTAGCTGACTCCCCATTGCAGTCGTGTGGCCGGACCTTCTGCGCGTTGATAGGCCTGCTCCATCCAGTTCAGCGCGGCGGCCTTGTCGCCACGTGCCTTGGCGTTCGCAGCCAGACCCAGCATGAAATAATAAGGCGAGTGTGAGCGCTTGAGCTCCGCCAGCAGCAGGCGATCGGATTCCTGATCGAGCCCGGCTTCGGTGAGCGCATCGGCCCCGAGGCTGATGACCGACTGGCGTTCGTAGCCATCGGTGGTGGTCTGGTCTGCTTGACTGACACGTTGGCGTATATCTGCCACCAGAGCCGTGGGCAACGGCGCTTCGGGCGCGCTGATGCGTGCCAGCGAGAGACCGGCCACGGCAGCGGCCAGTCTGTCGGTAGTGGACACCGTGGTGTCGTCGGCAAGGGTGCGTAAGGCGGCATGCCAGGCCTTAAGCAAGGTCTCCCGCTCTGCGGGGGCCGCAGCGGTCAGCACCTTGCCCATGCTGCTGGTGTAATTGACCAATACATCGAAGTTGCGTCGGGTCTGGCCAGTCGTGGCGAAGAGTGAGTGCAGCAGGCTGCGTCCCTGCGCTGCCTGCTCGGGTGTGATGCTGCCGGCGCTGGTGCTGACGGCGAGTGCCTTGAGTTTCAAGCGCAATGCAACCGGGCCCAGGTTGGCGGGCATGCGTGCGACCAGATTGGCCAAAGTACCGGGCAGACGGTCTTCCGGCACCAGCTGGGCTCGATCCGTTTCCCAGGCATAGTCCGCCAGCAGTTGCCACTCGCTATGGCTGAGCGCCTCCCCTTGATTGGCGCTGGCAAGCAGCTGGCGCACCGGACGGGCATTGCTGAGGCCCAGCTCCAGCGTTTGCAGATAGCGTTCCAGGTCCACCTCGCCGGGGAGACGTGTGATCTCGCTGCCGTCCGGCTTGAACAGGATCATGGTCGGGTAACCGCGAACCTTGTACTGACTGGCGAGCTTTTGTGCGCCGGGGCTATCGCCATCCAGATAGACAGGAATGAACTGGCGAGTACGTTCAATGAAGGCCTGCTGTTTGAAGATGGTGGCCTTGACCTGGTTGCAAGGTGGGCACCACACCGCGCCCCAGTAAAGAAACAGCGGCTTCTGGGTGGCTTTGGCGCGTGCAAAGGCGGCAGTCACATCGCCCTGCTCCCAGGCAATGCCGGGTGGCAGCGCATGGCTGACGGACTTGGCAATGGCGGGCTGCACGGCACTGGCCGTCAGCAGGGCTGTGAGAATCAGGGCGAAACGCATGGCAACCTCTTGGGCTTGTGCATCAGGATGGCGCTGATTCTAGGGTGAAATCGCGGCCAGCGTTGCTTGCATGCTGCAGCGGCTGTGTGCGGCAGTATTGTTTCCTTGCACACCTGAACTAGTATGAAGGTCAGACTCCCTTACCCTGCCTGCAATGATGGTCGCAAACGACAGCAAGAAAACCGTTCTGATCGTGGATGATTCTGCCAGCTTGCGGCAGGTTGTTCATATTGCCTTGGCCAATGCCGGTTACGAAGTGGTCGAGGCCGCGGATGGCAATGAGGGCCTCGCGCGCCTTGATGGTCGTCGTATCCACTTGATCATTTCCGATGTGAACATGCCCAATATGGACGGGATTTCCTTCGTGAAGGCCGTCAAGCAACTGCCGGAGTATCGCTTTACCCCCATCATCATGCTGACTACCGAGGCGCACGAAGACAAGAAGATCGAGGGCCAGATGGCGGGCGCCAAGGCTTGGGTCGTCAAGCCTTTCCAGCCTGAGCAGGTGCTACGGGCCGTTGCCAAGCTGATACTTCCCTGAAGCCAAGTAGCGGTTGTCTGCGATGATGCTTGTGCACAGTTTCCATTCCGCCATGCGGCAGCAAGCCTACCGGGAGCCGGCGTATGGCCATTTCTTCGGTTTATGACCAGGATCGCTGCATTCTGCGTATCGATGGCACGCTCACCATCTACGACGCCAGTGCGGCCAAGCAGCGCATGCTCGATGAGCTCAATATCGCCGAGCACCTTGAGGTGGATCTTGCCGGTATCGCCGAGTTTGATACCGCGGGTGTGCAATTGTTGCTCGCACTCAAGATCGAAGCCAACCGCCAGCAAAAGAACCTGAGTTTCCATGGCCACAGCAAGGCAGTACTTGCCGTGATGGATCTCTACAACATGGCCGGGGTGTTTGGTGACCCGGTCATCATTTCTCGCGGGCGTACGGCATGAATCTCGAATCCGCCAAGCAGGTTTTCTTTGAGGAGTCGTTCGAGTTGCTGGCGGCCATGGAGGATGCGCTGCTGGCAGTGGAAACCTCGACAGGGGATCTGCGCCGCGAGTATCTCAATGCCATGTTCCGCGCGGTGCATACCATCAAGGGATCGGCAGGCCTGTTCGGCCTCGATGATGTGGTGGCATTTACCCATCTGGGCGAGAGCGTGCTGGACCGCGTGCGCGACGAGGCGCTGCCGCTCACGGTAAGCCTGATCCAGTTGCTGTTTGCGACGCGCGACCATATTGGGGCCATGGTGGAAGCCGTCCGCCAAGGCAGGAGCGTGCCGCACGATCTGACCCTGGAAGCCCAGCTGCATGCCTGTCTGCAACCCGATGCAGAAAGGGAACCAGCGGCTGCGCCGATGACCCGGGTGGCAGGGCCGACGGTGGAGGTGGAGACCGACGGCGACCATGTCGTTTCCAGCGAGCACTGGCATATCTCGCTGCGGTTCGGCCCCGATGTGTTGCGGAACGGCATGGACCCGATTTCGTTCATCCGTTACCTCGCTTCGCTGGGGCGGATCGTCTACCTGACGACGCTTTACGACAGCCTGCCCGAACTGCTGCCCATGGACCCCGAGTCCTGCTATCTGGGATTCGAGATCGAGTTCGATGCCGCGCCGCATGTGGACAAGCTCGCCATTGAAAACGTGTTCGAGTTTGTGCGCGACGACAGCCAGATCCGCATCCTGCCGCCGCATTCACATATTTCGGAATACATCCGCCTGATCCGTGAAATCCCAGAGGGCGCCACCCGGCTGGGCGATATCTTGGTACGTGGTGGCGCGCTGACGCCGTCTGAGCTCGATGAAGTGCTCGGCATTCAGCGTGAAGCAGCGGAAAGCGGTGACCATCGCCCGCTGGGCGCCATTCTGGTCGAGCAGCAACTGGCACCGCCGCAGGCAGTGGCGGCGGCACTCGACAAGCAGCGTGAGCATCAGGCGCAGAAGACCCGCGAACATCGTACCGTGCGGATGGATGCATCCCGGCTCGATTCCCTGATTGATCTGGTTGGTGAGCTGGTGATTGCCGGCGCCGCTGCACAACTCTCGGCCAGCAAAACCGGCAACAACGGCTTGATCGAGTCTGTCGCCTCGCTGGTCGGCCTGGTGGAACAGATTCGCGATGAGGCCCTGTCCCTGCGGATGGTGCCTGTGGGTGACATATTCAACCGTTTCCCGCGGGTGGTAAGGGATGCGGCACACGAGCTTGGCAAACAGATACGTCTCGATATTTCCGGCGAGGACACCGAGCTCGATAAGTCCATGGTTGAGCGCCTGGGTGATCCCCTGGTTCATCTGGTGCGCAATGCGATAGACCACGGTATTGAATCCGCCGACGTTCGCCAGCTGCGGGGCAAGGCCGAGGTTGGTACGGTCTGGCTCAATGCGTTCCACGAATCGGGATCGGTGGTCATCGAGGTGGGGGATGACGGCGGTGGCCTGGACACCCAGCGTATCCGCGCCCGTGCAATCGAGCGGGGTCTGATCGACGCCGACGTGGTGATGTCGGAGCGTGAGACCTGGCAACTCGTGTTCGAGCCAGGCTTTTCCACGGCGGAGACCGTGACCAGCCTGTCAGGCCGCGGTGTGGGCATGGACGTGGTCAAACGTAATATCGAGGCGCTCAAAGGCAGTATCGAAGTGGATTCCAGCGCCGGAGAGGGCACCATCGTCCGTCTGCGCATGCCCCTTACCCTGGCCATCATCGATGGTTTCCGCGTCGGCGTTGGCGCTGCCAGCTTCGTGATTCCGCTGGATATGGTGCTGGAGTGCCTGGACCTGCCCCTCAGCGAGGTCAGCGATGCGCGCCATTACCTGAACCTCCGTGGCGAAGTGTTGCCCTATCTGCTGCTGCGGGATCTGTTTGAGGTAGAGGCGGCTGCAAGCGCCCGGCAGGCGGTAGTTGTGGTGCAGTACGGTAATCTGCGTGCCGGCCTGGTGGTGGACAGGCTTGAGGGCGAGCTTCAGGCCGTGATCAAACCGCTGGGCCAGTTGTTCCGCGGTGTACGTGGTCTGGCAGGTTCCACCATTCTGGGCAGTGGTGCGGTGGCGCTGGTGCTGGATGTTCCCGATCTGATCAGCCGCGCTGCCAGCTCCGAGCAACGTACCTATGAACCCCGCAACAGCCTTGTAGAACTGCCCCGCCCGGGCCGTGAAGGATGAGCGCCATGGCCTGGCCGATGCATCTCACCCTGTTTCACCGTTTTTACCTGGTCTTCGGGATGGCTGCCCTGCTGGTGCTAGGCATGGGCCTGCTTGCCATGATGGCGCTGGACGATGCCGATACCCGACTACGCCGCGTCCACGAGCAACATGTGCTGGCCGTGCGCGATCTCTCTGCCGCGCATGTCGCAGCGCTGCAGTACCACCAGCTCACCCAGACCCTGATCCTTATGCCGGACACACCGGACCGGTCCAGACTGCTGGCTGCACGCCAGCAGGCCGGGAGCCGCTACCTCAGCATGATGGACCGGTATCGATCTACGACCCGAGACCGGGACGAGAAGGCGGTCATGGCCGAGATCGATCGTCTCTGGCTCAGTCATCAGGCCGTGGCAGAGCGCGCCATGACCCTCCCAGCCGCCGCGGCTGTGCCCGCAGTAACAGACCTCGCCGTAACGGACACCGCAGTAGCGGCGCCGGTATCGCCCGCCATTTTCCGAGAACTGGATGCCAGTTTTGCGGCATTGGCCCAGGCACTGGATCGCGCGACGGACCTGGATGGCCAGCGCATCGCCGAAGCCGTCAAGCGCAACACCCAGCAGCTCGCCGAACAGCGGCAACTGGGTGGCTGGCTCAGCCTGGTCGGACTGTTGGCCATGCTGGTCCTGGGTATCGTGATGGTGCGTTACCTGCTTGGCCTGCTCGGTGGTGAGCCGGAGGCCGCGAGCCGGATCGCGAACCATATCGCTGCGGGCAATTTGCGCACGCCGATTCCACTGCGCCACGGCGATACCCGCAGCTTGATGGCCGCCTTGGCCAGCATGCAGCGCAATCTGCAAGCCAGCATGCGTGAGCTGCGCGCCACGGCAGCCACCACCTTGCGTAATTCCACGCAGGTGCAGGCTGCTGCGATTGCCCTGTCGCGTACGGCGGGCGAACAGGCCAGCAATATCGAGGAGTCCAGTGCGGCCATCGAACAAATCAGCGCTTCCGTGGCGCAGACCGCACAGCATGCCGCCGAGACCGATCGTCTGGCGGGGCGCGCTGCGGAGATGGCCACAGAGGGCGGGCGAGCTGTCGGTGCTTCCTTGGGCGCCATGCGTCAGATTGCCAGCAAGATCGGGGTTGTTGACGACATTGCCTACCAGACCAACCTGCTCGCACTCAATGCCGCCATTGAGGCGGCTCGGGCTGGTCAGCATGGCAAGGGTTTTGCCGTTGTGGCGCAGGAGGTTCGCAAGCTGGCCGAGCGCAGTCAGGCTGCCGCCCGTGAGATCGGCAACCTGGCGGGGGAGTCGGACAAGCTGGCTGTCAGCGCGGGTAACCTGCTCGACAGTTCGCTACCCGAGATACGTCATACCGCGGATCTGGTTGCGGAGATCACGGCGTCGGGCCGCGAGCAGGCAACCGGGCTGATGCAGATCAATCAGGCCATCAGTACGCTGGGTGTATCCACGCAGTCCAATGCTGCCGCGTCGGAAGAGCTGGCCGCGACAGCAGAGGAAATGCTGCGCCATGCCGAACAGCTTGCCCGGCAACTGCAGGTGTTCGAGCTGGATGAGCCTGCGCCGATCATCCTGCCCGAGGTTGCCGAGCCGCCACGTACGCCCAGTAAAGCCAGTGCCCCAGCGTCTCCGCCGGTCCCGGTGATACCCAAGTTTGTGGCGCAGGTTGCCGAGTTGCCTCGGCCCAGTGGCAATATCGCGCCTATCCAGCATCCGGCCAAGCCGGTCGATGAAACCCAGTTTGTCCGATTCTAGCGAGCGCATGGAGCCATCATGAACCAGGCCCTCAAACCTTTCCGGCGCAGCAGCACGGCTGTTGCCGAGCCCGTGGAGCAGCCCCAGTACCTGACCTTTCGCCTGGGTGGCGAGGTTTACGCGCTGGAAATCCTGCATATCAAGGAGATCATCGAGTACGGTGGCTTGACCGAGGTCCCGATGATGCCCCGCTTTCTGCGGGGAGTAATCAACCTGCGGGGCGCGGTCGTGCCGGTGATTGATCTGGCCGCACGCTTCGGTCGCCCCGCGACCGAAATCGGCAAGCGCAGCTGTATCGTGATTGTCGAGGTCCAGCATGAGGAGGACTGGCTGGATCTGGGCATCATCGTCGATGCTGTTGACGAGGTGCTGGATCTGCCACCGGAGGCCATCGAACCCGCGCCGGCATTCGGCGCGAAGCTGCGCGCCGAGTTCATTCAGGGCATGGGTAAGCTGGATGATCGGTTCGTGATCCTGCTGTCGCTCAACCATGTGCTCTCCATCGGTGAGATGGCCGAACTCGCGGCAGGCACCGAGGGTGCGGGCAGCGCAGGTCCCTGATGATTGCTCCCGCAGGGCTCAACCCGGTGCTTCCCTTCGGCATGGTCGAGATGACCGATGCGGAGTTTGCCCATTACCAGCCATGGATCGAAAAGCTGACGGGTATCCACCTCGCGCCGGTCAAGAAGGCCATGCTTGCTGGCCGGCTGGCCAAGCGCCTGCGTGACCGGGCCGTACCCACTTTTGGCGACTACTTCCAGCTGATCGCGCAGTCTGGTGACGATGCCGAGCGGCAGATCGCCATTGACCTGATCACCACCAACGAAACCTATTTCTTCCGCGAGCCACGCCACTTCGACGCGCTTCGGGAGCAGTTGCTGCCCCTGCTCAAGGGCCAGCCAGTGCGAATCTGGAGTGCTGCCAGCGCCTCCGGTGAGGAGGCTTACAGCCTAGCAATGGAGCTGGCTTCCACCTTGGGTATACAAGGGCCATGGGAGGTGATCGGGTCGGACATTTCCAGCCGGGTACTCGCGCAGGCAAGGCGCGGTCTGTATCCCATGGAGCGTGCCCACAATATTCCGCCGGACTACCTCAAGCAGTACTGCCTGCGTGGCACAGGCGAGTACATGGGGCAGATGCTGATTGATCGCGCTTTGCGGCAGAAAGTGCGTTTCGAGGCGGTGAACCTGATCGAATCCTTGCCCGAGATCGGGCGCTTCGACGTGATTTTTCTGCGTAATGTGATCATCTATTTCGATGGTGACACCAAGCGGCGAGTGGTTCAGGCCGTAGCCGAGTTACTCAAGCCCGGCGGCTGGCTGGTGGTGGGCCACTCCGAATCACTGATCGGCTTGCCGGGTCTGCTCGAATCTTTCATGCCCACGATCTACAGGAAGCGTAAATGAGCTTCCAGATCGATATTTTCCTGCAACCGGGAGAGGTGTATTTCGGCGATGCAGAAACCCGGATACGCACCTTGCTGGGCTCCTGTGTGTCGATCACCTGGTGGCACCCACAGCGCCGTATCGGGGGGATGTGTCATTACCTGCTGCCGCAACGGCCCAATACACAGCCTTCCGGCACAGCAAAAGCCGGCCTGCCGGCGCAGCTCGATGGTCGCTATGCTGAGGAAGCGTTTCAATTGGTCATGCGCTATATTCAATCGACCGGAACGCTGCCGGCGGACTATGTGGTGAAAATGTTCGGTGGCGGTCACATGCTCAATAACGGCAGCAGCAAACTACCAGCAGTGGGCGATCGCAATATCGAATTCGGCAAGCAGTGGCTGGCCAGTCACGGTTTCCGGCTGAGCAGGGAGCACCTTGCCGGCGAGGGACATCGTCACATCGTATTCGATATCGCGACCGGCGATGTCTGGGTCCGGTTCCAGCCTACGCCGGGTAAGTCAACGTAAGCGAGCGGGGGATACACATGCCTATCAACGTGCTGATCGTCGATGATTCGGCTGTCGTGCGTCAGGTGATCAGTGACGAACTCGCCCGCGAGTCCGATATCAAGGTGATCGGCGCAGCGGCGGACCCGCTGTTTGCCATGGAGCGAATGAAGCTTCAGTGGCCCGATGTCATCGTGCTGGATATCGAGATGCCGCGCATGGACGGCATTACCTTCCTGAAAAAGCTGATGGCCGAGCGCCCCACGCCGGTCGTGATTTGCTCCAGCCTCACGGAGAAGGGGGCGGCGGTGACGCTGGAAGCGCTGTCTTCCGGTGCCTTGGGCATCATTACCAAGCCCTCCATCGGTGTGCGTGACTTTCTGCAGGACAGCTCGGCTGATCTGATTCATGCCATCCGCGCCGCTCACGCAGCGAGCGGTCGCCTGCGCATGCTGCGACCACTGAATACGCCCGCGCCTGCATCAAGGCCCGCTCCGCAAGACACGCCGCCTCCGCGCGCGGTTGGGGCGCCCATGTCGTTTGTGTCGGAGAAAATCCAGACCCCCAAGCTGAGTGCCGATGCCATTCTGGATGCCCCTAACGGGGTGCCGATGCATAGCGTGACCGAACGGATTGTGGCGCTGGGTGTCTCTACAGGCGGGGTTCAGGCATTGGAACAGGTGCTGCCGGCCTTGAGTGTCGATTGTCCTGGCTTGGCTATCGTCCAGCACATGCCCGAAAAATTTACCGCCACCTTTGCGCAACGCCTCAACGGTCTTTGCAAGATCGAAGTCAAGGAAGCCGAGAACAACGATCGCATGATGCGCGGCCGTGCGCTGATTGCGCCGGGCGGCAAGCACCTGCTGGTCAAACGTGGGCCATCGCATTACTACGTGGAAGTGGTGGACGGCCCCTTGGTCAGCCGCCATCGACCATCCGTGGATGTGCTGTTCCGTTCGGTGGCCAAGTGTGCCGGCAAGAATGCGCTGGGCATCATCATGACCGGGATGGGCGATGATGGTGCCAAGGGTCTGAAGGAAATGCGTGATATGGGCGCAACAACTTACGCGCAGGATGAGGCCAGCTGTATTGTGTTCGGGATGCCCAAGGAGGCGCTACGGATCGGCGCAACCGAGCAGGTGGCAAGCCTGACGGAAATTCCGGGTGTGATTAGCCGCAGTCTGTTGCGCACGGTCTAATCTGAATGCATGCAGACAGGTATTGCGGATCAGTTTTCGATAATATGCCTGATGACGGAACAAGGGCTCAAAGCATGACGATCAACACCGATCTGAGTGTCATGGTGGTAGAGGACAGCGCCGTGCAGCGATTGCACGCACTCGACCTGCTCACCAGTATGGGTATCAAACAATTGCTTGAGGCCGAGAACGGCCGCCACGCGCTGGATGTCCTTGCCGCCAACAATAAGCCCGACATCCTGATCACCGATCTGGAAATGCCCGATATGGATGGCGTGGAGTTGATCCGCCATATCGCCGAACGGCATCTCGTCAACGCACTGATCGTCGTATCCGGCCGCGAAACCACCCTGTTGTCCACCGTGGAAACCATGGCGCAGGAGCACGGCCTGATCGTGCTTGGCATCGTTCAAAAACCCCTTTCTTTCGATAATCTGGCTAATCTGGTCGGACGTTTCCGGCCCGGTGAGGTCTCCGAGAAGCAACGTGCTGCCGAGTACAACTTCAGCATTGAGGATGTACGCCGCGCCATTGCCAACCGTGAACTGGTCTTGCATTACCAACCCAAGGTCACCACGCACTCGGGTGTGATGCGTGGCGTGGAAGCATTGGTGCGCTGGCAGCACCCGCAGCACGGTCTTGTTCCGCCTGCCTACTTCATCCCGATTGCCGAAGAGGGCGGGGCGATTGATGACCTTACCGACTGGGCACTTGAAACGGCACTCAAACAACTGCGTGATTGGCATGCGCGTGGGCTTACCATCAGCGTGGCCGTGAATCTCTCGGCCAAGTCGCTGGCTTTGACCGACCTGGCAGACCGTATCGCCGCCGTGACCAGCAAGATCGGTATCGAGCCCAAGTATCTGGTGCTGGAAATCACCGAGACGGCTGTCATGTCTGATCTCGCCTTGTCGCTGGGTACCTTGGCGCGCCTCCGGCTCAAGGGTTTCGGCTTGGGCATCGATGACTTCGGCACCGGTTTTTCCTCCATGCAGCAGCTTTCACGCATTCCGTTTACCGAGCTCAAGATCGATCGATCACTGGTGCACGGCGCATCGGAGAAACCGCATCTGCATGTGATGCTGCAAAGTACGATCGAGATGGGCAAGAAGCTGCATCTGACCACCGTAGCCGAAGGGGTGGAGAACCCAGCGGACTGGCAGTTGATTCGCCTGCTGGGTTGCGATGTGGCGCAGGGTTTCCATGTCTCCAAACCGATACCGGGCGATGCGCTGGCTGGCTGGCTCAAGCAGGGTACGCAGCATTTGCGCCCACCCCGGCCGGGCATGAGTTGATGCCCCTTTGCGATCGCCTACAAAAAAGCCACCGGTGCCGGTGGCTTTTTTGTGGGCGTGGCTGACTAGGCGAGCTGGCGCCGGGTTCAGCGCCGGGACACCCGTATGACGCCAGGCACCTGCTGCACTTGCGCGGTGATGCGCTGCAGCGCCTCGCCATCACGGATTTCCAGGGTAAAGCGCATATTGGCCACCTGATGGCGGGTCAAGGTTTGCGCTGCCGTAACATTGATCTTGTCGCGCGAAAACAGATCGGAAATGTCGCGCAAGAGGCTGGGACGATCATGCGCCTCGATCTCGATGTCGGCCGCGAATACCTGTCCGTTCTGCCCGCGAGTCAGCTTGTCACCCCAATCCGCCGTGATCAGCCGCTCGGGTGCCTGTGCTGACAAGCGCTTGAGCGTGGCGCAGTCACTGCGATGAATGCTGATGCCTCGACCTTTGGTGACAAAACCGACGACCGGGTCGGGTGGCACGGGTTTGCAGCATTTGGAGAGCATGGTCATCAGCTTGTCCACGCCCTCGATCAGGATGCCTTCGCCCTGATGGTCGGCGCGGGCACGCTTGACGATATCACTGGTTTCCAGGGGCGCCGGCACCGGTGCGGGCACCAGCGCCATGGCGAGATCGCGGGACGTGACTTCGTTCTGCCCCACCGCGGCGAGCAACTCGTTGAGTTGCTTGTAGCCCATACGGGTGGCCAGATCCTCCAGGTTCGGATGTTGGCCGCTGCGGGCGATCTCGCGCTCCAGAATGCCCCGACCCGTCTCGATGGCAATATCCAGATTCTGCTGCCGCAGCCAGTGGCGAACCTTCTGGATGGCCCGATGACTCTTCAAATAGCCTTCGTGTAGCCAGTCGATACTGGGCCCCCCCTCCTTGGCGGCCAGAATCTCGACCCGCTGACCGGTCTGCAAGGGGGTGCTCAGGGGCACAATATGGCCATCCACCTTCGCGCCGCGGCAGCGGTGGCCGAGATCGGAATGCAGGTGGTAGGCAAAATCGAGCGGTGTGCTGCCCTGTGGCAGGGCAATGACGCGGCCTGCCGGCGTGAGCGCATACACGGTGTCGTCGAACTGTTCGGCCTGGAAGGCCTCGGCCAGCGGCGTTTGCTGGCTCATCTCGTCGCGCCAGTCGAGTAACTGGCGTAGCCAGGCGATCTTCTCTTCGTAGCGCGTGTCGCCGTGACCGCCTTCCTTGTAGCGCCAGTGTGCCGCCACCCCATATTCGGCGTGCTCGTGCATCTCTACCGTGCGGATCTGCACTTCGAGCGCCTTGTCCTGGGGGCCGACCACCACCGTATGCAGGCTGCGGTAGAAGTTGCCCTTGGGGTGGCTGATGTAGTCGTCGAACTCGCCGGGTATGGGCTGCCAGATGTGATGCACCACGCCGAGCGCGGCATAGCAGTCGGCCACGCTGTCGACGAGCACGCGGATGGCGCGGATATCGTAGACCTCGCTGAAGTCGAGGCGCTTCTGCTGCATCTTCTTGTAGATGCTGTAGATGTGCTTGGGTCGCCCCATCAGATCCGCTTTGACGCCTTGGCGCAACAGCGCCTCACGCAGGCTGGCAATCGCATCGCTAATGAAATGCTCGCGATCAGCCCGCTTTTCATCCAGCAAGCCGGCGATCTTTTTGTAAAGCACGGGCTCCAGGAAGCGGAAGCCCAAGTCCTCCAGCTCCCACTTGATTTGCCATACCCCGAGCCGGTTGGCCAGCGGGGCAAAGATGTCGAGGGTTTCCCGCGCAATGGCGAGCCGGACTGACTCAGGGCAATGGGCCAGGTAGTGCATGGTCTGGGTACGCCAAGCCAGCTTCACGAGCACGACCCGGATGTCTTCGACCATGGCCAGCAGCATCTTGCGCACGGTTTCAATCTGTTGCTGCGCATCGTGCTGGCGACCCGCCGGCAGCTGACTCAGTGCGGCCATCTTGCGTACCTTGCCGATTCCGTCGACCAGCTGCGCTACCGTGTCGCCGAAGCGGGCACGGATTTGCGCGGCCGCATCGGGCAAGTGATCCGCAGCGCAGAACAGCAGGGTAGCAATGACGGTATCTGCATTCAGGCGCAAGTCCGCCACGATGCTGGCGGCGGCGACGGCATGGGGAAAGATGGGCGCATTGATCGGCGCATAGCGCTTGCCGGCATAAAGGTCCTGCGCCCAGGTCATGGCATCGGCAAGCCGCGTCATGTCGTCGGCGTCATAGCGATCAGCCAGTCGCGCCAGCCAGCCCTGCGGGTCGGCGGCTTCGGCAACAGAGACAGCAAGAGGGCGGGTAGGAGCAACCATGCGGGGATTATGCCACGGGCTTTTCGGCAGACCGCAGCCCGGCCTTTATATCAAACGAGAAACATTACTATTTGCAAATGAGAAATGTTATCGATAGTATTTGGTTCGTGCCCAGTGCATGGCAGTTTGACCGGGAAGCCAAACTGCCATGCATGCGGCGCCAACAGGGCCGATGCCGCTGTTGCTGTCATACCCAGTACGGACTTCCAGCCCCTCATGGGGCTGGTCTTTTTTCTGGCAGAGGCTCTTGGCCGCTGCCTGTCACGGATAGTTGAGGAAATTCAGTTCATGCGCGAGATCGAAAAGAAAACCAGCGCGGTGCGTCACTTTGCCAAGCTGCCAGCAGCCATGCTGGTGGCGGGTGCGGTCAGCACTGCTTTTGCCGCCGAGACAGTGCCGACCGGTGAGGAGAAGGCACTGGCTGCAGTCAAGGTGGAAGCGGATCGCGCGCGTGATCCCAATGGCACGGCAGATACCTACAATGCCGATTTCACCACGGTGGGCCGTGTACCTTCGGCGATTCGCGACGTACCGCAAGCCACGACCAGCATCACCAACCGGGTGCTGCAGGAACGTGATGCCAACACGATCAAGGAAGCGCTCTATAACGCCCCTGGCATTACCTTCAATGCCTCGGAGGGCGGGAACTCTGGCGACGGGATCGTGATGCGTGGCTTCTCGGCCAGCAACGACATTTTCCTCGATAACTTCCGCGATGGTGCCCAGTACAACCGCGACACCTTCTTTGTGGACCGGGTGGAGGTGCTGCGTGGTCCCGCATCCATGCTGTATGGCAAGGGTTCAACCGGTGGCGTGATCAACCAGGTCAGCAAGACCCCGTTCCAGAGCGATCTGCACACGGTATCGGCGACGGTGGGTAGCGACGACTTCCGTCGGGTCGAAGGGGATTTCAACAAGGGCTTGTCGGATACATCGGGCCTGCGCGTGAATGTGATGAAGCAGGAAGCCGGTAGTTTCCGCGAAGGCGTCGAGCAGAATCGCATGGGTATTGCCCCGGCGATCAAGTTCGGTATCGGTACGCCTACCGAAGTGACACTGAGCTATCTGCACTACGAAGAAGACAATGTCCCTGACTACGGCGTCCCGTATTTCAAGGGTCAGCCCATGCCGACAACGGACAAGTTCTTCGGTCTGACCGCTATCGATAGCGAAGACAACAAGGTCGACGTGCTGACCTTCGATATCCAGCATCGCTTTGCGCCGGGTGTGGTGCTGCGCAGCGTGACCCGCGCCGGCAACTACGATACGGATCTGCGCGCCTCGGCCCCTAGGCTCAACACGACGGTAACGGGTGGCCAGCTCACGGATGCGAGCGTGATTACCCGCGGCCGCCCACTGCGCAAACGGGATCAGGAAATCCTTTCCAACCTGACGGACATGACGTTCCGCCTGGACACTGCCGGTATCCGCCACGAGGTGGTGGCCGGACTGGAACTGACCCGCGAGACGGTGGAGATCCTCAGCCGGGCGCATGGCGTAAATGCTGCTGGTCAGGCCCAACCCTGCGCGACGCCAGCGGGCACGGTAGGCAATCCCAATGTGAACGCACCGGTGGTTTGCGCGCCGCTGGTGGTTACCAGTGTGGGGGATGTCAGCGCGGAGACGGGCGCCCTGTTCATGCAGGATGTCATGTCGCTGACGCCGCAGATCAAGCTCTTGGTGGGTGCACGTTACGACCGCTTCAAGACGGGGGTGGAGACGCGGCCGCAGGTGGGCGTGAATGCCGGCAAGGTGATTGATGTGCGTAACCGCACCGAGCATATCTGGAGCCTGCGTACCGGCTTGATCTGGCAGCCCGACAGCATGCAGAGTTACTACGCCTCCTTCGGCAATTCGTTCAACCCCTCTGCCGAGGCTTATGCGCTGGATGTGGCGGGCAGCAATACCCCGCCCGAGAAGAACAAGAACTACGAAATTGGTGCCAAGTGGGATCTGTTCGACAAGCAACTGGCGGTGCGCACGGCCATCTTTGACACGATCAAGACCAACGAGCGCCAGACTGATGTGACGGATACAACCCCTACCGTGGATTACCTGCTCTCGGGCCAGCGCTCTACCAAGGGTATCGAACTGGAGCTGGCGGGGCAGATCACCGACGCCTGGGCGGTATTTGCCGGCTACGCCTACATGAACCCGCGTATCGATAAATCCGGTCCCACCACGCAGGGCAATATCGGCAAGCGCCCACCGAATGCCCCGAGCCACACGGGCAATCTGTGGACAACCTACAAGATCGGCAGTGACTGGAAGGTCGGCTTGGGTGCCAACTATCTGGGTCTGCGCTTCGCGGATCGGTACAGCAATGGTTCGGCCCTGAACAACACCACGCATCTGCCCGCGTTTACCCGCTGGGATGCTTCGGTCGAGTACACGCACCGTAATCTCAGCGCCCAGCTCAATCTGTACAACCTGGCCGACAAACCCTACTTTGAAGGCATGTATCCGGGTTTTGCCACGCCGGGTATCAACCGTAGCGCGCGCCTAACGGTCAGCTACAAGTACTGGTAAGACCGGCGCATTGCCACAAGCCCATCCGCCATGCATGGCGGATGGGCTTGTTTTGACAGATCAGGAACTCATCATGTTGTTGCATATCCCTGCGGTGCTGGATGCCGCCACCGTTCGTCACTGCCGGCAGCGTCTGGATGCCGCCGGCTGGGCAGATGGCAAGCTCACGGCAGGCAATCAGTCGAGCCAGGTCAAGCGTAATCAGCAGTTGCCCCCCGAGGACCCGGCCACGGCGCATATCGGCCAGATCATTCGTCAGGCCCTGCAGGGTCATGCGCTGTTTTTCTCGGCGGCCTTGCCCAAGGAGATCATCCGCCCGCTGTTCAATCGTTATGAGGGCGGGCAGGACTTCGGCAACCATATCGATAACGCCGTACGCGGTGTACCCGGCACCGATATCCGGGTGCGTACCGACCTTTCCGCCACCCTGTTCTTCAGCGAGCCGGACGAATACGACGGCGGTGAACTGATGATCGAGGATACCTATGGCTTGCACAGCGTGAAGCTGGCAGCCGGCGACATGATCCTTTACCCCTCCACCAGCCTGCATCGGGTTGAACCGGTCACCCGCGGTGCCCGGCTGGCATCGTTTTTCTGGATCCAGAGCATGGTGCGCTCCGCAGAGCGCCGGGCCATGCTGTTCGATCTGGATCAGTCCATCCAGGTGCTGCGAGCCAAGCACGGCGATACCGACGAGATCATCCGGATCACCGGGATCTATCACAACCTGCTGCGCCAGTGGGTCGAGCTTTAGCGCGCTTTTGACCGGCGCGTCAGATGCCGATCTTATCGGTTGATTGGCGGCAGATTCATCCCAAAGAAGGAGTGACGGTGTCGCTGGCTTGGCTACAATGCACCCAGCCGGGGCAATACGCCCCCGATCCGGCAAACAATAAAAACGTACTGAGGAAATCATGCGGCCTGGCGCAGCCAACGTTCTGGTATGCCCGCACTGCCGGCAGTGGTTGCGCTGCCAGGCGATCGATCTGCATAACCGCTTTGATGCCGAGGTCTGGTCGGACCTGAGGGTCGTCGACACCTTCTGGCATACGCCGGCAGACATGGTGGCCTGCACCAATTGTCACCAGCCTTTCCTGCGCTCACAGGCGGAGCGGGCAGGGGTGCTGCCATCGAGTATCGATGAGCTGGATTTCCGGATTGAAGATGATGGCTGGCATCTGCTGCCGCGCTTTGGCAAGAGCCGCGAGCTGGCATTGCTGGAGCGCTATCTGTCTGCACCGGTGCTCACCTTGCTGAGCCTCGAAGCCGTGGAAGCCGCGCTGCCGGCAGCCCGCGCCGATGCCGAGATCGATCTGCGCTTGCAGTGCCTGCGTCATCACAATGACGTACGGCGTCATGGCCACGGTGAACCCTGGGAGCGGCTGGCGCCGCGATTTCATGCCAATACCGAGCGGCTATTGGCCATCCTGTCGCCACATGACGAGTTTCATCAACTGATGGCGGCGGAAATCCTGCGTGAATATGGCGAGTTCCATGCCGCCATGCAGCGCTTGTCATGCGTACAGCATGTGCACGGTCATGAAAAGGCCGCGCTGATGGGCTGGATCATCGAACGGCGTACCGAGTTGATGCCCTTCTGAGCTTGGCCGTGCAAAGCATCGGCGCATCAGGGGACTGGCGTGTCGGCTTGCGCCCCATAGAGTTGCAACAGGCTGCCCAGTTGCCCCGAACTGCGCAGGCGTGCCAAACCGGCATTGATCCGGGCCAGCAAGCGTTCGGCCTTGGGGGTGTGACGATGCAGCAGCACCGATAAAGCCTCAATCTGAACGGGTTGGCTACGAAGCTTTACCCCGGAGGCGCCATTGGGCGTGTGCCGCAACAACCAGCGTGCCACGCCCCGATCAATGGGGAAAACATCGATCCTGCCCACCTGCAGGGCTTTGATGCCTTGCGCATCATCCAGAATCATCACGGCGTCTTGCCCGGACTGGGTCAACAGGGCCTGAATGACAGGTATCTGCTCGTACTTGTAACCATTGGGCAAGCCGATACGGGTGCCGGGTGGCACCGTCAGCGGCTCCTCGCCCAACAGCAGATCCGCGCGGTAGGCAAGCACGACCTCGCTGTACAGCAGGGGCTCGGTTGCCAGAAAGTCACTATTGAGACGCGACGGTTGCCAGAGGATCGCCCCATCCAGATGCCCCCGCCGTGCCAGCTCCAGCCCGCGTTTCCAGGACAGGTGCACGAACTCGACCTGAGTCTCATCATCGGCCAGGGCGCTGCGGATGATCTGAGCGGCAATCCCTTGCTGCGGCAGGGTGGCACCTGCATAAGGCGGCCACTCGCCGCTGGCCAGCCGGACCCGATCAGCGGCATGGGCCAGCCCGGCGGCGAGTGCCAGCAAGAGCATGAACAGTGATTTGATCAAGGCGTACTTCCGGCTGTAACCGGGTATCGGCGTTTTCCCATTTCCAAGATAGACCCTGCTGGCGCGTCCGGCAGGGTCGTGTTCTGACGATGCGCCGGACGGCGATGACGATCCGGCGGCACCGGTGTTGCGCATCCCGGCCTGGGCGTACGGCGTGCGTATCAGCGGCTGGCCACCGTGATGCGCTGGCGGTGATGGCGCGGCGTAGTGGCCTCATCCAGAATGGCGACCGCAAGGTCTGCCGTGCTGATGCCGGCGGGTTGCTCACCCGCCATCAGCAAGTCATCGGCGCCCAGCCGGTAGTCGCCGGTACGTGCGCCGGGCGCCAGCAGCGCAGGGGGTGAGACAAATACCCAATCAAGCGTGGTTTCATTGCGCATGCGTTGCAGTGCTTCGCGTGCGGCAAGTGCACCTTGCTTGTACTCGGCCGGAAAGGTCGGGGTATCCACAAGCTGCAAACCCGGTGCCACATAGAGACTGCCCGCGCCGCCCACCGTGATGAAGCGGGGCACGCCCGCGGCCTTGACTCCGGCCACGATGGCGTCATGGCCCCGGAGAAACAGATCATGGATGTCCATTTTGTCCCAGCCGGGATTGAAGGCGCTGATCACCACCTCGGCGCCGCCCACGGCAGCCGTTACCGCATCCCGTTGATACACATCGGCCTGAACCACGGTCAGGCCCTGTCGCGGTACCAGTCTTGCGGGGGCGCGAACCAGCGCGGTGACCGCGACGCCGCGTTGCAGGGCCTCATCGAGCAGAGCGCTGCCTACAAAGCCGGTGGCGCCAATCAAAGCAATCTTCATGATGGTGATTCCTGTCGGGGTTAAGGAGTTGTCTGCCCCGTAACCCGAGTGCCGGGGTGGACAGTGACGCCATGTTGCACTCCGACATTGTTTTGATAAATCTCGTAAAGTTGAAATCATCGTTCTTGATTTGATAACAAAATATGCGCCAGCCTGATCTGAACCGACTCGCCCTGTTTGCAGCCGTAGTTGAGGCCGGGGGCTTTACTGCTGCTGCCGACAAGCTGGGCATGGCCAAGTCGCAGCTCAGCCAGCAGGTGGCCCGACTGGAGGCCGAGCTGGGCGTGGCGCTGCTGACCCGCACCACGCGTCGCGTCGGCGTGACCGAAGCCGGAGAACGCCTCCACACCGATTGCGCACCTTTGCTGGCGGGTTTGCATGAGGCGGTTTCCCGTCTGGGGCAGGAAGGCACGCTGTCAGGGCGGCTACGTATTACGGCCGGGTCGGCCTACAGCGAAGGCGTGTTGGGTGGCTTGCTGGTGCAGTTCGCGCGTTTGCACCCCGCACTGGAACTGGAGCTGGTGGCCAGCGATACGCCATTGGATCTGGTCGCGGAAGGGATGGATCTGGCGATCCGAGCCGGCATCCTGCGCGATTCCAGTCTGCATGCCGTCAAACTGGGTGACTTTGCCCAAGTGGCGGTCGCCACGCCGGGACTGTTTGCACAGATGGGCTGCCCGCGTACACCCGCCGCACTCAATGGACAACCCTGGGTGGCACTGAGCGTGCTGCCCTCGCCCTTGACCTGGGGGTTCCGGCATGGCGAAGGTGGTGCTGCGGAAACCGTTCGGGGGCGCGCCGTGATGCGTATGAACAGTGCATCCCTGGTGCGCGAATGCGTCCGCGCGGATGTCGGTTGCGGGGTGCTGCCGGATTACATGCTGCATGAGGATCTGGCCACTGGCCGCTTGATCCATTTGCTGCCGGACTGGCAGCTGCCGGCGGCCGGTATCTACGCGGTGTATCCCGCCGCACGCTACCTGCCTGCCAAGGTGAGGGCGCTGATCGACTACCTGCGCCTTCATCTGCCATCCAGGGTCGATGTTTAAGGCGGCGGAAGACCGGGCATATTCACGTTAGGAAGAATTTAGGAAATCCTTAACCCAGATTTAGCAACGGCCATCCCACGCGCTCCTTAGGCTTGAGGTCATTCAAAAACAGCACGGGCCCATAGCCCGCTCGGGAGCCAAACATGCCGTTCGTTCATCATCGCCACGATATCCACGCGCACATCCACAAGGCCCTTCGCGCTCATCTGAGCCAGACCATGCTGGCATGTGGCCGTGCCGACTGGGACGATCGCGAGGAAAGAGACACTTGCCTCGCCGATATCCGCCAGCTGCTGGCCGCCTGCCAGACCCGGCTCGATCAAGAGGGGGAGTTCATTCATCCCCGCCTGGAAGCACTGGAACCCGGTGTTGCGGCCCGTGCCGGCGTGTGCCACCTGCAACTGGAATCGACCATGGACGATCTGAGCGATCTGGTTCAGGCGCTGGACGATGCCTCCCCTCCCGAGCGCGAGACAGCGGGCGTTGCACTGTATGGCCGCCTAGCGATGTTTGTTGCCGAGTTCATTGTCCACATGGGCATGATCGAGCGTGAACACAACAAGGTCCTGTGGCATCACTTCAGCGATAGCGAGCTGCGCTGTATCGAGGCAGAGATCGTTGCCAGCATGAGCCCGGAGCGGCAAATGTTCCTGCTTCGCTGGATGATCCCCAATCTGAATCCGGACGAGCGCCTCGATCTGGTCCGCACCATCCGCCGTGATGCTCCGGCCGATGCGGTACAGGCATTGATGAACCTCACCCGTAGCGTGCTGACCACCCGCGACTGGACGCGGCTGGTCTTTGCCTTGGGAGGGTTTTTGCACCACCCGGTCGCGGAGCTGGCAGCATGAGTGCCCGGACCATCATGCAGCAGGTGGGCAGCCTGCCCGGTGTGCTGGTTTGGCAAATTACGCGGGAGGGCATTGCGCCTTCCCCACACGCGGGGGAGTTGCTGTACCAGGGTGTCTGCATCGCGGTGACCCGTCTGTACCGGTCCGCCGGCCCGGGGTCGCTGCGCCGTCCGGTCAGGTCGTGCGCTGGGGATCAGTGAGCGGCATCTACTTGCTGCAGCAGCATGGGCCGCGCTACCACCAGCCGCAGGCGTCCGCGTGCTGGCCGGTCTATACGCAACCAGTCACACCGCTCAGCCAGCCGGCGCTGCAAAAGCAACAAGCGGGTTTCCAGATTGTCATCGAGCTCAGGTAGCCGCAAGCGCGCATCCATGCGCAGCTCGCGGTTGCTGAAATCCTGCCGGCCATCGCGCTGATAATCGCCCAGCATCAGCCACAGGATCGCACCGGCAACCCCCTTGATCAGATAGTCGTCGCCAAAGAAGAGGCTCTGATTGGCCGCGTAATAGCGCACCGACACGGCATCGGTCGAAGTATCCAGCGATACAGGTCTGGCCGTATCGGTTCCCATGCCCGGTTCGGGCTGGCGCAGCAACAGACGCATGGCCATGGCGAGCTGGCTCGCGATGGCAGTCAACGCATCTTCGTCATCCACACTGAAACGCGGCGTGTGTACGCTTTCGGCATACAGCACGCCACCGAGCCAGTTGCCCGCCAGAATCGGCACGGCAATCTGGCAACGGGAGTGGGCCAGCGTTGGCAGCGGAATCGCCGGATCTGCCGGGTAAGCCGCCAATGCGTCCTCTGTGGCAGCGGGGCGCCCCGCCGGCCGTAGTGCCGCAGCCTGTTGATGCCGACGCATGGGCGTGCGGTACTGTGCAGCCAGGCCGATCAGCCCCTCGCCCAGCGCCACCTCCGAACCTACACCCGAACTCGTATAGCCCCGACTCGCCACCGTATAGAGCCATTGACCTGACTCGTCCATGCACAGGATCAGGCTATTGGTGATTTCCAGCTGCGCTGCCAACCCATCCAGCACGTGGTCCAGCGCCTGCGAGAGCTCCTCGGCATTGGCGAGCGCAAGACTGATATTGCGCAGGGCAAGCAAGTGCTCCTGCCGGGCTGTGGCCGCTGGCAGATCGCTCGCGGTGTGCGTATCGATGCTGAGCACCTCATGGATGTCGGCACAGATCAGCGCAGGCTGATCGTTTATCGCCGCCGGCTGTATAGCGGGGTCCAGCCGCGCACGCAGATGCTCGAACAGCGGCCCCTCCGTTTCCACATGATGCAAGCGCAGGCTGATCTGGCAGCTGCGGTGCTCGCTTGTCTCCTGCAGCATCAATGCGGCGTGCGGATTGCGCCGCAGATTACGGTAGGTGGTATCAAACGCCTCGCAACTGAGAGCGAGGCGATCAGGGCCGGCATACTGGGTGACGGAAACGGATGAAATATGCGGTGTGCCATCCTCTGCGCAACTGGCGAGATAGCGTTGCTCGGCGCTGTCGAGCTGATCGCGCAGGGCGTGCAGCTTCATGCCGGCGTACCGCTGATCGAACCGGTTCGCCCGGCTTGCCAGACGATATCGTCCGGGGTGAAGCAGACAGCCACCAGATCCCCCGCGGTCTGCAGCTTGCTGGATCGTGCAGCCAGCCAGACCAGATCATCGTCGGCTGGCTCGGTAACACGCGCATCGCTGCCTTTGAGCTGTAACAGGCTGTCGGCCGTGGGCACCGCCACGGCGATACGTCCGCAGATGAGGATATGCGTGAGGAGCAGACCCACGGCATCGCGCGGCAACCATAGCTGCACCGTACGCCGATCTGCCGATACCCGGCATGCCAGGGCCGGGCCGATCGAGGGCTGACGCGCCGCGCTGCGGGAGGCAACGGCAATGAGCGTCGCCTCATGCAGGGCGGCCAGCACGGTATCGTCGATCAGGGCGGCGTCTTCCATCCGGCAAGGATAACGGAAGTAAGCGCGGTGCTTGCAGATTCAAGCACGGACGGGTGTGGTCATGATGCTGAGTGTCGACTTGCCGGCACAGGGGCTAGCTCGCGTGCAGGACGTCCAGGAATTCGAGGCCGTAGCGTTCTAGCTTTTGCGCACCCACGCCGGAGATATGGGCCATCTCCGCCAGCGTGGCCGGCTTGGCATCAAGCATGGCCTTGAGTGTGGCATCACTGAAAATCAGATAAGCCGGTACGGCCTGCGCATCGGCCAGCGCGCGCCGCTTGCTGCGCAGGGCCTGCCACAGCGCGTCGTCCGCGGGTGCAATATCGAGGCTGGCCGCTGAGCGTTTCTGCCCTCGTTCCGCGCGCTCACGCTTCTTCTCGGGCAAGCCACGCAGTTGCACGCTGAGTTCACCGCGGAGCAGTGGTCGTGCCAGATCCGTGAGCTGCAGGCCGCCGAATTCGGGTTCAGTCTGCAGATAGCCGCCCGCCAGCAGTTGGCGTAGTACGGAGCGCCAGGCGGCTTCGGGCATGTCCTTGCCGATTCCGAAGGTGCTGACCTGATCGTGCAGATGCATTTCCACCTTGTCGGTGCGCTTGCCCAGCAGCACGTCAATGATGTGGCCCGCACCAAATCGCTGACCGGTACGGAACACGCAGCTCAGCGCTTTGCGTGCGGCTTCGGTGGCATCCCAGGTTTTGGGTGGGCTCAGGCAGTTATCGCAATTACCGCAGGGTGCCGAGGTCTCGCCAAAGTAGGCCAGTATCGTCTGTCGCCGGCAGGCCACGGTTTCGGCCAGCCCCAGCATGGCACTGAGCTTCTGTCGTTCCACCTGCTTTTGCGCCTCGGGGGCCTGACCGTTCTCGATCATCTCCTTGAGCTGCATTACGTCGTTCAGACCATAAGCCAGCCAGGCATTGGACGGCAGGCCATCGCGGCCCGCGCGGCCGGTTTCCTGGTAGTAGCCTTCCAGACTTTTGGGCAGATCGATATGCGCCACAAAGCGGACATCGGGTTTGTCGATACCCATGCCGAAGGCAATGGTGGCCACCATCACGATGCCGTCTTCGCGCAAAAAACGGGTCTGATTACGTGCCCGTACGTCGCTGCTCAGGCCAGCGTGATAGGGCAGGGCGGTGATGCCGTTGTCGCAGAGGAACTGGGCGGTATCTTCAACGCGCTTGCGGCTCAGGCAGTAAACGATACCCACATCGCCATCGTGCTCGCGCTCAATGAAGTCGAGCAGCTGCTTGCGTGCGTTGTCTTTCTCGACAATCCGGTAGCGAATGTTCGGCCGGTCAAAACTGGAAACGAACTCGGCCGCATTTTCGAGCGCCAAGCGCTTGACGATCTCGGCGCGCGTCAGCGCATCGGCAGTGGCCGTCAGTGCGATGCGCGGCACCGTCGGGAAGCGCTCATGCAGGACGGACAAGCCTATGTATTCAGGCCGGAAATCATGCCCCCACTGGCTCACGCAGTGCGCCTCATCAATCGCAAACAGCGACACCGGGCCGCTTTCCATCAAACCCATGAAGCGCGGTGTAAGTAGTCGCTCGGGGGCTACATACAGCAGCTTGAGCGAACCGGACATGAATCGACGCTCTACGTCGCGCGTCTCGTCGAGGGTCTGGGTGGAGTTGAGGAAGGCGGCATCAATGCCGAGTTGGTGCAAGCCCTCGACCTGATCCTGCATCAGCGCGATCAGCGGTGACACAACGACAGCGCAGCCGTCACGCATCAGGGCGGGGATCTGGTAACACAGCGACTTGCCGCCCCCTGTGGGCATCAGCACCAGCGCATCACCACCATTGGCAACGTGGCTGACGATGTCGGCTTGGCGACCACGGAATTGTTCGTAGCCGAAGATGGATTGGAGAAGCTGGAGAGCGTTGGGTGGGGGCACCGGGTTACATCTTTACCAAGAAGCGGTCGGCAAACATTATACCCTCGGTGCTGGCAGGCCCGGATCACCAGTCAGATTGAGCAGTACGCGGCTTCGTTACGATCACCGTTTGGATTAAGCTCGCGGACCTTTTAATACTTTCTGGTCGAGAAGCACTTATGTGCAGCACCCTTCGTGGATGTTTACTGTTGCTCTGCTTGATGACACAAGCCATCGCGGCCAGCGCCGATACGCTTGATCTCGGCAAGCTTGCGCAAAGCAGCCAATGGCGGCGACTCCTGCACATGCCACTCTCTCATGGAGAGAGCGACATTCTGTCCCCGGACTACTTTCTTTCTCCTCTGGGCCGCGCGAATGCGGAGGCCGAGTTACGCGCAACACTTGAGGCGTACCAGCAGCCATGGCCGGATAATCCCAACCTCCACCCGCGCTGTCGATTTCCGGCCCGATATCAATGGCTTGCCCGCCACATTGCATTGCCGGATTACCAGCGTATCGAACCCCGATGTACGCGCCTCAATCAGTGGAGTCGGCTGGACCAGATTCGCTCTGTGAGTTTGTTGCTGGTAAGTGGCTATTTTGGCAATCCGGCCTCGACCTTTGGTCATGCCTTGCTAAGGTTTAACGCTTCGCCGTATGAGGGCAGTGCAGGTCTGCTGGATACCAGTCTGAATTTCGGTGCCGTAGTCCCCGAAGGTGAGGGCATGTTGCCCTATGTGTTCAAGGGGCTGACCGGGGGCTATCGTGCTGGTTTTGCCGATAAGGACTACTACGCTTATGACCTGGTCTATGGCCACAATGAATTCCGGGACATGTGGGAATACGAGTTGGTCTTGCCTGCCGAGCAACAAGACAGGCTGGTCTTGCACGCATGGGAACTCATGGGCCGTGAGTTCACCTATTACTTTTTGACCCGAAACTGCGCCCTACGGCTGGCCGAATTGCTGGAAGTGGCAACCGACAGCGAGATTTCGCCGGAGCCCGACGGTTGGTACGTGCCCGTTGAGTTGTTCATCGATCTGCAGCGACATGAGCAGGCGAGCGCTGCAGGCATGGTTCGTAATGTCCGGTATCTGCCGTCCAATGAGAAAGTGCTGAACGCGCAATTTTCGGTGCTGTCGTCAGAAGCGAAAACTACGGTAAGGAAGATTCTGGCGCAGCCTGAGCCGGAAGCCGGTTTGGAAGACATTCCGCCTGATAGCGCCGAGCAGATTCTCGATGTCCTGACCGCTTACTACAGCTACCGGACAGCCGCAGCCGGCGGTGTGCTGGACGCGGCCGTACGTGTGGCCAAAGACAGGGTTCTGCTGAAGCGTCTGCAGTTGCCGCCGCGCACCTCTTTGCCTGCCATGCCGCCGCCGCGTTCCTCTCCAGCCGACGCCAGCCCACCTATGCAACTAGGGTTGGCCGTACAAACCCGGCATCGTGATCCAGCTACCACGGTGATCCGCTGGTCTCCCTTTGCTTATGACCATATAGGCTTCAACGGCATTGAGCCTGATGAGATGGTGTTGCTGGACACAGCCATTAAGATCGGCGGGAAGCAAAGAGCTGCGATCTCTGCCGTGGATGTGTTTCGCGTACGAAAAACAGTGCTGGACCGCGATGTGCTTACGGACACCAGCCCTTGGTCATGGCGCGTAGCACTTGGCTACCGGGATCGGGATACGGCTTTTGCCGGGAATGGCGCTTGGCAATTGAGAGGCGGCGCAGGACTCTCTTGGCGAATGTGGCGAAACAGTTATGCCTACGCGCTGACTGAGGCATCTGTCAGTTCAGGTCGGGCGCCGATCGCCCTGCACCCTGCGCTGGGTATCGTCATTCAGGATCCACGATTCAAACTGGGGTTGGAAGCCGGCCGGCGCGTAGGCTCAGATACCGAAACCAGTCATGCCGAATGGGCGGTTCGCTTCTCCAGACGGATCTCGCGTGACTGGGAGGTACGGTTCGAGCTAGAGAAACATGTTCATGAGTCAGCGCTTCTCAGTGTGCTTTTCCATCACTGACAAGCATGCAAAGCCTGCGGGGCACGGCATATCGACGCATTGTTTCAGTCTTTCTACATTCCTGAAATTACCGAGTTCGGATATATTCCGTGCGCCCGTCAGGGGACAGGCAGGAGTCCGATGACTCTTATAAAAGTTCTCAGGAGAGGAAAAAATGAAAACCAATACTTTGGTTGCTTCGTTGTTCGCCGGTGCTGTTTTTGCGGTTGCCGCACCTGCACAGGCCGCTGGTCGTGATTTCGGCGCAATCTATACCGATTGCGGTCTTGGTGGTCTGATGGCGCCCAACACAGCTTGGGCCGCAGTCATCACCAATATCACTTGGGACTGGGGTACTACGGCCATTTCTTCGGAACTGAGCACTGCAGAGAGCTGCAAGGGCGGCAAGAAGGAAAAGACTGCCGCTTTCATCCTGCAGTCGTACGCCGAACTTGAGAAGGATCTGGCCCAAGGTCAGGGCGCCCATCTGAATGCACTGGTTGCACTGTCCGGCTGCCAGGAAAGCGTTCGCGCAGATCTGATCAAGGGTGTACGTGCTGATCTGGCAACCCGTGTTGCAGCCCCGGAATACAGCAACCAGACTCGTGCTCAACAGGCTGAAGGCCTCTATAACGCGGTTCAGAACCGCGTTGAGGGTGACCTTGCCTCAAGCTGCAACGCCAATGTCGGCTAAGTAGCGTCGATGCAATGAAATGAGAAGGCCCGCGAGTGCGGGCCTTCTCATTTCTGGTATGGGCTGGCCCATCAATCCATTCAGGCTGTGATTTCCAGCAGTGCCGCGCCTTCCCGTACCTGTTCACCCTGCTTGAAGAACACCTCGGCAACCTTGCCAGCGTGCGGTGCAAGGATGGTGTGTTCCATCTTCATGGCTTCCAGAATCATCAGCGGCGTGCCCTTTTCCACGACATCGCCGGTGGCGACATGCACGGCCACCACGGTGCCCGGCATCGGTGCTGTCAGGCCACCACCTTGGTCGGCGGCTTCAAGGCCGGCGAGCAGCGGGTTGAACGGGGTCAGCGTGGTATTGCGGCCGTCGCGGATCAGCGTGAGTTGGTCGGCGTGGCGTACCACGCTGGCGCTGAGACGGTGCCCGGCAATCGTGGCGTTGATGCGGTGATGGCTGATCTGGCCGCTGGCGTCCAAGGTTTGCAGGGTGCCGCTTGCATCGGTGATTTCGAGCGAATATCCACCCTCTCGGTAGTGCGCCATGACGGCGTGTTCAGTGTCGCCAATCCGGAAATGCAGCGCGTGACGGTTGTCCTGGTTCAGGCGCCAGCCATCGCTGCTCCACCATGGCGAGTCGGCGTCGTTGGAGCGCTGGCGTTGCAGCGTGCTTTGTTGCTCGGCGTAGGCCAGTTCGGCCAGTGCGGCAAGGGCTAGCGTTTCGGTATCGACGGCGCTGGCCGCAGGAATCAGTGCATCGCGGTGGCGGCCGATGAAGCCGGTATCGAGTTCTTGTGCGCGGAAGGCCGGGTGGCGCGCGAGTTCGCCGAGGAAGTCGAGGTTGGTATTGAGGCCGACGACTTCGTATTCCGTCAGTGCCTGGGCCAGACGGTCGAGCGCGCGGTCGCGGTTTTCATCCCAGACGATCAGCTTGGCGATCATCGGGTCGTACCAGGGCGAAATCTCGTCGCCGGCTTCCACGCCGGTATCCACACGCACATGGCGCGATTCGGCGGGTTGCTGCAAATGGATCAGCGAGCCGATCTGCGGCAGGAAATCGCGTGCCGGGTCCTCGGCGTACACACGCGCTTCAAACGCATGGCCGTGGATGCGCAGTTCGTGCTGCTTGAGCGGCAAGGGCTCGCCACTGGCGACGCGCAACTGCCATTCGACCAGATCGAGGCCGGTAATCATCTCGGTCACCGGGTGTTCCACTTGCAGGCGCGTGTTCATTTCCATGAAGTAGAACGCGCCAGTGAGCACATCGAAGATGAACTCGACGGTGCCGGCACCCACATAGCCCACGGCCTTGGCGGCGCGCACGGCGGCCTCGCCGATCTGCTTGCGCGTTGCCTCGTCCAGCCCCGGTGCAGGGGCTTCTTCGAGCACCTTTTGATGGCGGCGTTGCACCGAGCAATCGCGCTCGAACAGGTAGACGGTTTCGCCCATCTGATCGGCAAATACCTGGATTTCAATATGGCGCGGCTTGGTCAGGTACTTTTCGACCAGTACCTTGTCGTCGCCAAAGCTGGCGGCGGCTTCACGCTTGGCCGAAGCCAGCTGGCTGGCGAAGTCGCTGGAGGATTCGACGATCTTCATGCCCTTGCCGCCACCACCTGCGCTGGCTTTGATCAGCACCGGGTAGCCCATGGCATCGGCCTGGGCTTTGAGGAAGTCGGCATCCTGATTGTCGCCGTGGTAACCGGGCACCAGCGGCACGCCGGCGCTTTCCATCAGCGTCTTGGCGGCCGATTTGGAACCCATGGCGGCAATCGCGCTGGACGGCGGGCCGATGAAGGCGATGCCGGCTGCGACGCAGGCGTCGGCAAAGGCTTCGTTCTCGCTGAGAAATCCGTAGCCAGGGTGTACGGCCTGCGCACCGGTGCGGCGGGCAATATCCAGAATCAGGTCGGCCTTCAGGTACGACTCGCGTGGAGCGGGCGGGCCAAGACGGATGGCTTCGTCGGCCAGCTTCACGTGCCGTGCGTTGGCATCGGCGTCGGAATAGACAGCAACGGTCTTGATGCCGAGCTTGCGGGCGGTGGCGATGACGCGGCAGGCGATTTCACCGCGGTTGGCGACGAGGATCTTGTTGAACATGTGGTCTGGCTCAGGTTCTGGGCTGATGAAGTACCCCTGGATAAGGGGCTGAAAAGGTAGTGACGGACTGATAGGTCCAGGCACCACGCGTCACAAGCAGTGCACGGATCAGTGCCGGACCCAGTTGGGCGGGCGCTTTTCCAGGAAGGCGGTCAGGCCTTCCTGGCCCTCCCGGCTGACCCGCTGACGGGCAATGCGCTCGGCGCAGTGCTGGTTCAGCTCGCTGCAGATGGGACGATCGGCTACCTCGAAGACCAGTCGCTTGGCCTCACGCATGGATTCGGGACCGTTGATCAGCAACTGGGCTGCCCAGCTTCGGGCCAGCGGTAGCACCTCGTCGCGTGGGGCGATGTCGTGGACCAAGCCGATGCGCTGAGCGGTCTGCACATCAAAGCGCTCGGCCGAGACAAAGTAGCGGCGCGCATGGCTGGCGCCAATCTTGCGCACCACATAGGGCGAGATCACGGCAGGAATCAGACCGAGTTTGACCTCGGTGAGTGCGAACAAGGCTTCGGGGGCGGCAAACACCATGTCGCAGCAGGCAACCAGGCCCACGCCGCCACCATAGGCCGGGCCTTGCACGGCAGCGACCGTGGGTTTGCTCAGGGTGTCGAGTGTATGCATCAGCTTGGCGAGCTTCTGGGCATCGGCCAGGTTCTCGGCTTCGGAGTAACTGGCCATGCGCTTCATCCAGCCCAGGTCGGCACCGGCCGAGAAGCTCTTGCCAGCGGCCGCCAGCACGACTACGCGCACTGCCGGGTCCGCATCGAGGCGTTCGAGTTCACGCGTCAGGTCGACAATCAGGGTGTCGTCGAAAGCGTTATGTCGTTCGGCATTGGCCAGGGTAAGTGTGGCGATGCCCGTGGTGCTGGTTTCTGTGTGCAGTAGTGTGCTCATGATCTGTCTCCGGGTGGGGTCAAGACACGTTCAGCAGGTTGGACGGGGAGTACTGGTCGGTCAGGACGCGGGTATCTGCAGGCCAGTCCCGTTGGGTCTGGAAGCGTTCCAGCAGCCAGTCCGAATCAATCTTCATGCGCCAGAAGGCATCTTCAAACTGGCGCGCGTTGCGCTCGATTTCTGATCGCTTGGGCAGGCCACCCAAGCGAGTGAGTACGACCCGGCTGGCATTCTTGATGTTGTAGAACTCGCCAAACACGGCGGCGTAAGTGGCGGATTCGTATTTGTAGAGCTTGCTGCTGGAGAAGGTATTGGATGCCAGCACGGCACCCGGCGCCATCAGCGACTTCACTTCCTGCAGGAATTCGCGGGTCAGCATGTGTTCGGGGATGTAGTCGTGATCAAACGCATCCAGCATCACCAGATCGTACTTCCGCCCTGCTCGCGCCTGCCGTTTGACAAAGACGCGGCCATCTTCCTCGAAGACCTGCAGCTTGGCATCTGGCGTCAGGCCGAAGAAGCGGACGGCGATCTTGCTGACTGCCGGGTCGATTTCCACGGCGTCGATCCTGGCATCGGGCAGTAGCTTGCGCAGCGTCATCGGCAGCGTGCCACCACCGAGGCCGACGATGAGGATGTTCTTGGGCGCGGGCTGCAGGTACAGCGCGCTCATCATCATGCGGGTGTATTCGAACACCAGTTCCTCTGGGCGTCTGAGCACATAGCAGGTCTGACGGCTACCGTTGGCGCGGCCAAAGCGCATGCAGCGCGTACCGTTTTCTTCATAAACGATGATGTTGCGATACAGCGATTTCTCGGTGTGCAGCACCTTCTGAGAGGCTTGGGCTGGCAGCGTCAGCAAGGTCAGTCCCGCCAGCAGGATAAGGCGTTCAAGCATGACCCGCCTCCTTGTCGTGCACCACCTCACCGAAGGGCAGGGCGGCAATGCCCAGCAATACCGATACCGCAATCAGGCCCAGATAGATCTGCGTGAGCTCGAACCACAGCACCAGGTAGAACGAGGTCATCAGCGTGCCGGCCGCACTGCCGAAGGTGGACACGAAATACAGCCGCCCGGCCGACTTGCCGCTCTGAGCCAGCTGGCGCACCAACAAGCGGATCGCATAGGGCGACACCATGCCCGAGATGACGGTGGGCACGAAGAACAGCGCGGTCGATGCGGCCAGCGTGCCGTAGCGCGGGTCGGCGATATGGTCGAACAGCCAGTTGAGGATAGGGTCGCCCAATGCCACCACCGGCAGCGTGGAGAGGCCGGCGACGATGAGGATGACGCCCAACCGGCGCAGACTGGGACGTTGCAGGCTGAACTGGCCGCCGAGCAGATAGCCCAGCGACAGCGCCAGCATGAACACGGTGATGATGCCGCCCCACACATAGATGCTGTTGCCGAATGTGGGCGCAATGAGTCGGCCGGACAGCAGCTCGACGGCCATCACGTAAAAGCCCGACCAGCCGGCCAGCAGGAACACCAGCGCCTGGCGTAGCTTGGGATGCTTGAGGGGATGCGCCTGGGCAAGGCGCATGAACTCCGATTCAGCGTGCATGGGTCAAATTACATCCGGAATACGCCGAACTTGGTTTCGGCGATGGGTTGGTTGAGGCTGGCCGACAGTGCCAGGCCCAACACGCGACGGGTGTCGCGCGGGTCGATGATACCGTCGTCCCAGAGGCGGCTGGTGGCGTAGTAAGGATGGCTCTGCGCTTCGAACTGGTCGCGCAGCGGCTTCTTGATCGCTTCGCGCTCTTCGTCGCTCAGTTGCTGGCCTTTTTTGGCCAGGGCTTCCTCGCGCACCTGGGCCAGCACACCGGCGGCCTGCTCGCCACCCATCACGGCAATGCGTGCGTTGGGCCACATGAACATGAAGTTCGGATCGTAGGCACGGCCGCACATGCCGTAGTTACCGGCGCCGTAGCTGCCGCCGACCACCACGGTGAACTTGGGCACCTTGCTGGTGGCCACGGCGGTGACCATCTTGGCGCCGTGCTTGGCAATGCCTTCGGCCTCGTACTTGCGGCCGACCATGAAGCCGGTGATGTTCTGCAGGAAGATCAGCGGAATGCCGCGCTGGCTGCACAGTTCGATGAAGTGCGCACCCTTCTGTGCCGATTCGCTGAACAGCACGCCGTTGTTGGCAATGATGCCGACCGGGTAGCCGTAGATATGCGCAAAGCCGGTGACCAGCGTGGCGCCGTAGGTTTCCTTGAACTCATCGAAGGCCGAATCGTCGACGATGCGGGCAATGACCTGGCGGATGTCGAAGGGCTTTTTCAGATCAGCGCCGACGATGCCGTACAGCTCGCTGGCGTCATAACGCGGTGCGACGACCGGTTTGGTCTGGATCGTCATTGCTTTGCGCCAGTTGAGGTTGGCGACAATGCGGCGAACCGTGTCGAGCGCGTGGGCATCGTTGTGGGCGTAGTAATCGGCCACGCCGCTGATCTTGGCGTGCACATCGGCACCGCCCAGCTCTTCGGCGGTCACTACCTCACCGGTCGCGGCCTTCACCAGCGGGGGGCCGGCCAGGAAGATCGTGCCCTGGCCTTTGACGATGACCGAGTAATCGCTCATCGCCGGCACATAGGCACCACCGGCCGTGCACGAACCGAGCACCGCGGCAATCTGCGGCACGCCCTGGGCGCTGAGGTTGGCCTGGTTGTAGAAAATGCGGCCGAAGTGATCGCGATCGGGGAAGACTTCGTCCTGATTGGGCAGGTTGGCGCCACCGCTATCGACCAGCGCAATGCAGGGCAGGCCGTTCTTCATGGCGATTTCCTGCGCGCGCAGGTGCTTCTTTACCGTGATCGGGTAGTAGGTGCCGCCTTTTACGGTGGCATCGTTGGCGATGATCATGCATTCCACGCCCGACACGCGGCCGATGCCGGCAATCAGCCCTGCACTGGGTACTTGATCGTCGTACTGACCAATGGCGGCGAGCTGGCCGATTTCGAGGAAGGGCGAGCCCACATCGAGCAACTGTGCGACGCGATCACGCGGCAGCAGCTTGCCGCGCGCGGTGTGGCGTTGGCGGGCGACTTCACCGCCGCCAGCCTCGACCTTGGCGGCCTGGGTGCGCAGATCATCAACCAGCGCCTGCATGGCGGCCTGGTTGATCTGGAATTGCTCGGACTTGGGGTTGATCGTGTTTGGGAGGATGTTCATCGCTGATATCGACGCTTAATTAGTAAGTAGCCCCTCCCCTTGTGGGAGAGGGGTTGGGGTGCCCGACCGGTGGCAGGCTTTGCCTGCCGGGACCCGTGGGACAGCACCGATGAGGGAGCGTCGCCTGTTCAGGGCGTTAGCGATTGATGCCACCACCGCTCCCTCACCCCGGCCCTCTCCCCACGCACCGTCCAACGTGGACTCCGCCAGTGGGAGAGGGAGTAATGCCTCAACCCGCTGTCATATGCTCAGGCAAAGTGGGGGCCGATTCTGCCGGCGAGAACACCACCAGCACATCAATCGCGGCATGCACGGCCGTAAAGCGTGGTGCAACGCGCTTAGGGATATGGACCACGCTGCCGGCGCTGACTTCGACCGTGTCATCGCCCACCTGCAAGGTGGCGGCACCGGCCATCACGTAGAACAGCACGTCTTCGGCATGCGCACCTTGGGGGTCGGGATTGCCGGGTTCGAGGTGATACAGCCCGGCGCTCATATCGGCCACGCGCAGGAATTCACGGTAGGGGGAGCCGATGGTCTGGCGATCTTGCTTCAGGCTGTCGAGCTGGAAAATCTGCATCGTGTGTCTCCGGGTGTTCTTGTGTGCTGCGTTATCGTTGATCTGTGTAGAGCGCGATGGAAGTCGCGCTTATGCGGCATCGGCTTTGCGGAAACTGTAAGCCCGCTCCACCTTGGCGACGCGGGTTTCATAAGCCGCGTACCAGTCCTTGCGCCCACGCTCGCGTGCCAAGGTGTGTTCGGCATCGCGCTTCCAGTGGGCAATGGCTTCCTCGCTGGCCCAGTACGACACGGTAATACCCAGGCCGTCTACACCTCGCGCCGATTCCACGCCCAGAAAGCCCGGTTGGCCTGCGGCCAGTTCCACCATGCGCGTTGCCGCATCACCGTAACCATCGTTGTTATCGGTACGCAGCGAAGTAAAGATCACGGCGTAATAGGGCGCAGGTGGCGTTGTTGCGAACATCAGAGCAGGGCCGTATCGAAGACCATGAGGATTTCCTCGATATCGGGATTGCCCGGCATCAGGCGACGGTGATCGAGGGCGATGAAACCCAGATTCTCGTAGAAACGCTGGGCGGGTTCATTGGTTTCCACGACCCAGGCGTTGATGCGTTCCACACCTTGCTCGGCGAGCCAGCGGTTGGCCGTATCTACCAGCCGTGCGCCGGCGCCACCACGCCGGAAGGCGGGGTCGACCCACATATTGCAGATATAGGCGTGATCGCGTCGGCCGCCTTCCAGATAGGCCCCGGCCATGCCGACAGGCTTGCCCGCGCGGTAGAGCACAAAGGTGGCCGAGTGCTCGCTTTCGGCATAGCGGCGGACATGGTCTTCCCAGTAGGTCATGGGGCGTTCGCTGACCTGGGCCAGGCGGCGACCGAAGGCATCGGGTGCATCTTGCAGACCGGAAAGTCGCAGGCCGCGCAGTACATCGGCCTGGTCTGACTTGATCCGCTGGATTTGCTCTTGCATTGATCTGTTCTCTTTCTTCCCGCTGATATTGATCAGCTGGTATCGCTTCACCCGGCCGAGCCGGGTGCTTGGGTGCTGTGGCGGCTCAAGCACCCAGGAGGGTGAAATAAGCGCAGCGCATTGCACCGTGTCATTGCCATTGAACCACTGCTGCCGGTGCAATGCGGCTATGCCTTATTGCGCCCTACGCGATACGACACGCGCTCTCACATTTCGCTGCCAATCGCCCGGCCGATCACGATGCGCTGGATGTCGCTGGTGCCTTCGTAGATCTGGCAGACGCGCACATCGCGGTAGATGCGCTCGACCGGGAAGTCGGTAAGGTAACCATAGCCGCCGTGAATCTGGATCGCATCCGAACACACGCGTTCGGCCATCTCGCTGGCGAACAGCTTGGCCATGCTCGCCTCCTTGAGGCAGGGCTTGCCCGCGTCCTTGAGGCTGGCGGCGTGCCAGATCAATTGGCGGGCGGCCTCCAGCTGTGTGGCCATGTCGGCGAGGCGAAAGTTCACTGCCTGATGCTCGAAAATCGGCTTGCCGAAGCTGATGCGGTCCTTGCTGTAACGCAGCGCGCACTCGTAGGCCGAACGTGCCATGCCCAGTGCCTGCGCGGCAATGCCGATGCGACCGGATTCGAGGCTCGATAGCGCGACCTTGTAGCCTTCGCCTTCAGCCCCCAGCAGGTCGGCAGCGGGAATTCGGCAGTTGTCGAACACGATGGCGCAGGTATCCGATGCGGCCTGCCCCAGTTTCTTTTCGACATGCGCGACGGTGTAGCCCGGTGTCTCGGTGGGTACGATGAAGGCGCTGAGGCCTTTCTTGCCAGCGGCCGGATCGGTGACGGCAATCACGATGGATAGCTGGCTGTTCTTGCCGTTGGTGATGAATTGCTTTGCGCCGTTGAGTACCCAGTGATCGCCATCGCGTACCGCGCGGGTCTTTATGGCGCTGGCATCTGAACCGACATGCGGTTCGGTGAGGCAAAAACTGCCCAACCAGGCGCCGGAGGCGAGCTGCTTGAGGTAGCGATCCTTCTGCGCATCGGTACCGAAGGCGAGAATTGGCCCGCAGCCGACGGAGTTGTGGACGGACACGATGGTCGAGAACGCGCCATCGCCAGCGGCGAGTTCCTCAATGGCAATCGCGGCGGCCAGGTAATCGAGCCCCGCGCCGTTGTAGTCGGCAGGTACAGTCAGGCCCAGCAAGCCCAGTTCGGCGGCCTCGGCCAGCTCGTCGTGCGGAAACGCGTAGGTTTCGTCGCGCAGGCCGGCGGTAGGCCAGAGGCGCTCGCGTGCGAAGGCACGCACGCTGTCGAGGATCATCTGGTGTTCGTCGCTGAGGATCATGGATTGAATCTCGTTCGGGTGTGCTGGGGCACGGACTGGTAGGTATCGGTGTGCAGGCTAGGCAGCGGCAGCGCTATCGCGCGTGGCTACCCAGATGGCGTTTTCCAGGCTCATGACCAGATCGCCACGCTGGTTGAAGGTACGCCACGCGAGCTGCACCACGCCAAAGCCGGGCTTGGAGCGTGAGTGTTTGCGGCCCATCACGTCGAATTCGGCGGTCAGGATGTCGCCCGGTTTGACCGGTTGATGCCACATCATTTTGTCGATCTGCAAGCCGACCAAGCCATTCGCAATGGTGTTCAGCTCGCTCGCCGCCAGCATGCGCATGCTGTAGGCGGCGGTTTGCCAGCCACTGGCGACCAGACCACCGAATACGCTGGCTTCACCTGCTGCGGCATCCAGGTGGAAGGGTTGCGGGTCGTAACGCAAGGCAAAGTCATGGACTTCGGTGGCATCAACGGACACCGGGCCGGCCTTGAATACGCGGCCGGGGGTCAGGTCTTCAAAATACAGGGTCATGGCTTGCCTGAGGTTGGGGTAGGCAGGGCCCGATAGCGCTGCAGCAGCTTGTCGAAAGCGCCCTGCTGTTTGAGTTGCTGGATGGCGGTGTTGACTTTGTCCATGGGCAGGGCGCTGGCTTTGGGCACAGCGCAATGCGTGGGCGTGGTGCTGACCGTCAGTGTGGACAAGCCGAGTGCCCGGCCGCCCGTGCGCGTCCGCAAGTAATGACTGTGCTGCAGATCGGAGCTGACGACGCCATCCACCAGTCCATGTTCCAGCAGTCGGAAGTTGGACTGGGGATCGCGCTCGTAGACCGGCTTGATCTGGCCAGACTGGATCAACGGATCCAGCGCGGGATAGTGGAAGCCATGGATCAGGCCGATCCGCATGCCGCGCAGGTCGTTCACCGATTGCGTCTGGGCTGCCCGTTGTGCATCCAGCAGGACTTTTTCAACCTGCGGCATGATCTCGGTGCTCCATTGCAATCTGGCGCTCAGACTGGTCCACGCGGGATTGGAGAAGCAGACCATGTCAGCCTCGCCCTTGGCCAGTGCCAGATCAATACGCTTGCGCGAGAGCACTTCGTACTGCGGCGTGTCGTGCATCTGATGAACGATCAGGTCCGATATTTCCTTGATCAACCCGCCGCTGGGTTCATGCCGGGCCGCAAACTCCATCAAGGGGGGGGAATCGCACTCACACAGGACAATACGCACCTCTGCCGCTACCGTGGCAGCGGTCAGGCAGCCTAGCAGGCTTAGGCGGAGCGCATTGTGCATGGGCGATTCCTGGTGGGTTCGGGTGCGGGTGGTATCAGCAAAGCTCAATGGCAATGGCCGTGGCTTCACCGCCGCCAATACACAGGCTGGCCACGCCGCGGGTCTTGCCGATGCGCTTGAGCGCGTGGATCAGGGTAGCCACGATGCGTGCGCCAGACGCCCCCACCGGGTGGCCCAGCGCACAGGCGCCGCCGTGGATGTTGACCTTGTCGGCCGGCAGGTTCAGTTCAACCATGGCGGCCATGGTGACCACGGCAAAGGCCTCGTTGATTTCGTAGAGATCGACCGAGTCGGCGCTCCAGCCGGTCTTCTCGAACAGCGACTTCATGGCGCCGACGGGCGCGGTGGTGAACCCGCCCGGCTCCTGGGCAAAGCTGGCATGGCCGACAATGCGGGCCAGTGGCTTGAGGCCGCGCTTGGCAGCGTCGGCTTCGCGCATCATCACCACGGCAGCGGCGCCATCGGAAATCGAACTGGAGTTGGCGGCGGTGACGGAGCCGTCTTTCTTGAAGGCGGGCTTGAGCGTGGGGATCTTTTCCGGCATGGCTTTGCCGGGCTGCTCATCGATCTCGATCAGCACATCGCCCTTGCGACCTGCCACGGTGACCGGAGTGATTTCGTCGCGGAACCAGCCTTCCTTGATGGCGGTTTGCGCGCGGGTAAGCGAGCGCAGGGCGAATTCGTCCTGGGCTTCGCGGGTGAACGTGTACTTCTCGGCGCAGCGCTCGGCGAACACGCCCATCAGGCTGCCGTTTTCGTATGCATCTTCAAGGCCATCCAGGAACATATGGTCCTTGATCTCGCCATGGCCAAGGCGGTAGCCGCCTCGTGCCTTGGTCAGCAAGTAAGGGGCGTTGGTCATGCTTTCCATGCCGCCAGCCACCATCACCGTGTTGTTGCCGGCCTTGAGCATGTCGTGCGCGAACATGATGGCCTTCATGCCGGAGCCGCACATCTTGTTGATGGTGGTGCAACCGACCGACATCGGAATCCCTGCACCGATCGAGGCCTGACGCGCCGGTGCCTGGCCTTGGCCGGCAGGCAGCACCACGCCCATGATGACTTCGTCGACCTGATCCGGCGCCACGCTGGCGCGTTCGAGCGCGGCCTTGATGGCGACGGCGCCGAGCTGGCCGGCCTTGAGGCTGGCGAAATCACCTTGCAATCCCCCCATGGGGGTGCGGGCGGCGGAGACGATGACGATGGCGTCGGACATGATGGTTTTCCTGTGTGGAGATCACGCTACAGCTTGATGCCGTAGCGCTCGAAAATCTTGTTGTAAGCGGGTTCCCGCTTGAACTTGCGCAGGGCCTCGTCGATGGCGGGCAGGGCCGACACATGCGGAGAGGCGCGGTTGATCAGCAGATGAAAATCACTGCTTTCCAGCGTATGGCTCAGCATGCGGACGCGCTGCTGGCCGTCCATGCTGCGCAGCGTGTACTGCATCGATACGACGTTCTCGACCATCACATCCCCTCTGCCGGCAATCAGCTTGCGTACGGATTCGGCAAAGGTACCGCCCCAGTCCACCCGCATGCCGGCGAGCTTTTCCTTGGCCCAGCCATTGCCGATATAGGACAACACGCTGGGGTTGAGCTGGCGTAATTCCTCCATGCTGCGAATGGTCGCCAGCTTGGGGAGCAAGGGGCTGTCCACCGGCGCGAACAGGCGGATCGGCATGGTCAGTACCGATTCGCGGGAGGCTTGTGCGTAGTCCAACCGTGCTTGTGTGGCCACGGTACACATCGCATCGGCCTCGCCGGATTGCACCAGGGTCTGTGCGCGAGCCCAAGGGTAGCCCTCGTGATCCAGTGTCATGCCCAGCCGGCGCTTGAGCACAGCGTCGAAAATATCGACCAGGATGCCGCTCATCTGACTCCCATCCCGAAAACTGATCGGGCTGTAAGTCTCGAAGTACGCCAGCCGGAACAGGATGGCAGCCTGTGCTGGTAGCAGGCTGGCACCCAGCCCCACGGCAGGCAGGCGATACATGAGTTGGCGACGCGTCAGCATGCAGGCGGGCTCCGGTGCGATATGGCCTGTAGCAGTGTAGGCGGTCGTGTGCGAACCGGGGCAGCCGATCAGCGGGTTTCGTTGAACAGCTCGCGGCCAATCAGCATGCGGCGGATTTCGCTGGTGCCAGCGCCAATCTCATACAGCTTGGCATCACGCCACAGGCGCTCGACCGGGTATTCGCGGATATAGCCATTGCCGCCCAGCGTCTGGATCGCTTCGCCAGCCATCCAGGTGGCTTTTTCTGCGGCGTACAGAATCGCGCCGGCGGCATCCTTGCGCGTGGTTTCGCCACGATCCAGTGCGCGGCCTACGGCATACACATAGGCGCGGGTGGCGCTCCAGGTGGCGTACATGTCGGCTACCTTGCCCTGCATGAGCTGGAACTCGCCAATGGCCTGGCCGAATTGCTTGCGCTCGTGCACATAGGGCACCACGGCGTCCATGGCCGCGGCCATGATGCCCAGAGGGCCACCAGCGAGCACGGCACGCTCGTAGTCGAGACCGCTCATCAGCACGTTGACGCCACGGCCTTCTGCGCCAAGGATGTTTTCTGCCGGGACTTCCACATCATCAAAGAACAGCGGGAAGGTGTTGGAGCCACGCATGCCCAGCTTGTCGAGCTTGCTCCCGGCGCTGAAGCCCTTGGACAGCTTGGGCTCGATGATGAAGGCGGTCATGCCCTTGCTGCCGGCATTGACATCGGTCTTGGCATAGACAACCAGCACATCGGCATCGCCGCCGTTGGTGATCCACATCTTGCTGCCGTTGAGGATGTACTTGTCGCCCTTTTTGTCGGCGCGCAGCTTCATGCTCACCACATCGGAACCGGCATTCGGCTCGCTCATGGCCAGCGCGCCCACATGCTCGCCCGAGATCAGCTTGGGCAGGAAGCGGCGCTTCTGGTCTTCGGTACCGTTTTTGCGGATCTGATTCACGCACAGGTTCGAGTGCGCGCCGTAGCTCAGGCCCACCGATGCCGAGGCGCGGGAGATTTCTTCCATGGCCACGATATGGGCCAGGTAACCCATATTGCTGCCGCCGTATTCCTCCTCGACCGTCAGGCCCAGCAGGCCCATATCGCCAAACTTGCGCCACATGTCTGCCGGGAACAGATTGTCCTCATCGACCTTGGCGGCGATCGGTGCCAGCTCGGCAGCCACGAAGCCTTGCACTGCCTCGCGCAGCATGTCGATGTCTTCACCCAGACCAAAGTTGAGGGAGGGGATGTGCATGGCGAAACTCCTGAAAGTGACAAGGCGGAAAGCCGGATGAGCCGACGCGCTCTCTGTGTTTTAGTGCCCCGGCACGACGGTTACGACAGGCGCGACAAACGGCCGAGCAATTGCTCGATACTGTAAGTTACGTTGACGTTAACGTCAATCGAACCCGCAACCAAGAATTCAGGATGTTGCGCCGGCCTCTGCCAGAATGCTGGCACAGTCTTGTTCCAGCTTGTCCATTTCGCTGAGTACGGCATCGATATCCCGGCGCTGCTGCTCGATGGCCTCGCGCTTGGGACGCAGAAACTCCATCAGCTTGACCAGCTGGGCGCGCTCGTCGTGGGCCGCGTCATACAACTCGAACAGCTCGCGTGTCTCCTGCAGCGAAAAGCCCAGACGCTTGCCGCGCAAGACCAGCATCAGCCGGGTGCGGTCGGCACGCGTAAACACGCGGTTGCGGCCTTGCCGGCCCGGGGCCAGCAGGCCTTCGTGCTCGTAGTGGCGGATCGCACGCGGGGTAAGGTCGAACTCGCGGGCGAGATCGGTGATTGTGTAGGTCTGGTCGTCAGTCATCGTGAGCGGCACCGGTTTTATATCTGCCCGCGGAAGATAGCAGAGGGTAGGCACACTGTCATAATCACACCCTCAGTTCATCCGGAGTTGTCATGCCGCATCGCCTTGCTTATCCGCTGCTTGAGCAAACGCCTGCCGTGGGCGAGGCCTTGCCGGTGGCTGACGGTATTTTCTGGCTGAAGATGCCACTGCCATTCGCGCTCAATCACATCAATTTGTGGCTGATCAAGGAAGATGGCGGCTGGACGGTGGTGGATGCGGGTTACGATAGCGACGACACCCGTGCCGCCTGGCAGCAGGTGTTTGCCGGGCCGATGGCAGGTAAACCTATCCTGCGCCATGTGGCCACGCACTATCACCCCGACCATATTGGACTGGCCGCTTGGCTGTGCAAGCAGTTCGAGGCGCCGTTCCATATCAGCTTGGGTGAATACCTGCTGGCGAAATCGGTATGGCATGACCTGCCGGGTTTTGATGTGCCCTCGTTCAATGCCCACTTTGCGCGCCATGGTCTGCCACAGGACAAGCTCGATCAGTTCACCCAGCGTGGCAATACCTATCACTGGGGTGTGAAGCAGCTGCCACCAGGCTTTCATCGCCTGATCGCGGATGATCAGATCACGCTGGGTGGTGCGCGCTGGCGTTGCATTCCCGGTTACGGCCATTCGCCCGAGCACATGGCTTTGTACTGCGAGGAGCGGGGCGTGCTGATTTCGGGTGATATGTTGTTGCCGAAAATCTCAACCAACGTGGGTGCCTGGGCGGCCGATCCCGATGGTGATCCGCTGGGACATTTTCTGGCCTCGCTGGACCGCTTCTTGCCACTGCCAGCCTACACGCTGGTGCTGCCCTCGCATGGTCGTCCTTTTCGCGGCATCCATCCGCGTGTGGAAATGCTCAAGGCGCATCACACCGAGCGGTTGGATGCCTTGCTGACCGCGGCCAGCACGCCGCAGTCGGCTTTCGAGCTGATGCCGGTGCTGTTCGGCCGTATGTTCGATCTGTACCAGACCATGTTCGCCATGGCCGAGTGCATCGCCCACCTCAACTACCTGTGGCATCGCGGCGAGCTGGTACGCGAGCGCGATGCGCTGGGTGTTTACCGATTCTGCAAAGCCTAGTAGCCGGTGTTGAGATGGTAGGCTACCCAACCATTGCAGGTACGCCCGGGAAACCCGGGCGCTCTACAGTCGCTGGGTTTCCAGCAACGGCTTAGCTGTTTGATCCCACTCCCCCCCGCCCTCGCCGCCGCGAGGGAGCCTCGCTTAGGCTCGTTATCTGCACTGAATAATGTCTACGAATACCAGCGCCACTTTCTATTTTAAGCTCGTCGCCACCATGGCGATCTGGGGCGGCACTTTCATTGTCGGCCGTGTGCTGGCGCAGGCCATGCCACCCTTGTCGGTGGCGTTCTGGCGCTTTGTGGCAGCCTCGATCTGCCTGTTTGTCTTGCTCTGGCAGCGCAACGAATTTGCCTGGCCGAATCGGCATCAGTGGCTCTGGGCCAGTGCGCTCGCACTCACGGGTGTGTTTGCTTACAACATCTTCTTCTTTGCCGGTCTGGCCGAAATCACGGCCAGCCGTGCAGCGCTGCTGGTGGCACTGAACCCGATACTGGTGGCTATCGTGTCCTCCCTGATTTTGCGACAGGTACTGGGACCGCGGCGCTGGCTGGGGGTGGGGTTATCGCTGGTAGGGGCTATCACCGTGATCACGCAAGGCGATTTCGCGGCCGTCGCCCGCCATGGTGTGGGTCATGGCGAGCTGCTGATTCTGGGGTGCTGCGTCAGCTGGGTGGCCTACACCCTGTTTGGTCGGCGGGCCATGCAGCATCTGAGCAGCTTGGCCGCCACGGCGTGGGCCTCGCTGATCGGCTGCGCCATGCTCGGTGCCGTGGCGTTGATGCGTGGCGAGCTGAATTCACCCTTGGCGCTGGATCTGACTCAGTGGCTTGGCGTCCTGTACCTGGGGGTCTTGGCGACTGCCGCGGGTTTCATCTGGTACAACGATGGCATCAAGGCCATCGGGGCCGCCAAGACGATTGTGTTCACCAATCTGGTGCCGGTGTTTGCGGTGATTGCCAGCGTGGTGCTGCTGGGCGAGTCGCTGACCTTGCCAGCCTTGCTGGGTGGGGTGATGGTGGTGGGCGGGGTTTGGCTGACCAACCGTAGTTGACGCACCCGCCCGCGAGAGAAAGCGTAGGGTGCAATAAGCGCAGCGCATTGCGCCACCACGATCTCCGGTATTGGTGCAATTCGGCCTTTGGCCTTATTGCACCCTACCTGTCTACGCTCAGGCCAGTGACTTGATCGCCGCCAGTGCCGTGGGCCGCAGCATGCCGTAGTTGTAATAGCCAAAATCCTGCACGCCCAGCCGCTGCAAGCCGGCTTGCGCGGCGCCGATCTGGCTACCATCCCCCAGATCGGGCACGCCGGGGCGCAGGATCGCGCGTACCTTCTTCACGTCACCAACGCGGCGGATCGTGTCCACACCGTCGGCGATCACGCGCTCGGCATTGGGTTCATAGAACGGTACTTCCACGCCATCGCACACCTGCGCCAAGGCAGCCAGATCACTGCCTTCTAGCCATGTCTGTGCCGTGGGCCGCTGGGTCGTGGGGATTACATACAACTTGATATTGCTGGCCACGTTGGCGCGGATGGTGGCGACGAGCCGGGTTACGTGCGCCTGCCTCATGCGCAGATAGGCGGCCAGATCGGCATCCTCGTACAAATCGGCCGCGAGCCAGGCACCGGCCTGATCGGGCGCGGCATCCACATGGGCCGAGAGATAGCCATCGACCCGCTGGCGTACGCGCGCTGCCAGTGCCCGGGCATCGATGCCCTGCGTCTTGGCAGCGCTCTGGCAGGCGCTGCAAAAGCATAGGCCCAGCATCGTATCCATCCACACATTGCTGCGAACCTGCGCGACTTCGTGGTGATAGCCGTGACCGAACGGCGCCCAGCCGGGGCTTTCGAGCGAGAGGCTTTGCCAGGGCAGGGCACTGGCGATATCGGTCGCGAGGGTCAGGCCGTAGTCGTACACGGCCGGGTGCATCGGGCAAAGCGCATAGACATAGCCATCGCCCCAAGCATTGCGGGTCACGAACTCGGGGTGCTCAGTACCCAGGCGGCTGTTGTGGAACATCACTGTCCAGGCGGAAAGGCCCAGCTCGCCGCGCTCTGCCAGTTCGTACGCCACACGGCGCAGCGCCGGGTCGCTGTGCGGGTGTGCGGCGATGGCGCCATACCGTCTGGTCTGAGGCTCGAAATACAGCGCACCATCTTCGGGGAACACGACGCGGCCACCCACCTGGCCTGCGCGTGGCGGGCGGATGAACTTGCCAGCATGGTAGGCCGTGGCGAGTGTCAGGGTGTTGATGCCCAGTGCGTTTACTTCGCTAGTGAGGGCACTGAGGTCCCGACCGGCAATATCCCAAGGGTAGATGTAGAGCGAGCGCGTATTCATGGTGGGTTTCACTAGGGCTTGTACAAGCATCAAAGGCAGTTATGGATGCCATGAGGAAGGCACCGTTTGCGGTGCGTAGCCGCCGGGGTGTCAAGGGCCTCAGTCGGGCAGTCGCTAAGGGCGGCGATGGATGGGCGACGCCAGTCTCTGATGGCGTCACAGGAAACGCAAGTCGTTGCCTGGTGTCGTCAAGGCGGGCCAACTGGTCTCTATCTGGCTTGTAATCCCGGGCGCGGGATTACGGCCGGCAAGCATGCGAGAATCGGGTTCATTTCATCCAATCCGAAGTGGCCCGCTCATGGATTCTGTCCGCCTGACCTCGCCGCACGGCCACGCCACCCTCACCCGTCATGGCGCCCAGGCGCTGGATGCCGTGATCGACGGCGTGCCGTTGCTCTGGTTGTCGCCATTTGCGCGGCCCGAAACGGACCAGGTGATACGGGGTGGGGTGCCGCTGTGTTTTCCCTGGTTCGGCAAGCATCCCGATGGCTTGCCCTCACACGGCTTTGCGCGCAATCGGCACTGGGATCTGATCGAACAGTCTGCCAGCCATGCGGTATTCACGCTGCAAGACGATGAGGCGGGCAGAGCGCTGTGGCCCCATGCCTTTTTGGCAAGGCTGCGCATCGAACTGGATCAGGCCCTGCGGTTTGTGTTCGAGGTAGGTAACCGCGATGATCATCCGCTTACCTTCACCCATGCCCTGCATACCTATTTTCCGGTGGGGGATTGCCGGGCATGCGAGGTGACGGGGCTGGATGGCCACCTGCGCCGCGAAGTCGGTCATGCCGACCAGGTGCAGTCGGGTGCGGTGAGGACCGATCGACCCATCGATGCGTTGTTCGACCAGGCCGAACCGCGACTCAGCCTGAAGACGCCGACGCACACCATCCTGATCGAGACCCGCAATATGCCCAGTGCCGTGATCTGGAACCCCGGCAAGGGCGGCGAACAGATTCCCGATATTGGCACCAGCTGGCCTGGCTATCTGTGTGTCGAGCGCGGCAATGTGGGCAGCGCGGCGGTGACATTGGCACCTGGTGCCTGGTATCGCGGCGAGATGTGGCTGTCGGTCGAGCCGCTCCGGCAGACCTGATCTGCGCCGATTGGCGATGTCATCGTGCCAAGCCGGGTAACACGCTCTAGACTGGTGGGAGGAATCCAAGGGCAGGCTATCCGGCCTGCCTGTGTTGCTTACTTGCCGATCTGCCATGAGCCAGCCCGACTTCTATCAGCTCCAGATACGCCATGCGGAGCAGCTTGATCACCCCGGTCAGCTTGTCGATGCCCTGCTGCAAGCCGTGGCCTCGGCGGAAATCGGCGTGTTTGTCTGGGAGCTGGATACCAACCGGCTGATCTGGAACGACGCCGAATTCCTGCTCCACGATCTGGAACCCGGCACCGCACTGCGCGCCAGCGACTGGTTGGCCATGCTGCATCCCGATGATCTCGGCAAGGTCGCAGAAGAGGTCACGGCAGCCATTACCGGCGTGCGTCCTTACGATACCGTCTTCCGGGTACGCCGCCGCCAAGGTGGCTGGCGCTATGTGCATGGGGCGGCCTGGGTGGAGCGTGATGCCCGTGGCAAACCCCTGCGCATGGCGGGGATCAATCAGGATATCAGCGAGCGCTACCGCTTCAATCTGCTGGTTGAGGAGGTCCAGACGGACACCGCCAGTGTGGTGGGTCTCGCTTATCTCCAGGCGCTGGCGGAGAGTCTGTGCCGCGCCTTGCCTGCTCGCTGCGTCATGGTGGCCGAGGTGTTCCCGCCGGCAAGGCCCACCCACGCGCGGACGCTTGCCATCAGTCTGGATGGCCAGGCGGCCGAGCCGGTGGCCACCGCGCTGGCCGGGACTGTGTTTGAGCACATCTTGCCGCCAACGCAGCGCAAACCCGGATCCCCCGATACGACGATTGCGTCGTCGCCCATTCCGGGTCTGGATGTCCGTTACCACCACCTCACACCCTTGCGCGGGGCTGATGGTGTCTTGCTGGGGCTACTCGCCGTACTCGACGACAAGTCGCCTGAAGATACTGTCCTGCTTGAGCGCATGCTGGCCTTGTTTTCCGGCAGGGTGGGAGCCGAGATGGACAGACTGCACCATGAAGCTGAACTGGCTCGTCTCAACGCCGAACTCGAAGCCCGCGTTGCCGCACGCACCGAGTACGTGAAACGGACGATGCGTGAGCTGGAGGCCTTCAATTTTGCCGTATCGCACGATCTCAACGCGCCCTTGCGGGCAGTTCAGGGTTTTGGCCAGATACTGCGCGAAGACTACGCAGAGCGACTGGACCCGACAGGGCAGGATTACCTTGAGCGCACCTTGCTGGCAGCCGAGCGCATGGGAAGACTGCTGGATGATCTGGTCAGCTTGTCACGTATTTCCTTGCGGCCGCTGAATGTCGGCAAGGTCGACCTGGACCATCTGGCCAGCGAGGCCATCCGCGAACTCAACGAAGAGGCTCCCCGGCCCGCGCTGCAGACCGAGATCACGCCGCACCTGATCATTCATGCCGATGCCGGGTTGATGCGCATCCTGATCGATGCCTTGCTCCGGGCGATCTGGCGGATGGCCGTGCCCGGTGTGCCGTTGCGCATTGAACTGTTCGAGCGTCAGCAAGCAGGTCGCAGGGAGATCGTGTTGTTGGGCCTGGGTCTGGAGGTGGATACCGCCGCACTGACCCAATGGTTCTCGCCGGCAGACAATGGCCAGAGCGGCATCGACCCGCCCGCCAAGGGAGCGGGCCTGGCTATGGCGCAGCGGGTCATGCACCGTCATCACGGCGGGATTGCGGTCGAGTCCCGTGCAGATCGCGGCGTAGCGTTTATATTCTGGTTACCACCTGCTAGTGAGATGATGGCGTTGGTCGATGCGGATGGCCATTGAGCCTGGCCGGCCGCTCGGTTTCGTTCATTCTTCATGAGAGGCCCCCATTGGCAATAAACCTGTCACTGCGCACTGGCCTGACCCTCGCGTTTTCTGCGGTATCCGTACTGATGGCGGCGCTGCTGTCGCTGGTGCTGGGTACGCTGGCAACGGATCTGGCACGCCAGAACGCCGGCCTGATACTGGGTGATCAGGCCATGCAGATGGCTAACCAGCTCAATTCGGGCCTGGCACAGCGCCTGCGCACCGTGGAGTTGCTGAGTGCCTTGCGTCAGATCAGCGACCCCGCAACGCCGCAAGCCGACAACCGCGAGTTACTCGAAAAGCTGCGTGACAGCGATCCCGAGATCGCCTGGATCGGCGTGGCCGATACCGATGGCAAGGTGCTGTTCGCCGCTGATGGCTTGCTCGAGGGCGTGAATGTCAAGGCGCGCCCCTGGTTTGCGGAAGGCTTGCGCGGCAGCTTCGTGGGCGATGTGCATGAAGCCAAGCTGCTGGCCAAGCTGCTGCCTGCGCCGTCCAGTGGTGAGCCGCTGCGATTCGTGGATCTGGCCACACCTGTCTATGGCCTGGATGGCCAGCGTCGTGGGGTGCTCGGTGTGCATCTCTCTTGGGAGTGGGCCCGTTCCGTGGAGCAGCTGGTGTTCTCCACGGCAAGCCGGGAAATGGGTGTAGAGGCCTTCTTGCTCAATCGTGATCACGGTGTCCTGCTCGCGCCCCAAGGCATGCAAGAAGCGGGCTTGCCCGCGCAGCTCGGGAAAGCCGACGTGCCGATAGGCGAAGTGATGCAGTGGGCGGATGGCAAGCGATACCTGACCGCATTGATTCGCATGCGCGGTGAATCCGAGTACGGTGCATTGGGCTGGAGCGTGCTGGTGCGTCAGTCGGTGGAGGCTGCTTATTCCCCGGTGCGCGCACTGCAATGGCTGGTGTTGATGATCGGTGTCGGCCTCGCCGCCGTGTTTGCCCTGTTCGGACGCTGGCTTGCCAAACGCATTACCCGCCCCATCACCGATCTGAGTGTGGCGGCTGATCGCTTGCGCGCTGGTGGCGTCGAGGCACTGATCCCCGTGAGCTCGGGATTCCGTGAGGTGCTGGGGCTGTCGAGTTCGTTACAGCATCTGGTTGGTGCCCTCAAGGCCGAGGAAGCCAAGCTGGCCAGCCTGAATGCCTCGCTGGAGCAGCAGGTCAGCGACCGGACCGAGTCGCTGGATGCGGCCAACCGGCATATGTTGCTGGTGCTGGAGGAGCGGCAGAAACTGGTTGAACAGCTGGAAGAACTGGCTGCCCGCGACAGCTTGACCCGGCTCTACAACCGGCGTGCATTCCATGAGCGAGCTGCGGTGGAGTGGCAACGCTTATCCCGCGATCTGCGCCACCTGTCCGTGCTGATCATCGACATTGATCACTTCAAGCGCGTCAATGACGAATATGGTCACGAAGCCGGCGATGAAGCACTCCGGGTGGTAGCCAAGGCGGTGTCTGAGGAGCTACGTGAAATCGACACGCTTGCCCGATTCGGCGGCGAGGAGTTCGTAGCCCTGCTGCCCGGTGCAGGCGAAGCCGAGGCCCTGACCGTTGCCGAACGAGTACGCACCCGTATCGCCAGCCTCACGGTGGTTACGCCGAGTGTCGAGTTCATGTTGACCGCCAGTTTCGGGGTCGCTGAATGGGAGGCCGGGCTGGATGTGACCCAGCTGATTGCGCGGGCAGATGAGGCGCTGTATCGGGCCAAGCATGGTGGCAGAAACCGCGTGGAGGCTTGGCAGGCCAAGACCTAGGCCATTGTTTTTGCCAACCAAAAGGCCACGCTGTCAGCGTGGCTTTTTGGTTGTTTGACTGCCGAGGCTGTCCCACCGGCAGGATCACGAGTGTCAGAGAGTGGCCGCAGCCAGTCGCTTGAGCACTTCGGCCTTACCCAGCAAGGCCAGCACCTGGTCCACCGAGGGGGTCTGGGTGGTGCCGCAAACCGCGGCGCGTACCGGCATGCCCACCATCGGCATCTTCACCCCTTCGCTGACCACAAAGGCCTTGATCGCCGCGCCGATGGCTTCAGTGGTCCATTCGGAGCTTTCCAGGACGGCAGCAAAGCGCGCCAGCCGTGCACGGCTCTCATCGCCCAGATGCTGGGCGGCCATGTCGGCTGGTGCGGGATCGTGGCGATAGAAATAGGTGCCCTGAGCGGCCAGATCCACCAGATTGGTGACGCGCTCCTTGAGGAGTGCGATCACATCAACCAGCGCCGGGCCTTGGTTCAGATCGCAACCGAGCTTTTCAAGGAAAGGACGTGTGAGCGTGGCCAGCCGTGCATTGTCGGCCAGCTTCATGTGCTGCTGGTTGATCCACAACATTTTGTCGCGATCAAACCTCGAGGGGCTGGGGCTGACATTTTCCAGTTCAAACCAGGCAACAAACTGGTCCAGGGTAAAGAATTCGGCATCGCCATGCCCCCAGCCGAGTCGCGCCAGGTAGTTCAGCAGCGCCTCAGGCAGGATGCCCTGCTCGCTGTAATCGACGACGCTGACGGCATCGCGGCGCTTGCTCATCTTCTGGCCATCGGCGTTGAGGATCATCGGCAAATGCGCGTAAACCGGCAGGGTGGCACCCAGTGCCTTGAGGATGTTGATCTGCCTTGGCGTGTTGTTGACGTGATCATCGCCACGGATCACATGGGTGATGGCCATATCACTGTCGTCGACCACGACACAGAAGTTGTAGGTGGGCGTGCCGTCCGGACGGGCAATGATCAGATCGTCGAGCTCCTCGTTACTGATCTCGATGCGACCCTTGACGGCATCATCCCAGGCAACCACGCCATCCAGCGGATTGCGGAAACGTACCACTGGCTGTACCCCGGCCGGGATATCCGGCAGGGTCTTGCCGCGCTCCGGTCGCCAGCGGCGGTCGTAACGGGGCTTCTCACCGCGCGCCTCGGCCTCGGCACGCATCTGGTCCAGTTCTTCGCGGCTGCAATAGCAGTGGTAGGCCTTGCCTTCATCCAGCAGTTGCTGCACCACGACCTTGTAACGATCCATGCGCTGCATTTGATAGAACGGGCCTTCATCATGTGCCAGACCTACCCACTGCATGCCGTCCAGAATGGCTTTGACCGACTCCGGGGTTGAGCGCTCCAGATCCGTGTCCTCGATCCGCAGCACGAAAACGCCCTGACGCTTGCGGGCAAAAGCCCAGGAGAACAGGGCGGTACGGACGCCACCGATATGCAGCAGGCCGGTGGGGGAGGGGGCGAAGCGGGTGCGAACGGTCATGGTGAGCGGGGAGCCAGTGAGCCAAAACAGGCATTTTACCTGCCTATGTCTTGGACACCCAGCGCATCATGCGGGTGGGCTTGGCATGGCAGGCTGCTAGGGCCTGACGCTATGATGCTGCGACCATTCCCCCAATCCTCTTGCAGCCTCGCGCGACACCATGACCAACCCGATTCAAGACGTACTCGTCATCATCCCGGCCTTCCGCAACCAGCGACAACTGGATCGTTGCATCGAATGCCTGAAGCAGCAGACGGTGGCGCACCGTCTCGCCGTCTTCATCAAGGACAACTCCGAAGACAATATCTATTACACCGCGGCCATTAATCAGGGTTTGCGCCATGGACTTGGCATTGGGCAGCCGTTCCGCTTCTTTTTGCCGCTGAATCAGGATTGCTATCTGAACCCGGACGCCATCGAGCAGATGTTGCTGTTTATGGAGGCCAATCCCCATGCGGGCATCGTCGGCCCGCTCCAGCTGGACGCAGATGACCCCGCGCGTATCCGTTGGGCAGGTTCGCTGGAGGCGTTCCCGGCAGGGCGTCACATTGGTGGCACCTATACAGGCGGGCTAGTGCCCACCGCGACCCCGTGGGTAAACGGCGCGGCCATGCTGATCCGTCGGGAGACGCTGATCGATACGGGTGTGATGGACGCCAATATGCGCTTGCTGTTTTCGGATGCGGATATCTGCTTTACCGCACGTACCCGCGGCTGGCAGCTTTACATGGTACCGCAGGCCATTTGCCTGCATGAGCGTGGTGGCGTATCGGGCAAGGAAAACGAGGCGTTTGAACTGATCAAGTCGACGGACTACGTTTACTTTGGCCGCAAATGGCTGACCGGGCAGAATTACCAGATGCTGGATCCGGGTGCGCGGGCTATCGATATCAATGCCTTGCGCCAGTCATTTGAAGCCGCCGATGCGAGCTAGCGAAAGTTGAAACGCAGGCGCCGTTCGGTTCCCGGTTCGCCTTGGCCGACTTGGGACAGAAATGGCGCTAATGCCGCCTCTGCGCCTGGCGCCGCGCGCAATCCCACTTCGGCTGTCAGTCCTTCTGCAGGTTGCCAGCTTCCCTGACCATTCAGCAGCAGCCTGCCGGCGGTAGTGCCCAGACTCAATTGCCAAGCCTTGCCGGCCGGGACCAGGGCCAGTTGATAGCTGCCCAGTGCTTGCAAGTTGGGCGTGAGACTGGATGCGGCGTCACGCCACTCGATCTGCAGGCTGCCATTGGGCTGGCCGGCCTGCCATTCAAATGCTGTGGTGTTGAGCCAGAGCTGTCCGCCCAGACCAAACCCTGCCAAGCGTTGGTCCAGCTGGAACACGGGGGAGGCGGCAATGCCAAGATGGGCATCCTGGAGTGCAAGCCGTCGCCAGCCCAGTGTCAGCATGCCCTGGCCTGTCCCCAGACGCACCAGGTAGACCAGCTGCCCGCGTAACAAGGCCTTGGGTTGCCAGGACCAGCTGAGGCGGTCAGCCAGCGCCTGTCCTTTGATGACAGGCTGGGCGCTGCCGTGCCAGAGGGACCCAGCCGCATTGACCAGAGTGAGTTGCCCCTCGGTCTGACTGCTGACCACCATGGCGAGCATGCCCGCAGGCAGGCGTACCAGCGCGAAGCCCACCAGCAAGAAAGCCAAACCCAGCCACCAGCGCCAGCTCAGACGTCTCATCGCGTCCACTCCAGCTCGGCGTTGACCTTGTTGTCGTCGGCCAGCTTGGCGGAGAGACGCTGCAGCTGCCAACCTTGCGCCTGGGCTTGGGCGATCAGTTCGGTCAGCGTGACCCACGCCACATTGCCGGCCTGCAGGCGAGCTTGTCTGGGTGTACTGTCAATCTTTACCGCTGGCGCGTTCAAGCCCATCGACCCAGCGATTTGCGCGAGGTCGGCGGTGCCGCCGCCGGTTTGTCCCTTTATGGCGGCAATGTCGCGTGCGAAGTTGGCGGCATCCATGCGCAAGGCGGGCAAGCTGCGCTCGAGGCGTGCCCGCTCGCGCACCAGAGGTTCGATCACGGCGAGGTCAAGCATGAGCAATGCCAGCAAGGCACCGCCCACGCTCAGCACAAGGCGTTCGCGACCGTTGCGCGCGCGCCAGAACTGCAGGCAGCGTGCATGGAGATCGGCCAGTGGTTGGGGCAGGGACGAGATCATGGTTTGAGCGTCACGGTAATCACGGTGCGGTCTGCGCCCTCAGGGCGCAGGCCGGGTTGGCCACGGCTGGCAAGCTGCTGTGCCAGTTCGCTCAGTTGCTCAGGCTTGGCGCGGAATACCGCTTCTAGCGTATTTCCCCGGTAATCCAGGCTTTCCAGCGGATAAGGCGCACTGCGCAGCAGGGCGGCCAATTCCAGCAAGGGGCCCAGCGTGCCATTCGCCGCATTGGACGGTGTAGGCGACTTGCGCATCGATTCGAGTTGTAACTGCGGGTCGATCAAGGGAGTGCCGGGGAAGGCCCGGGTGAAGGCATCGCGCATCTGGGCTTGCAAGGCACGCTCCTCGCTGCGTCCACGCCACCACTCGCTACCCCAGCTCAGTAGCAGCAGCGCGAGTGCGGCGACAATCAGCAGTCCGGTGGGTCGCAAACGCGACCAGTCCAGATCGAGTTGCGGGCCGGCGGCCAACTCGCCTTGCAGCAGATCGATCGCATCGGGTGCTGCGGGAGCGATCATGGGATCGGCATTGGCGATTTCGACCGGGCGACCAAGCTGTGTGGTCCAGAACTCGGCTGCAGGGCGGCTCGGACTGTCGGGGTCGAGATACAGGGTGAGTGGATCATCGCTGGGGGTGCTGGCCAGTAGCGCCGGGGGGGATGCGGGCGTATCGGCATCGAACCATTCGGCCAGCGCGCCGCGACGGCGTGCCCAGCCATTGCCGAGCCAGAGCAGGGTGCTGCCATCGTTACCGATGAGGGCGTCGGCGGCCCAGACATGCTGGGGGCGGCGGCCTACGCTAGCGAGCGTGCCGAGCAATTCGGCCAGCAGTGTTTTATCCACGGCAGCTACGCGGCAAGATTCCCCTTCGGTCTGGTGCGCCAGGTGCAGGGTATCGGCATCACTGAGCAGCATCTGGTCCAAGGCATGCGGCAGGAGCTTGCGCACCTGCCGGGCCGCGCCCTTGGGCAACGTCACCTCGGTGCGCAGGACGCGCGCGGGAGGCAGCAACACCTCCAGGCGATCGCCGGCGGGCAGCGCGGCAATCGTGCTGCGGCCGCGTTGCCAGCGACTGCCATTGAACTGGAACCAGCTGACCACCGTCTCGGTGGTGGCGGGCAGGTCGGCTTCGGTGAACAGCAGGCGCAGGACGGTCACGGTGACTGGGGCACACTCGGTCTTGGTAAACGGGCGCCAGTATGACAGTGCGATCCGGCCCGTGCCAGTCTCTGTGCGGGATACACAGCGCCCCCGTGAGCCGGGCTGTGGACGGGTCACGACGGTGCTTGATCCAAGTTGCTGGATGGGTTTGTTTTTTTGGAAGGCTCTCGCCTATAATCGGCGATTCTTTACGCGTCTCATGTCACCTTGTGGGTCGGAGCGGGTAGGGCAAGGCGAGCGTGGCGGAATTGGTAGACGCACTGGATTTAGGTTCCAGCGCCGCAAGGTGTAAGAGTTCGAGTCTCTTCGCTCGCACCAGAATTTTAAAATTAACGTGATCGCGCTGGCCGTGGCCGGCGTTCAAGCTTCGTTGCAATACAGGATAGATTGACCATGCAAGCACAACTGGAAACGCTGGGCCAACTGGAGCGCCGCCTCGACTTCTCGATCCCGTCGGCTGATATCGAGCTTGCTGTCGATGCACGCCTCAAGCGCGTGGCTCGTACCGCCCGCATCCAGGGCTTCCGCCCCGGCAAGGCGCCGATGAAGATCGTGGCTGCCAACTATGGCATGCAAGCGCGTGAAGAGGCCCTCAACGAACAAGTGCAGACGGCATTCTCCCGCGCCGTAGAAGACAACAAGCTGCGCGTGGCAGGTTATCCGCGCTTCGAAGGCAAACCTGCCCAAGGTGACGCCTTTGAGTTCAGCGCCACCTTCGAGGTGTACCCCGAAGTCGTGGTGGGTGACCTCAGCGGCGTTGAAGTCGAGCGCCCTGTATTGACCGTGACCGATGCAGAAGTCGACAAGACGCTGGAGATCCTGCGCAAGCAGCGCACCCGCTTTGACCGCGTTGAGCGCGCCGCCGAAAAGGGTGACCGCGTGATCGTCGATTTCAAAGGCACGATTGATGGCGTAGCCTTTGCCGGCGGTTCTGCCGACAACTATGCTTTCCTGGTCGGTGAAGGCCAGATGCTGCCCGAGTTCGACAATGCCGTGCTGGGCATGAAGGAAGGCGAGAGCAAGACCTTTGATCTGGCTTTCCCGGCGGATTATCAGGGTGCTGACGTGGCTGGCAAGACCGCCCAGTTTGAAGTCAGCGTCAAGAATGTGGCTGGCGCCCAACTGCCGGCACTGGACGCCGAATTCGCCAAGCTGCTGGGTGTGGAAAGCGGCGACGTGGACGCCCTGCGCGCTGAAGTGCGCAAGAACGTCGAGCGTGAAGTGAAGCGCCGTCTGGCCGCACGCGCCAAGGAAAGCGTGATGCAGGCACTGATCGCCGCCACGCCGCTGGAGCTGCCGAAGTCTCTGGTCGGTCAGGAAATCGGCCGCCTGATCGAAAACGCGCGCCAGGAAATGCAACAGCGCGGTTTCGACCCCAAGGAAATGCCTTTCCCGGCCGAGCTGTTCGAAGCGCAGGCCAAGCAGCGTGTGGCACTCGGCCTGATTTTGGCCGAAGTCGTACGTGCCAATAATCTGCAAGCCAAGCCCGAACAGATCAAGACCATTGTTGACGAGTTCGCCGAGAGCTACGAGCATCCCGAAGAAGTGGTCAAGTGGTACTATTCCAGCCCTGACCGCCTCGAAGGCCCTGAGTCGCTGGCACTGGAAGACAATGTCGTCGAGTTTGTCTATGCCAAGGCCAAGACGGTGGACAAGGAACTGAATTTTGATGAGCTGATGGGCCAGCGCGCCTGAGTCCCGGCTTGAAATCGGGCCCGTCCGCCTCACCTTGTACAGGTATGGGTCGGCCGGGCCTTTTTCATTCCCGGTCCCGTTCAGGCAGGCCTTCGTGGCCCGCCCCAATGACTAGCCGCTGCTGACATCTCAGCCAAAGGACATCATGAGCAACTGGAATCCCGCCGACTGGCGCAATACCCAAACCGAACCGCAGGCACTGGGCTATGTGCCCATGGTGATCGAGCAGAGTGGTCGCGGCGAGCGCGCTTACGACATCTACTCGCGCCTGCTCAAGGAGCGGGTGATTTTCCTCGTCGGCCCGGTCAATGATGCCACCGCCAATCTGGTCGTTGCGCAGATGTTGTTCCTGGAGTCGGAGAACCCTGAAAAGGATATCTTCCTCTACATCAACAGCCCCGGTGGTTCGATCTCGGCGGGCATGTCGATCTACGACACCATGCAGTTCATCAAGCCCGACGTCTCGACCCTGTGCGTGGGCATGGCTGCCAGCATGGGTGCCTTCCTGCTCCAGGCCGGTGCCAAGGGCAAGCGCTTTGCGCTACCGAATTCCACGGTGATGATTCACCAGCCGCTGGGTGGTTTCCAGGGGCAGGCCACCGATATCGAAATCCACGCCAAGTACATTCTGAGCCTGCGCGAGCGGCTCAATACGCTGATGGCTCAGCACACTGGTCGCTCGCTGGAAGAGATTTCCCGCGATAGCGACCGCGACAATTTCATGACGGCCACCGAGGCGCAAGCCTACGGCCTCGTGGACCAGGTCATCACCTCGCGCGCTGCGCTGGGCTGATCGCTGGGTAATACGGGCCGGCCTGATGTCGGCCCACTGATTTTCTGTGGCACACGGTTGGTCTGGCCGTGCTGTCTTCAATGGCGAGGTAGCCATGACCGACAAGGAAAAACTCCTCTACTGTTCTTTCTGCGGAAAGAGTCAGCATGAGGTTCGCAAGCTGATCGCCGGGCCGCAGGTTTTCATCTGCGACGAATGTATTGAGCTGTGCAACGACATCATCCGCGAAGAGCTGCAAAGTGGCGGTGCGACGGCGCTGGCGGGCGGCAAGGCCGGTTCGGCAGGCAAGCTGCCATCGCCCGCCGAAATCCGGGGTTCGCTAGACAACTATGTGATCGGCCAGGACAAGGCCAAGAAATCGCTGGCTGTCGCGGTATACAACCATTACAAGCGTCTCAACAATCCCGCCGCCAAGGGCGAGGTTGAGCTGGCCAAGTCCAATATCCTGCTGATCGGCCCGACAGGCTCGGGCAAGACGCTGCTGGCACAGACGCTGGCTCGCCTGCTCGATGTGCCTTTCGTGATTGCCGATGCCACTACCCTGACTGAAGCCGGTTATGTGGGCGAGGATGTGGAGAACATCATCGCCAAGCTGCTGCAGAAGTGTGATTGGGATATCGAGAAGGCCCAGCGCGGTATCGTCTATATCGACGAGATCGACAAGATCTCGCGTAAATCCGATAACCCGTCGATCACCCGCGATGTATCGGGCGAAGGTGTGCAGCAGGCGCTGCTCAAGCTGGTCGAAGGCACGGTGGCCTCGATTCCGCCGGCCGGTGGCCGCAAGCATCCAAACCAGGAATTCCTCCAGGTCGATACGACCAATATCCTGTTCATTTGCGGCGGCGCATTCGATGGCCTCGCCACCATCATCCGCCAGCGCTCGCAGAAGGGCGGTATCGGCTTTGGTGCCAGCGTGCATTCCAAGGACGACGGCAAGGATGTGGGCAAGACCCTGCGCGAGACCGAGCCGGAAGACTTGATCAAGTTCGGCCTGATTCCCGAGTTCGTTGGCCGTCTGCCAGTCGTAGCGACGCTGGATGAGCTGGATGAGGCTGCGATGATCACTATCCTGACCGAACCCAAGAATGCGCTGATCAAGCAGTACCAGAAGCTGTTCGAGATGGAGGGCGCTGAGCTGGAAGTCCGCCCCGAGGCGCTGACGGCGATTGCCCGCAAGGCATTGGCCCGCAAGACCGGCGCGCGCGGCCTGCGGTCTATTCTGGAAGGTGCGCTGCTCGATACCATGTACGACCTGCCTTCCCATCGCGATGTGGTCAAGGTGGTGATTGATGACAAGGTGATCGAGAGCGCCAGCCAACCGGTCTTGGTGCACGCTGATGCGGATCGCGCACAGGCTGCTTGAGTTGCGCTAGCCGTATCTCCTTGATTGAAAACAAGCCACCCCCAGCGGTGGCTTGTTTTTTTGGTGTGCCGGTTGCGAAGCGCTGGTTTATTCGGTCATGATGGGCTTGCAAGCCTTGAATTAGCGGCTTTGTATCCCATCTTCCAGCCATCGACTCCGTACTGGATACCATCATGTCCCAGCATACCGAACTGCCCGCCAAACCCATCGAGATGCCCCTGCTGCCGCTGCGCGACGTGGTGGTGTTTCCCTTTATGGTGATCCCGCTGTTCGTGGGGCGACCCAAGTCGATCCGCGCGCTTGAAGCCGCCATGGAAGCCGGCAAGCAGATTCTGCTGCTTGCCCAGAAAAATGCCGCCAAGGATGAGCCTGTCGCTACCGATATGTACGATATCGGCACAGTGGCGACCATCCTGCAGATGCTCAAACTGCCCGATGGCACGGTCAAGGTGCTGGTGGAAGGCAGCCAGCGCGCGCTGGTGCAGGACATCAGCGAGGAGGAGGGTTACTTCACCGTTACCGCCCGCCCCGTGCCCATGGATGCCACCGACGACAACGAGATCGAAGCCATGCGCCGTGCGCTGCTGGCCCAGTTCGATCAGTTCGTCAAACTTAACAAGAAGATTCCGCCCGAGGTGCTGACCTCGCTGTCTGGCATCGAGCGTGCCGGTCGTCTTGCCGATACCGTCGCTGCCCATCTGCCCCTCAAGCTTGAACAAAAGCAGGAAATCCTCGAAATGTTCAAGGTCAACGAGCGTCTTGAGCACCTGCTCAAGCAGCTTGAGGCCGAGATCGACATCCTCCAGGTCGAAAAGCGCATCCGTGGCCGTGTGAAGCGGCAGATGGAGAAGAGCCAGCGCGAGTACTATCTCAACGAGCAGGTCAAGGCGATCCAGAAAGAGCTTGGCGAAGTCGAAGAGGGTGCGGAGCTCGATGAGCTGGAGAAGCGGATCAAGGCTGCCGGCCTGCCCAAGGATGCCAAGGCCAAGGCCGATGCCGAGCTGAAGAAGCTGAAGATGATGTCGCCCATGTCGGCCGAGGCCACCGTGGTGCGCAACTATATCGACACGCTGATCGGCCTGCCCTGGAAGAAAAAAACCAAGATCAGCAAGGATCTGGCCGCTGCCGACAAGGTGCTCGATAGCGACCATTACGGCCTCGACAAGGTCAAAGAACGCATCGTCGAGTATCTCGCCGTGCAGCAGCGTGTGGACAAGCTCAAGGCCCCGATCCTGTGTCTGGTCGGCCCGCCCGGCGTGGGTAAGACCAGCCTCGGCGAGAGCATTGCCCGCGCGACCAACCGCAAGTTCGTGCGCATGGCCCTTGGCGGCGTCCGTGATGAAGCCGAGATTCGCGGTCACCGTCGTACCTATATCGGCTCAATGCCGGGCAAGATTCTCCAGTCCATGAACAAGGCTGGCGTGAAGAACCCGCTGTTCTTGCTCGACGAAGTCGACAAGATGGGTGCGGACTTCCGTGGCGATCCATCGTCGGCGCTGCTGGAGGTGCTGGATCCGGCGCAGAACCATGCGTTCAACGACCATTATCTGGAGGTCGATTACGACCTCTCGGACGTGATGTTCGTGGCCACGGCAAACTCGCTGAATATTCCGGCACCGCTGCTGGACCGGATGGAAATCATCCGCCTTGCCGGCTACACCGAGGACGAGAAGGTCAATATCGCCGAGAAGTATCTGGTGCCTAAGCAGATGACTGCCAACGGACTCAAGGAAAACGAGCTGGTGGTGCATGAGTCGGCCCTGCGCGACATCGTCCGTTACTACACGCGTGAAGCCGGTGTGCGTAGCCTGGATCGCGAAGTCGCGCGCATCTGCCGCAAGGTCGTCAAGGCCTTGCTGCTCAAGCCTTCGGACAAGAAGGTGATCGTCAACGCCAAGAATCTGGAAAAGTATCTGGGCGTGCGTAAGTTCACCTATGGTCTGGCTGAAGAGAACAACCAGATTGGTCAAGTCACTGGCTTGGCCTGGACCGAGGTGGGCGGCGAGTTGCTGACCATCGAGGCTGTGTCGCTGGCCGGCAAGGGCAAGATGATTACCACCGGCACGCTGGGCGAGGTGATGCAGGAGTCGATCCAGGCAGCGCTATCGGTGGTGCGTTCACGCGCCGACAGTCTCGGGATTGATCCGGACTTCTACCAGAAGCACGATATCCATATTCACTTGCCCGAGGGAGCTACGCCCAAGGATGGCCCCTCGGCCGGTATCGCCATTACCACGGCCATGGTGTCCATCCTCACCGGTATTCCGGTGCGGGCCGATGTCGCCATGACGGGCGAAATCACCCTGCGTGGTGAGGTCCTGCCGATTGGTGGCCTCAAGGAAAAACTGCTGGCAGCCCACCGTGGCGGCATCAAGCATGTGCTGATTCCCGAGGGCAACACCAAGGATCTGGTCGAGATTCCCGACAACATCAAACAGAAGCTGGAGATTCATCCAGTCAAGTGGATTGACCAGGTGTTGACCCTGTCGCTGGAGCGTCAGCCGGTGCCGCGTGCGCCGGAGGCCGAGGCGGCGGATACGGCAGCAGCAGGCGCGGCACCAGCCCCGGCTGGCACTACCACACCCACCAAACACTGAAGTTTGTGTCGCTAATGGTCTGGGTGCCTTGAAATCCAGCAATGGCGCGGCTTTGCGCTTGACACGCAAAAAAACGCCTTGCTATAACGTCCGTGCGTTTGATCATCCTTGTGCTTGACCTTCATTGCCTATCCCATCAACCGAAAGGGGACATAAGTGAATAAGTCGGAACTGATTGATGCCATCGCCGCCGAAGCCCAGATTTCCAAGGCCGCCGCCGGTAAAGCCCTCGATGCAACCATCGCTGCCGTAACGACCGCGCTCAAAGGCGGCGAGATGGTGACCCTGGTTGGCTTTGGCACGTTTTACGTAGGTGAACGCAGTGCCCGCAACGGTCGCAATCCGCGTACCGGCGCCACTATCAAGATCAAATCTGCCAAGCAACCCAAGTTCCGTGCTGGCAAGTCGCTGAAAGATGCCGTACAATAGTCGACTTTCCTGACCCGCCCTTTCAGGAAACGATGCTCGGGTGGGTAGGGGTGGTTAGCTCAGTTGGTAGAGCGTCTGCCTTACACGCAGAATGTCGGCGGTTCGATCCCGTCACCACCCACCAGTCAAACCCGTTGTTGGTTATCCTGTTCACAAGGTGGCCAGCCAAGCGGGAATGGAGCGGTAGTTCAGTTGGTTAGAATACCGGCCTGTCACGCCGGGGGTCGCGGGTTCGAGTCCCGTCCGCTCCGCCAAGTCAAAAGGGTGAACGCTCAGGCGTTCGCCCTTTTTTGTTGTCTATGCCTTCAACCTTCTGCCCGATGGGCCGGGAGTCGAGTCTCGATGTTTGATTTCGTACACAACAATCGCGGTGTGGTTGCTGTTGCCCTTGGCCTGGTTGCGCTGGGTCTGATGATCGGTGGCGGCATGGCAGGCTATAGCGCTTCCGGTGGCGATGATTTCCTGGCCAAGGTCGATGGCGTCAAGCTAGGTGAGCGTGAGCTGGCCGAGGCTAATGGTGGCCGTCCTGTTGCCGATGCCATGAAGCCGCAAGCCGTTGAGCAACTGATCCAGCGTCAGGTGCTGCTCAACGAAAGTGATCGCCAGGCTGTCCGTGCCAGTGATGCACTGCTGCGCGATTACATTCTGGGCATTGCTGCGTTCAAGGACGACAAAGGCCAGTTTGATCATGCACGTTATGAAACTGCACTCGCTGCCCAGCAGCAAAGCGTGGCTCAGTTCGAGGCGCGCGTTGCCGAGACCTTGCGTCTGCGTCAGCTTGCTTTCGTACTCGCCAATACCAGCTTTGGGTCGCGCCAGGTCAATGATCGTCTGATTCAGGCACTGGCTGAGCCGCGTACCGTGCAGTCGTTCGTGTTCTCGCCCGATCAGTATCTGCCCAAGGTCAGCGTCAGCGAGGCTGAGATCAAGCAATACTACGATGGTCATCAGGCTGACTATCGCCTGGCTGAGCGCGTCAAGCTCAGCTACGCCCTGCTGTCGCAAGACGATCTGGCCCAGAACGTGACCGTCACGGCTGAGGAAATCAAGGCGTATTACGATGCCAAGCGCGCTGAGCTTGCGCCTGAAGAGCGTAATGTGCGCCACATCCTGATCAAGGCAGATGCCAAGGCTCCGGCAGCGGAGAAAGCCGCCGCCAAGCAGAAGGCCGCGCAATTGCTTGCCAAGATCAAGCAGAGCCCTGCGAGCTTTGCAGATCTGGCCAAGCAGCATTCGGATGATACGGGTTCTGCGGCCCAAGGCGGGGATCTGGGCTACTTTGGTCGTGGTGTGATGGTGAAGGCGTTTGATGAGGTGGCCTTCAAGCTCGCCAAGGATGAGCTGAGCGACCTGGTCGAGACGGATTTTGGCTTCCATATCCTCCAGATGGTCGATAGCCGTACCAAGTCGCTCGAAGAACTCAAACCAGTCATTGAACAACGGTTACGACAGGAAACGGTCCAGAAGCGCTTCCAGGCAGAGGTCGACAAGTTTACCGATCTGGTTTACCAGCAGGCAGACAGCCTCCAGCCAGCGGCTGCCGCATTCAAGATCAGCCTGCGCGAGAGTGACTGGATGACCCGTGAGGCGAGCGCCGACCCGCTGCTGAATCATCCCAAGCTGCGCGAAGCCGTATTCGCGGATGATGTGCTGAACAAGAAGCACAATAGCGAGGCCGTAGAGGTCGCGCCCGGTCGCTGGATTTCTGCGCGGATTACTGCCCATGAGCCTGGCCGCATGCAGGCGATTGGTGAGGTCAGTGCCGCGATTGCCGAGAAGCTCAAGCGTGAGAAGGCCGTCAAGTTGGCACAAGCGGAGGGCAAGAAGACGCTGGCTAGCCTGCAGGCAGGCCAACAGCCGGCATTGGCTTGGTCTCCGGAGCGTCAGTCCAGCCGCCTGGATTCCCAAGGCTTTGGCAAGGCGGCTGTTGAGGCGATGTTCTCGGTGCCCAAGACCAAACTACCTGGTTTTGCAGGGTTTGTGGAAGGCGAGACCTACACCGTGCTCAAGGTCGCTGCGGCACAGGCCCAGCCGCTGGCGGCAGCAGAGCAAGCCAATCTGGCCAGTCGTCTTGGCGAGCTGTCCGGTCAGCAGGACTTTGCCGCGTATATGGCTTCCTTGCGTAAACAGCAGAAGGTGGAAGTGCGTACCCAGGCCGCCCCTCAGCCCTGATTCACTGACGTATCCTCCCAAAGCCACCCGCCAGGGTGGCTTTTTTCATGCCATGACGCGGGGTAACGGCATGGTCCGGCTGCGTGCCACACCGAGAATCTGCATCTCATCCCGAGCTTGCGGTGATCTGTCGGCGGCTTGTCGAGACGGCATGTCTCACCCGTTAATCTGCACTCATGGATCAGGGCGATGGCTCTGGTCGGGGTGACAGACATTCAGGGAGATCATCATGCAAGGCCAGCTCGACGCGCGTTACGACATCGACAGCATCCATCCTCAAACCGGCAGCAGCCGTGCCAGCAAGGTGCCGTCGTGGCGCTGGACGGTGTTCTTCCTGCTGGTGTTGACGGCCATTCTCTTGCTAGTCGGCCTGTCCAATGGTGCGCAGCCGGCAATAGATTGGGATGGCGACCTGATCGGTTCGGTGGTGGGGGCGGTTTTTGCGGTGGTCGCCGTCGTGTTCGCACTGCTCGCATTTGTGCTCGTGCTGATCGGGGCATCGCTGCTGGTGGTCATGATTGTGGTGGGCGTGCTGGGGGTGGTCTTCCTGGCGCTTACCCCGATCTGGCTGCCCGTGCTGTTGGCTGTGGCGGTATTGTTCTGGCTGGTGCGCAAGCTTTAGGATGCGCAGGCAGGAGGCGGCGGCCATCCAATGAAGAACGCCGGACTTTGAGTCCGGCGTTGCTTTTGTGGGGGTGAGGCTGGGTCAGCGGCTCAGCGCCCGGATGGTTGGTTGCCACAGCAGTGACTCGGCCTGTTCCCGCGCCTTGTCCTGCAAGGCACGCTCGCGTTGCCGAAGGGCCAGCTCACGCTGTGCCAGTGCTGCCTCGCGACGGTAGATTGCCGCTTCGGCTTCGGCCAGCACGCCGGTACGAGCAAGGGCGTCTGACCAAACGGCCTGCCAACCAGCTGCGGCCGTGGTTTCTGCTTGCGGTGTGGTTCCGGCCGGCAAACTATGCAGGGGCTGCACCGGGGCGACTTCCAGCGGGGCGTAGTGACGTCGCACACGCTCCTGCATGGAAACACCGCTATCGATGAGTTTATTGCCCGACCACATTGCCGTACTCGCACCTTGCTGGGCAGAAATGCCTGCCTAGATGAAGTACTTATCGGTACGGCGACGTGAAACTTGAGGGGCCGCTCGGCTGGCCGTGTCGGTCAGCCGTTGTCAGGACTTATCAGAGAGGGCGACCAACAATGGCAGCCGTGGCAATCAGCTCATCAAGCAGGGCCATGGAGGCAGCACCACTGACGAGGAATGGATCAAGCACGGGACGTGCCGAGTATTTTAGCAAGGTGGAAGGGTTGACCTTGGCGAGGTTGACCTGACCCATGGTCCAGCCTGAGAAGCGGCGCTCGGTGATCTCTTCAAAGTGCAGCAGCTCCACATTGCGATGGCGACCATCGCGCACGATGGTGTTGTAGAGCGAGGAGACTTCCTTGCGCCCACCCTCCAGTACCTGCATGAAGATATCGCCGCTGTAGCAGAGAATGCCCGTGACGCCGTGATCGGTATTGTGTTTGCGTGACTGGGAGAGGATGGTATCTACCACCTCGCTGCTGAGAGGCTGGGCGGCGCGGCTGGCATAAAGCAGGCGAACGAGCATGGCAGGAGTTCCTCAGGAGCGCTTGTTATCGAGCAGGGACAGGAATTCGCGGCGCAGGCTGGCATCCTTGAGGAACACGCCGCGCATCACGCTGTTGATCATGCGGGCGTTCATGTCTTTCACGCCGCGCCAGTTCATGCAGAAGTGATCGGCTTCCATTACCAGGGCAAGACCGTCGGGATTCATCTTGTCTTGCAGAAGATCCGCCACCTGGATCACAGCTTCTTCCTGGATCTGGGGGCGGGTCATGATCCACTCGGCCAGCCGAGCGTATTTGGAGAGGCCGATCAGGTTCGAGTGCTGGTTCGGCATGATGCCGATCCACAGCTTGCCGATGATGGGGCAAAAATGGTGTGAGCAGGCGCTGCGTACCGTGATCGGCCCAACGATCATCAGTTCATTGAGGTGCTCGACATTGGGGAATTCGGTGACGGCCGGTTCAGGCACGTAGCGACCCTGGAAAACCTCCTTGATATACATCTTGGCTACACGGCGCGCTGTGTCCTGGGTGTTGTGATCGCTTTCCGTATCGATCACCAGACTGTCCAGCACGCCCTTGAGCTTGCCTTCGACTTCATTCAGCAATTCGTCCAGCTCACCGGGCTCGATGAACTCTGCGATGTTGTCATTGGCGTGAAAACGCCGCTGTGCTTGCTGAATACGGCTGCGAATCCGGAAGGAGACGGGCTGGTCGGCCGTTGTCGTGTCCCGGTTGGGTGATTTGCTCACGGCGATATCCTGAACGGGCATTAGGGTAATGCATCGATTGTACCCGAGCGCCCCGATACCGTTGCATACCCCTGTTTTGTCCGGGTGCGGGCAAGAAGAGAGGCATCAAGGGCTGCACGGCCTGTGTTGACCGGCCGTGCAGCTATCGCCGCATGGTATGTCAGGGGTCGATCAGCGTTACGTTCGCGGTGGCGACACCACCGCGGCCATCGCTGACGGTGTAGGTGAAGTAATCATAAAGAAACAGATTGAATGGCTTGAACACCACCTTGTTCCCTTCGATGCTGACCGTACCATTGCCGTTCTGCGGCTGGGTGACACTGATGATGGTAAGGGTGTCGCCATCCGGATCACTGTCATTGCGCAACACATCCACCGTGCTGGGTACGGAGCCACTGACCCAGAAGCGATCATCCACGGCAGTAGGTGCGCGATTAGGTGAAATCACCGCGATGCTGACCTGCGCTTCGGAGATGGCTCCTTGGGCATCCTTGATCTTGTAGCTAAAGCTGTCTGCGCCGGCATAACCGACCGGCGCAACATAGCGAATCTGGTTACCCTCGATGGTGACCTGGCCATGCGCCGGCGTGCCAAGCGAAGCAATCGAGATCACATCGCCGGCATCGGCATCAGTGTCATTGCTGGTGACGGCCAGCAAGCTGCTGCTACCTGCTGCGACCGTGTAAGTATCATCTGCGGCAACGGGGGCCACATTGGGGCGGCTGACGGTTACCGTGACACGGGCCTCTGCCTTGGCACCCTGTTTGTCCTGGATCTGGTAGCTGAAGCTGTCCTCGCCGGTGAAATCAGCCGGGGCCAGATAACGGACCTGATTACCGACGATGGTGAGCTGCCCATGGTTGGCAGCGCCGACCGACAGCAGGGTAATGCCATCGTCCGTATCGGGATCGTTATCGTTGCTGGTCAGCGCCAGCAGGGTGGCGACGCCGGCGACTGCCTGGAAGCTGTCGTTACCCGCGCTGGGCGCACGGTTCAGCCACTGGCGCGTGGTGGAAGTCGATTGCGTCTGTTCGACCGTGCGGTAAACATCCACAGCGCGCTTGTGCGTGCTGGGATTCCTCAGCGCTGCACGCATCCATGCAGGCTCTTGCTCGATCAGTTCGCGGCGATAGCTCACCGTGGCCGGGGTGCCCGGTGTGGTTTGTGCAGCAATCGTGACCAGCTCTTCCTTCTCGGTCACGGTGATGAATTCGAGTTCCACGCGGCGGTTCTTGGCACGACCTTCTTCCGTGGCGCCGAAACGCGGCTCGCGCTTGCCTTTGCCTTCCACGACGGCGGCATCAGCGCTCAAGCCACCCTTGCTGATCAGGTAGTCCAGCACCGCCTGAGCGCGCTTGAGCGATAGCTTGTCATTGATGGCGTGGCCACCGATATCGCAGGTGTGGCCAACGATACGGATATTGCCTTCCCGCGGATTCTGCTTGAGCACATCACTGATGCGGTCCAGCTCGGTACGCGCCAGTGGCGTCAGCTTGCTGCTGCTGAAATCGAAGAACGCATCGGCATTCATGCTCGCTGTGGTCTTCACCAGCTTGCGCTCGGTGCGCTCGGGAATCACGGTTGGCGGTGTTCCCGCGCTTTGCTCTGCCGTGATGCGATAGCTACGCTCGTGCTGGCTGTTCGGCTTGCCGAAGTTATAGCGGTAGCTCAGGACAAAGCGGCTGTCGTTACGGCGCACCTCGGCTGAGCCTTGCTTGCGATAGTGTTCGAGATCCAGCGCGAGACTATGAGGTGTGCCGACGAAGAATTTTTCCAGCAGTGCAGATACGCTGGTTTGCCGGGCACCGGCCTTGCCCCACTCATGATCCAAGCCGCCCGTCAGGCGCACGGACGTTTCATCGAAATAGCGCCCAAGGCGCAAGCCCACGCCCAAGTCGTAAGCCTTTTCAAAGGTGCGCGATAACGTGCTCACGGTCAGGGTATCGACAAACGGGCGGCCGGCGTCATTACCGCTGGTCTGCGTCTGCACCTGCGTGGTCTGCTCGCCGACCAGCCGCTTGCCCGTGAGTCCATGGCTCAAGTAGGCATTGCCGAACCAGTTCGCATATTCCCGGCCATAGCCGGCGCTGAGCTTGTGGTCGCGCTGGCGATTCTGGTCGAGGGCAACAAAATACTTCTCGACGGCGCCGTCGCCCAGCACGTGGTAGTCCAGCTGCACCCCGCCGGCCGAGCCACCTAACCAGATCTGGCCCAGCCAGGCCGAGCGGGCATCTTCACTCAGCACGCCCAGTAGTTCACCCTGAAAGTCGCCACCCTTGCGAATGCCGATGGAGGCACGCGCGGTATCCCCGGTGAACTGGAGGCTGCCCTCGTTCTCGGCGGGTTTGTCGGCAGCCTGGACCAGCGTCGGCGCAAGCAGGGTGATCAGGAGCAGGGAAGCAGTTTGCAGCGGTGTGCGAGCGGGCATGATGCAGCGCGGTCTGAGTAGTTTTTCAAAGCCGCGCATGGTATCAGCAACCGGGGTGACATTGGCATATCTGAAGGCAAAAAAGGTCTTTCCGCCAGACGGTTATGCAAATTTGCCGCGCTTGGACCATGTTGGAGTAAAGCGCCGCCGAGACCGGCGCAAGGAGTGACTTCCATGATGACGCGCACGCTCGAGCCAGACGGCGAGGCATCACTCGCCAGCCTGCTTTATCTCTATATCTGGCCGTTCTGGATGTTCAAGGATGTGAATCGCGGCAATCTGTTGGAGCAGGCTGCGGCTTATCGCCACAATCGCGAGCGTCGCGTCTATCTGCCGGGTTACCTGTTGCGATGGACCTTGATCTTTGCCCTGTTGCTGGGGGGCATCATGATGTTTGAGGCGCTGGAGCAGGCGGGCATCATGCTTCCGGCCGCATCTCGCTTGCTGGCCGGTGCGACCGGCATGTTCGCGAGCGGCGCGATGGTGGTGATGGTGCAGATCACCGTCGCTTACCTTTTTTTGTGTCATTGGCGGTATTGAGCACGTATGGCATGAACCTGCAGATCATTCATATTCACCCCGATGCCCCGGCCAAGCCGGCTTACGGTGCGGTCTGCAACGGATGTGGTGTGTGTTGTCTGGCTGAGCCATGCCCGGCCGCGCATACATGGCTCGGTGCGCGCACCGGATCGTGTCCCGCGCTTGAGTGGCAGACCGCCGGGGAAGTCTATCGCTGCGGCCTGCTGCAGCATCCTCAGCATTATTTGCGCTGGCTGCCTGCGGCCCTGGCGCCAGTTGCACGCCGCTGGCTGGCCCGGGGCATTGCCGCTGGCTCTGGGTGCGATTCGGATGCGGAGGTGGATGATCAGTTCGGGGGCGGATTGCCCGGCAGGGCATCGCAGTAGTAAGTCATCCGCTTGCGTGGATTCAGATAGGCGAAAACGGGAGCAGGCAGCAGGCCAGGGCGGATGCTTTTGATGATGGTGAGGTCTGGTTCGGTTTCCAAATCCAGAATGATGGCCTCGTGCTTGGGGACGGAGGGATCGTAGATCAGCACGGTGGGCTTGAGCGGTTTGCTCGCGTTCACCGACATCACCAGCCCCAAGGCGTTATTGGAAAGCTGCACGAGTGTCCCGGGTGGATAAACGCCCATGCAGCGAATGAAAATGCCCAGTGCCTGCGGATCAAACCGCTTGCGTTGCTGCCCGAACATGGTAGCCAGCGCCTCGTAAGGGGTGAGCGAATCCCTGGGATTGGGCCGGTTGCAGAGGTTGTCGTACTCATTGACGATGCTGACGAGTTTGGACAGCGGCAGGATGCCATCCCCCGACAAGGCATGCGGGTAGCCGCTGCCATCGACATACTCGTGGTGCTGGAACACGATGGCCAGCGCTTCGGGAGTCAATCCCAGTTTCTTGCCGATATCCAGTCCGAAATTGGTATGCCGCATCATCAGATCCTGCTCACTGGGGCTTAGTGGCTCGGTCTTGTTGATCAGCTGACTTGGCAACTCCACCTTGCCGATATCGTGGAACAGTGCGCCCATACCCAGCTCGGTCAGTTGCTCCCTGTCCATATTGAGTTGCCGACCCAGCATCAGCGCCAGCACGGCAACGTTCAGCTGGTGGAAATACATTTCCTCATTGGCGGCCTTGTCGTTCATCAGATGGATGGCAATGTCGCGCTCGGTCAGCATCGAGTCGACCAGCCCACCGATCAGGGCAGCGGCTTCTTCCATGGATTCGCCCGGTCGCGCGAACAGATTGCGGGTAATGGCCTTGAGCGCTCTGGCTGCCCCTTGGAACTTGCGCTCGCATTCGTTCAGTGCCGAGCGATGCTGGGCCAGACGCTCAATCCGTACGCGCTTGGCAACAATCGCCGCATCCTGCGCTGTCCGGTCCGCAACCACCGCGGGCGGGGGAGGTTCGGCGGGGGCGGGCAGGGGCTTGGCATCGCTACGCTTCATGTCCACCTTGATGCGGTCCAGCCCCAGTGATTGCAGGGTATCAATCTGTTCCTGCTTGGTGATCTTGAACTGGTTGAACGTGAACGGATGTTCCAGCCAGTCGAGCTCCAGCCGCACGTAAAGTCCCACGCAGAGCTGGGAGGGATGAATGTAGCCAGATTCGTTGCTGCTGGTCATGTTCAGGGCTTGCTGGCCAAAGTGGAGTTCCGGGGAGCTGCATGCAGGCAGACAGGCGAACGCGGCAAACTATGCCCTCGCGTTACAATCCTCTTTCCATGATTCTAGCGACTGCCACCATGATCGATAAGGAAAGTGTCATTGCCGATACGCGCGACTGGCTCGAGAAGGCGGTCATCGGCCTCAATCTATGCCCCTTCGCGCGCGCGGTGTACGTGAAGGAGCAGGTGCGCTATGTGGTCAGTACGGCACCGCATCTTGATGGCTTGCTCGAAGAGCTGGACCGCGAACTCCAGTTATTGGCGGCCACCCCGGCAGCCGAGATCGATACGACCCTGCTCATCCATCCGGCGCTGCTGACCGATTTTGCCGAGTACAACGATTTTCTGGCTTGGGCCGAGGGTGCTGTGGTGGACAACGGGCTGGAAGGCTGTCTGCAAGTGGCAAGCTTTCACCCGCATTACCAGTTTGCCGATACCGAGCCAGACGACATCACCAACTATACGAACCGCGCGCCTTACCCCACCCTGCATCTGCTGCGCGAGGACAGTATCGATCGTGCCGTGGCGGCCTTTCCTGATGCAGCGGCCATCTTCGAGCGAAACATGGAGACCCTGCAGAAGCTGGGGCATGAAGGGTGGCGCAAGCTGGGTCTGAAAGCGACGCCAAAGGCTTGAGTCAGGCTGGCTGAAAGCAGGTACTTTGTGCCGCAGCCGCGAAATGTCTTGCGTCGCCAAGGGTAATCGCGTAAAAGGCAGGCTGCATGTACAGTCAAGTATCAGGTTTCAGGCAGTTTTCCTCATACCCCTGCGGTATTCCGGTTCGCCTTCCTTGTTTGATCGTCGGCACTTTTTTCACTTTATTCTACAAGGATAAACATCATGGCTAACGGTACCGTTAAGTGGTTCAATGACTCCAAGGGCTTCGGCTTCATCACTCCTGATGATGGCGGCGAAGACCTGTTCGCACACTTCTCGCAAATCCAGTCGAACGGCTTCAAGTCGCTCCAGGAAAACCAGAAGGTGTCCTTCGATGTGACGACTGGCCCCAAGGGCAAGCAAGCATCGAACATCAAGCCTGTCTAATCCAGACTCGCTGATAGAAAAGCCCGGCATAGCCGGGCTTTTTTTATGGCCGCGCCCGGGTGTCAAGGCGCGATCCGGGTGTCTTACTTGTTGTCGCTGGTGTCTGCCTTCTTGAGCAGACCGGCCAGCAGGCCTTGGGGTTGGTTCGCCTGACTACCAGCCTTGTTGCCTGTGCCAAAGCGCTGGGTTTTCTTTTCACCTGCCTGACGTCCAGCAATCTTGAGGCCGAGTCGTTTTTCCAGTTCCGTGCGTTTCATGATGCAAGTTCTCTGCGGGGAGTTGACGGTGGAGTGTAGCGGACTTTGCTGTTATGCAACAATCCTGTAAAATCAAACATCTACAGTTGACCAGATTGTAGTAAAGCGTGGGACCAATCGGGTTTCATGGGCCGGAGCAGGCGAGGTTACACATTGGCTATGTGCCTGCGGCCGGTGGTTGTCGTTGAAATATGGCAAGGGTTGCAACCGCCCGCGTACAGCTAACGCGCTGGTCTTTACAGACAGTGCGCGATGCCGAAAGTGAAAGGAGCGTTATTATGGGTTGGCTAATCTACCTGTTCCGACGTTGATCCCTTCGGGGAGTCGTCTTCCTGCTCAGCAGGGGTTCCGACAAAAGCCGCGCGCAATGGCCCGCGGCTTTTTTATTGTTTGCCTGCCTTAATCGAGCTGCCCGGTTTCGAGCAATTCGCGTATCCAGCGAATGGCATCGATATCGGTAGCTCGGTAGGCGGATTTCACATAATCGGCAAAGTAGGCATCATCGGCTTCCGTCGTCGCTTCGCCGGCCTCCGGCAGGCTGGTTTCGTAACGAAAGCGTACGAACAGGTCCCCGGGGCTCGGCTCCTCGATCACCATCGTGAAGTGGCCGCCACCGTGTTGCGCACTGGGGGCCGTGGCGAACTGGATGATGTGCTCGTGGGCCAGCAGGATGTGGTCCTGTACTAGCAAGGCGCCCAACTGCATCTCGCGCTTGAGCCAATCCTCACCACGCTCGATGATGCGCACCGACTCCACGCCGACGAGAAACTCCTCGGGCTTCTCGACCCTGCGCATCAGTCCTCGCCACAACTGGGCGCGACTCATGACGGTGAGTAGTGGATCGTCCGGATTGTTGATCTGAACAAGATGCTCGAAATGCATGGGTTAGCTCGGCGAAGGACTGCCACTATTTTACGCCAGCGCCGCGCGTTGCTGCCGGTTGAACCACAGCCCTTCCAGCGTATAGATGGCAAGGGCAGACCAGATCAGCGCAAAGCCGATGAACTTGGTCTGGCTGAATGGCTCATGCCAGAGAAAGACGCCCAGACCCATCTGCAGGGTCGGGCCGATATATTGCAGCAGCCCCAGCAGGGTCATGGGAATGCGCCGGGCGCCAGCTGCAAACAGTAACAAGGGAATGGCGGTAATGGGGCCCGCCGCAATCAGCAGGGCCTGTGTCAGCGAACTGCCATTCATGAAGCCGCTTTGGCCCTGGCTGGCGAGCCAGCCTATGTAGGCCAACGCAAACGGCGTGAGCAGCAGGGTCTCCAGGGACAAGCCTTCGAGCGCGCCCAAGGGGGCCGTCTTGCGCAGCAGGCCATAGGTGCCGAAACTGGCGGCCAGCATCAGCCCAATCCAGGGCAGTTGGCCGGCCTGCACTGTCAGCCACAACACCCCGATGGCGGCGACAGCAATCGCGGACCACTGTGACAGTCTGAGCCGTTCCTTGAGCAGGAAGTAGCCAAACATGACATTGACCAGCGGATTGATGAAGTAGCCGAGGCTCGCATCCACGACGCGACCACTATTGACGGCCCAGATATACAGAAACCAGTTGATCGACAACACGGTAGCGCTGGCAATGAAGCGCCACATGACATTGGGATCGCCCAGTGCCGGTTTGAGCCATTGCCACTGACGGCGTACCGCCAGTACCACGAGCAGGAAACACAGCGACCAGATCATCCGGTGCATGAGGATTTCCGCTGCGGGTACCTCGCTCAGGGCCTTCAGATAAAGCGGCAGCAAGCCCCAGATGAAGTAGGCACTGGCTGCATAAATGATCCCGGTTCTCACGATGGCGCCTTTCTGTTGGCCACGCATCATCGCTCAGCAAGGTGGCGCCCACACGATACAGCGGGATAACAGGCTGGCCGACTGTCATGGTAAAGCGACCGGTGCGATTGCGTGATCCCGGTCAGTTGCGTGCTGGCACGCTATAAAGATGAAGCCAGAGGGAGCTTGAGCACGGCAGAATGCGCAAAATGGTGCAGAAATCCGCCGATCTGCCGATCTCATCAAGATGCCTGGGGTCACCTTGACTGACCTGCAAGGTTTGACAGTGCCTCGGGACGGGGCAAACGGGGGAGATACGCATGGTGGCACGACTCGGCCAGGTTCTGGTCGGCAGGGAAAGCGGCGTATACCGGATGCACTTCCGCGAGTGGGGCGACCCCGACAATCCCCGCGTACTGATCTGCGCCCACGGCCTGACCCGCAATGGTCGCGACTTTGACCTGCTTGCCAGGCAACTGTCTGATCACTTCAGGGTGATTGCGCCTGATGTCGTGGGCCGGGGTGAAAGCGATTGGTTGCGGGACCCGATGGGATATCAGTTGCCGCTGTATGTTCAGGACATGCTGGTACTGATCGCGCGGCTCAATGTGCTCTCGGTGAGCTGGCTGGGCACCTCGATGGGCGGCCTGATCGGCATGCTCCTGGCTGCCTTGCCCGGCTCACCCGTCAAACGCCTGTTGCTGAATGACGTCGGCCCGCTGTTGGCGGCCAGCGCCCTTCAGCGTATCGCCGACTATGTGGGGCAGGCACCCGCCTTTCCGGATCGTGCGGCAGCAGAGACGTATATCCGCGCCGTTTCAGCACCCTTTGGTCCTCATGATGATGCCCAGTGGGCTTACCTGACCGAGGTCATGCTCAAGGCGGAAGGGGGGCATTGGCGACTGAACTATGATCCGGCCATTGCCCACCCATTTCGCGTTGGTCTGAATGGTCAGGATGTCAGTCTGTGGCCCATGTACGATGCCATCCAGTGCCCCGTAATGGTGACCCGCGGCGCGCAGTCCGACCTGCTATCCGTTGAGACCGCCTGTGCCATGAGCGAGCGTGGACCCAAGGCTGCCTGGGTGGACTTTGACGGCGTGGGCCACGCGCCCACCTTTCTGCACGACAACCAGATCCAGGTAGCCAGGGAATTTCTGATCGCCTAGCCCCCCCCTAGAAACCCGACCCGCATCCATGTTTGACCGACTCTTCTCCAATCTGCAGGGTGATGCTGTCACCCGCGCGCTTCGCGATACCATTGCCCGCCTGCCGGGGCAGCCTGTGGTTGCGGCGCTGGATCTGTTGCACGGTGCCGTGCGTGAGGGGCTGGCCGCGTCTCCGGCGGGCCCGACCGCACGCCGCTTGCTGGAGCAGGTAGACCCGACCGCCAGTGCCTGGAGTGATCAGGCATGGACCGAACTGGCGCTCAGCGAAGATAACCCGGTACGCCGTGACCTGATCGGCCAGCGCTTGGCCCTGCTGGCTACGCAACTTGCCAACGCGTCTTATATAGAGGCCCAGCGTGAATCAGCGCAGTGGCAGCGGGGTAACGGCAAACTCGCCGATCTCAGCCAGCTCGCCGCGACCTACTTCCGCTGGCTTGGGGTGGCGCATGGCGCACGTGCGCTGCTGAATCCCGGCGCGGCACGTCTCTCATGGAGTGAACCTGTCAGTCTGTATCTGGCGCTGATCCGCTCGGGCGCCTTGTCGCCAGGTCCGCAACGTGCTGCGGATGGCCCCGCTGCTCCCCTGGCGTATCTGGCGCTCTGCCACGATGCCTTCAAGGTAGTCAGCGCTGCCGAGGTGGCACTGGCGGCGCGCATCTGCCACCTGCTGGCTCCCGAGGTTGTGCTGGCTGCCGACTTTCACCGGATCACGCCGCTGGTCATGGACATTGATGCCAATGAAGCAAGCCGCATCGTGGGCTGGAATGGCCCGCGCGAAGGCATGCCTGCGTTGTGCATGGGGCTGGAGGCCTGTGCTGCGATGGCCCACGACATGGCTGGGGACCTGCGAACGGGTAAGCCGCTGCCGTGGTGGCCACCCTCCGGTCCGGCGGACCTGTTCGACAGACTCGAAACCGCCTGGGCATTGCGCCGAGGCAGGGGGCGGCACCCAGCTGCGGCGCGCGTCGGTGATGTGCTGGTCGCTTTTGATTTTTTGCGGATTCGGGGCCTGCTGGGTCAGAAAGGCGAGCGAGTCCCGGGGCAAGATCCCTATGTGCACGCGGCCAGACTGGATGATGCTGACGAGGCAGGTTTGAGTCTTTTGCTGCCGGCGGCGGCGACCGAGCTGCTGGAGTCCGGGTTGATGGCCATCAATATTGCTAACCAGGGTTGGTGGCTAGGCCATCCGGTCAGGCTGGAGCCGCTGGCGGATGGCGAGCTGTTTGTCGCCGTCCGTTGGTTAGCCCAGGAGGCTGAATCGATCAGGCTGACCTCGATTGGCGGGGAAGTACAGCGCGCCCTGTATCTCAAGCCTTGTCCGGTAAACGACTACCAGACCTTGCTGCTGCTGGATCATGACTGGCTACCTGCCGAGGCACCCTTCGATGCCGATCTGGAGGCTTCGTCTATTCGCTTGATACCGGGCGCGCCTGTTCAGCTTGGTGTGCGCTTGTGGTGCTACCCGTGCCGGGCCGCCTGAACCAACAGCTCGGCCAGAGCCGATAACGCAAGCCTGCTCAGCTGCGGGGGGCCGGCATCCGGAAGTAGCTTGTCTGCTCCCGCAAGCTTTCGGCCATGATGCTGAGCTGCTCTGCCATCGCCGCCAGTTCTTCGGCGGCTGCGCTGGCGCTTTGTGAGGATGCGGCAAACCCGCTGATAGACTCGGCGATATGGTTGGTGCCGTCCGCCTGCAGTTCTGTCGCCTGTGCCACTTCGCTGCCTCGTACCACTGCCTCCTCGGCGGCGACGCGCAGCTTGCGGAACACCTTGCTTGCCTCGCCGGACATGGACAGGATATGGGCGCTGACGGCGCCTACTTCGTTGGCCGCGATCTGGCTGCGCTGCGCCAGCTTGCGCACCTCGTTGGCCACGACTGCAAACCCCTTGCCATGCTGACCTGCCCGTGCGGCTTCAATGGTGGCATTGAGCGAGAGCATATTAGTCTGGTAAGCAATGTCGTCCATCAGCCTTAAAAGGCCGGCGATCTTCTGCATCTCCAGTCCCACGGCTTCCACCAGGGTCACACCATGCTGAACGGATTCTCTGGTGAGCGTGGCGCGGCTCATGTTCTCCGCGGCTGAAGCGCGCGTATGGCCTAGGCCGAACCGGACCTGCTCCAAGGCGGCGACCGCAGACGATAAGGCGGTCGCCAGCGTGGTGCTCTGCCGCTGCAGGTGTTCGGTCGAGGCGGCAACCTCTGCGGCGTGGGCTTCGAGTGTCAGGCTGTCGGACTGGATCTCCTGCAGCACCGCCATCAGTCGCTCCCGCAACTGGACGATACCGTGCGCAATGCTGCCTTCGTTCACACCCATTTCATCGGGCAGACGCGAGAGATCCCCGCCAGCCATGCTGCTCAGCGCAGTCTGGACCTGTACGGGTTCGCCACCGAGTATGCCTTGCAAGCGTCGCCAGGCAATCCAGCCCGCAATGATCAGTGCCAATACGCTGAGCCCGCTGACCAGCAGCACGACCTCTCTGGCCTGCGCGATCTCCTTTTGCGCCCGGGCTTCTTCGTTTTCCTGGAATTCGCGGGCCGCATTGACGGCCAATTCCACGCCTGCACGATGCTCGGCAAAGCGCTTGTCGAGCGTGCGCAGCAGCACGGCAATCTTGTCCCGGTCATCCAGTGTCAACGCGGGCAGATACTCGGTCTGCAGCAGGGTGATATAGGCTTCTGCCGCCGGCTCGGCACGCAGCAGCATAGGGTCCAGCACACGTTTGGGAAGCGAACTGTTACGCCAGTAGGCCAGCCGTTCGCGATACGTCGCAATGGCCGCTTTTACTTTGCCGATGCGTTGGGGGTCCGGAGAGGCCTCCAGTTCGTGGGCAAGCAGATGGGTTTCGACCAGGTAGGCCGGCGGTGGCAGGATATCTGCCACCAGATCCTGAGCCTGTTTGATATCGCGGTAGATAGGCCCGCCCACCATCAGCCTGTTTGCCTGACTGGCGGCAAGCCAGAGCAGGACAATCTGCCCACCAACGAGAATGAGCAGAGAGATCAGCAGGCTGCGCTTGAGCGACCAGCGACGACTCAGGTTCATGCACCACCTGCGTCGTAGCGGAAGCGACGGATCTCGGCATGCAAACGGCGGGTAAGGTCGCCAAGATTGGTCGCGGTCTGGCTCATTGTTGCTACGGCCGCGGTGTTTTCTTCGGTAATCTGCGCAACCCGTTCAACCTGCTGGGCAATCTGCTGGGTCCCTGCCTTGTGTTCGTTCAGCGCCTCCGCGATCACGGCAACGGCATGCTCTCCGGCATCCACATCCCGTGTAATCGATGCAATGGCGCTGCCGGCCTCGCTGGCGAGCATGGCGCACTCATGGGCACGTTCTACCGTAGCGGCAATAGCGGCCACAGCCTGCTGACTATTGGCGCCGATCTGACCGACCATGTTCTGGATGTCGACCGTGGCATTGGCGGTGCGCTCTGCGAGTTTGCGGACTTCATCAGCCACCACTGCAAAACCACGGCCTTGTTCGCCAGCACGGGCGGCCTCGATGGCGGCGTTGAGCGCCAGCAGATTGGTCTGGTCGGCCACATCCTTGATGACGCTGACCACGCTGGTAATGCGCTCCGCATCCTTACCCAGCGCCGTGACCTTGTCGGCAGTCGAGGCGACGGCGCCGTCGATGGCATGGATGCGCTCGATGGTAGCCTGAATCTGCGCGCCACCTTGTTGTGCCATCAGCCTGCTGGCCTCGCCAACTTCGTGCGCCTCCTTGGCGCTGTCGGCGACGTGCGCAATGCTGACCGTCACTTCTTCCACTGCCGCTGCCATGGAGCTGGTGGCTTCAGAACCCAGATTGGTAGCTTGGGCTACCTGCTCGGAAGTGCTGGCCAGCTGTTCTGCCTCGCCATTCACGGAATCGACGGCAACGGCGACCGTGCGGATCAGGGACTGCATATTGTCGGCTAGCGCGTTGTAAGCACGCGCAACGCTATCGATCTCATCCTGATTGTGCTGCGGGATACGCAAGGTGAGGTCGTTGTTATCTCGCGCCTGCCGCATGATCCGGTTCAGCGTCGAGATCTTGGTATTCATGGTGGTGACGATCCAGAATGCCACACCAATACCCAGTGCCAGTGCGACAAACAGCTTGATGACCGTCCAGGTGCGCACGCTGGCATAGTCTTCCTGGGCCGTGTCAAAACCCTTCTTGGCCTCACGCAACTGCAGGTCCACCAGTTCGGAGATGGCCGTGGAGACGGGGTCGATCACGGGGTAGAGCTGTTGCCTGGCCAGTGTATCGATACCTGCCATATCCTTGGCCGCTGTTTTGGCTTCGAGCTGGCGTACCAATTCGTCTGCCTTGGCCATTGCCGTTTCGGCACGGCTCACCAATACTTTTTCCTCGTCCGTCAGCTTGGTGGCGGTGTAGGCCTTCCATTGCTCGGAGATACCAGCCTTGGCCGCGGCGTAGCTGGCCTGCGCAGCGGCCGGGTCCATGCTTTGGTGGTTCAGCTTGTGGGTCGTATCGACGATATTGACGGCATACATGTCAGCAACCACTTTGAGCTGCTTGAGCGGCACGATGCGATCGTTATAGGTTGAGGCGAAGTCCTCATTGGTCGCCGCCAGCGTCATCAGGCTGGAGATGGCTAGCATCACCATCAGGGCAATCAGTCCGGCGACCAGACCGATCAGTTTGGCTCGCAATGTCATGTTGGCACTCCCGCAGTATTGGATTTATTGGTGCAACGGAATACAGCCGCCGGCTCCCCGTCCCTCTGCGTGGCGGATCAGCTGGCAAGTTGCGCATTTAATATAATCAATACGGATGTGCTGCGCCTGAATATCCGCGCGGTTTTCCGGGGATGCCTGCCGATCGGCGCGCTTGTTCTGATGGCGTATCAGACGGGGCATGCGCAAACAAAAAAGCCACGCCCTAAGGCGTGGCTTTTTGTATCCATGACGTCGCAGACTTACTCGAAATCAGGACGACCATAGCCGGCGCGCGGAGCGGTGCGCTTGGGTGCGCCGTTGCCGGCACGGTTGCCATTGCCAGCGCGGTTGCCATCAACCGGCTTACCACCACGATTGCCACCCTTGCCCTTGGTGTCAAACTGGCTGTGCAGGGTCAGACGCGGTTGCTCGGCATAGACCGTCGAGTCGGTTTCCAGACCCTTGAAGTCAGCGCGGTTCACGCGCGGGGCACGGTTGCCGAAGTTGTCATCGCGACCAAACACCTTGCGCTCGACCGGACCGCGGGTGCCGCCGGCGGGGCGACGATTGCCGAAGTTGTCGTCACGGGCACCAAAGCTGCTGCGGTTGCCGAAGCCTTCACGGTTGCCGAAGTTGTCGCGATTGCCTTGGCCTTCGCGTGGCTGACCGAAGCCGCCGCGGTTGCCGGCGTTATCACGGTTACCGAAACCTTCGCGCTTGGCGAAACCGTCACGGTTACCCGCGCCTTCGCGGTTGCCGAAGCCCTCACGGCTACCGGCGTTATCGCGGTTGCCAAAGCCTTCACGATTGCCAAAGCCTTCGCGGTTGCCGGCGGGGCGATCGCCCCAAGGCTTCTTGGGACCACCGTTACCGGGGCGGCTGCTATCGGCAAACTTGTTGGGGCGGCCATCACGGCTGCCACCAGGGCGCTTGTTGCCACCAGCACCCATGCCCGAGCCGGCGCGCGGCTCAAAGCGGGCTTCGAGGCCTTCCATCTGATACGGATTCAGCTTGCGGCCGATGAACTTCTCGATGCGACGCAGCGCCGGGACTTCGTGGCGGGCGGCAAAGGAGATGGCAATACCGTCGCGACCAGCGCGGCCGGTACGACCAATGCGGTGAACGTAGTCTTCAGCGAACTTGGGCAGATCGAAGTTCACCACGTGGGTAATGCCAGCCACGTCGATACCGCGGGCGGCTACGTCGGTGGCGACCAGCACATCGACTTCGCCTTGCTTGAGGCGAGTCAGCGTGCGGTTGCGTTCGCGCTGGGGCATGTCGCCGTGCAGGGCGGCGGCCTTCTTGCCTTGGCCCAGCAGACGGTCGGCCAGATCACCGGCGTCGATCTTGGTGGCGGTGAAGATGATGGCCTGGCCGACGGCGTCGTCTTCCAGGATGCGATCCAGCAGACGGGTCTTGTGACCGATGTCATCGGCGTAATGCAGCTTTTCGAGGATCTGTTCTTCGCGACGCGGTGGCGGGGCGATTTCGATGCGCTCGGGGTTGTTCAGCAGCGATTGGCCGATCTTGAGAATCTCGCCATCCAGCGTCGCCGAAAACAGAGCGGTCACGCGCTCCTTCGGCAGCTTCTCGGCGATCAGGGCGATATCGTCACGGAAGCCCAGATCCAGCATGCGGTCAGCCTCGTCGAGCACCAGCATTTCCAGGCGCGAGAGATCGATACGGCCGCGGTCCATCAGGTCGATCAGACGACCCGGGGTGGCGACGAGGATTTCAAACGGGTTGGCCAGCAGCTTGATCTGCAGGGGGTAAGGCATGCCACCCACGATGCTGACCACCTTGGCGTGGCGCAGTTGCTTGCCGTAGGTTTCTGCAGCGGCCTTGATCTGGCCGGCCAGTTCGCGCGTCGGCGACAGCACCAGAACACGCGGGCCGCGACCCGGCTTTTCCGACTTTTCGGTCAGCAGGTGCAGGGCGGGCAACATGAAAGCAGCGGTCTTGCCGGTGCCGGTGGCAGCCGATGCCATCACATCGCGGCGCTGCAGCAGCAGGGGGATGGTGGCGGCTTGTACGGGGGTGGGTTCGGTGTAACCCGAGCTGATGACGGTATCGAGAATAGGTTGAGCAAGGCCGAGGTCGGCGAAGGTGACTTGAGTCAAGGCGGTTTCCTGGTGGTGCTTTCCGGGTCGTTGGAAAGGAAAGCGTACGAACCCGAGCACAGCCGCCAAGCACAATTAACCCCGTGAAGCTGGGCCGACAGGCAAAACCCGTCCGATGCGGCAAGCGCGTAGATTCGTAATTTACAAAATAAGCCCAACCGCAAAATCGGTGGGCTGCGATGGCTGAGATCGGCAAGGGGCCGGTTGCTTGGCTGGTATGCGGATCGGCAGCGCCTGCATCGACGCTAACCAAGCAGTGCGCCAATCACGTTGCGAAGGCAAGGGCGCGGAGGTCAGAGATCGATGAGTTGCACCCTGAATCAGTGCAACGGAGCGCATTATGCTGAAAACAAAAGAAAAATTCAAATGGTTTGTGCAGTGCGGCAGGGTGGTCGTGCTAGAATCGTCCGCTTTCGCATCTGACGACAAGACAGGCATTCCATGTCCCGCGCCCTCCGTAATATCGCCATTATCGCCCACGTTGACCACGGCAAGACGACCCTGGTTGACCAACTCCTTCGCCAGTCTGGCACCTTCCGCGACAACCAGCAGGTTGATGAACGCGTGATGGACAGCAACGATCTTGAGAAGGAGCGTGGCATCACGATTCTGGCCAAGAACACGGCGATTGATTACGAAGGCACGCATATCAATATCGTCGACACCCCCGGTCACGCCGACTTTGGCGGTGAAGTCGAGCGTGTGCTCGGCATGGTCGATGGCGTGCTGCTGCTGGTGGATGCCGTAGAAGGCCCGATGCCGCAAACCCGCTTCGTGACCAAGAAGGCACTGGCTTTGGGTCTGCGTCCTATCGTCGTGATCAACAAGGTTGACCGCCCCGGTGCGCGCCCTGACTGGGTGCTGGACCAGACCTTCGATCTGTTCGACCGTCTCGGCGCAACCGACGAGCAACTCGATTTCCCCATCATTTATGCGTCTGGCCTCAATGGCTTTGCCAAGCTGAACCTGGATGAGACCTCGGACAATATGCGTCCGCTGTTCGAAACCGTGCTCAAGCATGTGCCCACCCCGCCCGGTGATGCCAATGCCCCCTTGCAGCTGCAACTGGCCGCACTGGATTACTCGACCTACACTGGCCGTCTTGGCGTAGGCAAGGTGATCAACGGTCGTATCAAGCCGGGCCAGCAAGTCGTGGTGATGAACCATGACGAGCAGGTGGCAACCGGCCGCATCAACCAGGTTCTCGGTTTCAAGGGTCTGGAACGTGTGCCGGTCGACGGTGCCGAAGCCGGTGACATCATCATCATTTCGGGTCTCGACGATATCGGTATCGGTGTCACCATTTGTGACAAGGAAAACCCGGTTGGTTTGCCTGTACTGGGTGTGGACGAGCCGACCCTGACCATGGACTTCATGGTCAATACCTCGCCGCTGGCCGGCACCGAGGGCAAGTTCGTCACCTCGCGCCAGATTCGCGATCGCCTGAACAAGGAACTGCTGACCAACGTGGCCCTGCGTGTGGAAGATACGGCGGATGCCGATGTGTTCCGTGTTTCCGGTCGTGGCGAGCTGCACCTCACCATCCTGCTGGAAAGCATGCGTCGCGAAGGCTTTGAAATGGCCGTGGCCAAGCCGCGCGTGGTGTACAAGGAAATCAACGGCGTGAAGTGCGAGCCGTACGAAAACCTGACCATCGACCTGGAAGATGAACACCAGGGCGGCATCATGGAAGAAATCGGTCGTCGCCGCGGCGAGCTGACCAATATGGAATCGGATGGCCAGGGCCGTACCCGTCTCGAATACCATATCCCTGCCCGTGGCCTGATCGGCTTCCAGTCCGACTTCATGACCATGACGCGTGGTACCGGCCTGATGAGCCATGTGTTCGACGACTACGCACCGACCAAGCCGGATATGCCTGGCCGTCACAATGGCGTACTGATCTCGCAGGATAACGGCGAAGCGGTCGCCTATGCGCTGTGGAAGCTGGAAGACCGCGGCCGTATGTTCGTGAGCCCCGGCGACAAGCTGTATGAAGGCATGATCATCGGCATCCACTCGCGCGACAATGATCTGATCGTCAACCCCATCAAGGGCAAGCAGCTGACCAACGTCCGCGCATCGGGCACTGATGAGGCCGTACGTCTGACCCCCCCGATCAAGCTGACCCTGGAGTCGGCGGTGGAGTTCATTGATGATGACGAGCTGGTTGAGATCACGCCGCAGAGCATCCGTATTCGCAAGCGCCATCTGAATGAGCATGATCGCAAGCGCGCCCTGCGTGCCTCGGAAAACTGAGCCACGCTGGCAAGCCCAACAAAAAGCCCGTCCAAGTGACGGGCTTTTTGTTGGGTATTTCTACCAGCAGCAATAAACGCAGGGCGAGTCGCTATGCTTCGCCGCCAGGGTCCAGCTCGGGCGGCACGGGCAGGGTGCTGCTCAGTGTGGGTGAGTGCCCGCCAAACTTGCGGAAACTGGTCAGTTGCATGATGTAGGCAAGCACTTCCGCGACGGCCGAGTACAGCGCCGTGGGGATGTCCTGACCTAGGTCGGCGTGGTGGTACAAAGCCCGGGCCAATGGCGGGGTGCGCAGGATGGGTACCTTGTTTTCCTTGCCGATCTCGATGATGCGCTCGGCCAGCAGAAAGGCACCCTTGGCAACCACTTGCGGTGCTTGCATGGTTTTTTCGTCGTAGCGCAATGCGACGGCGTAGTGGGTAGGGTTGGTGACAATGACATTGGCCTTGGGGATTTCCGCCATCATGCGCTGACGCGCCGCCTGCATCTGCAATTGGCGGATCTTGGCTTTGATATGGGGATCGCCGTCGGATTCCTTGTTTTCCTGCTTGACCTCTTCCTTGGTCATGCGCAGGTTGCGTTTGTAATCCCACAGCTGATAGGGCACATCGATCAGCACGATCACGATCATCGAACCCACCACGATCAACAAGGTGGTTTCGATCATGTCCACCAGATAGGCGAGGCTCTCGTAGGGGGGCATCACGATTAGTTGGGCAATCTCGTCGCGTTCGCTCCAGATGGTGAAGGCGGCGATACCGCCAATCAGTGCAGACTTGAGAATGGCTTTGCTCATCTCGACCAGCGAGCGGATCGAGAACATGCGGCCAATGCCGCTGATGGGATTGAGCTTGCTGAATTTGGGGGCGACCGCATCCCAGGTGAACAGCCAGCCGGACAGGAGTATCGAAGCGAGTACGGCAGCAACGGCGATGGTGGCCGACACGGGTAACACGATCATCAGGCCATCCCAGGAGGCCTGCGCGAAGCGGGCGACGACCAGATCCATATCGGCTAAGGTGCCGCGATCAAAAACCAGGGTATCGCGAAAGATTTTCTTGAAGCCGTCGAGTATGGATCCACCCATGGCCATGATGCTGCCCAAGCCGGCAAGCAATACCGAGAAGGCAACCAGCTCCTGTGAGCGTGCAATCTGCCCTTTGGCGCGCGCATCTTCCAGCCTTCGGGGACTGGGGTCTTCTGTACGTTCTAGATCGCTGTCTTCAGCCATGGGGCGCTACCGGTTGCGGATACGACAAGGCCGCCCTGAGGCGGCCTGTCGATCTTAGCGCGTTTGCTTGCGCGCCGGCGCAGCTTTATTTGGCGCGGATCACCGAGCCGGTAGCCAACTGAGCGCCACGTACCAGATCAGACTGACGCTGACGGATCAGGTCGTAGAGCTTGATGTCCTGCTTCTGCAGATAGTCCACCAGCAGCCAGCCGGCATAACGGTAACGGGCCAGTTGCTCGACACTCGGGTTCGCCGGTGCAGGCTCTGCCAGACGGGAGATCACTTCCTTCAGATCGTCCTTGCGGCTGGCGGTCAGTTGCTGCACCTGCTCTTGGCTCAGGCCCAGATAGACGTGTGCCGGTTGGTTTTCGATCACGGCGGCGATCATGTGGGCGGCTACGCCTTCCTGGATGATCAGCTCAACCAGCGAGCGCGGACGGTCACCCCAAACGGCGGCATTGGCCAGGAAATGGCGTGACAGCGTCCGGGTGAACGGCAGCAGCATCGTGTCGAAGTTCTGTTCCAGCGGGAAATAGAAGTTCAGGTGCGTGCCATCCCACTCGCTGCGATACGAGGGCTTGAAGGTATCGACATACACGATGTAGCGCAGGGCAACCGGCTTTTCCAGATAGACCAGATTGGCCAGCGCGGTATTGATGGCCGACAGCGTGGGCTGCAGACCGGCAGCACCCTGGCGGATCTGCGGCATGAGCGGCTCATACTTGGGCCAGGCATCGAGCAGTGCCTGCTTGCTGGCGGCCTCGTCGCTACCCGTGGTGTAGGGTGAGGTGTCCTTGTAGATCTTCCAGCGGATATCAGCCAATTGTTCGGGGGTGAGCTGAGGCAGCTGCGGCTTGACCTCGGGTGCCTTGGCATCCTTCTTGTCCGGCGTGGCCGGTGGTGCCGGCGGCGCAATAGGCGTGCTCAGGTAGGTGGCCAAGGTGTCGTAGTTCTTGGCAAAGGCAGTCGAGTAGTCACGCAGGGCGACATTGACCACGGGCGCTGTGGCGGGTGCCGGGGCGGCAGTCTTCTTGTCTGCCTTGGCGGCCTTGGCCGGCTTGGTGGGCTTTTTGGCAGCCGCGGTATCGTCGGCTGCGGCAAAAGCAGTGCTGCTCGCGGCGGCAAACAGGGCGGCCAGAATCAGTTGACGCATGGGTACTACTCCGTTGGATTTATTGTCAAAAGCAGCCCGGCCGCAGCCGGAAAAGCCCGCTATTTTACCTCTGCAGGCGGTGACGTGCACTCGGGAATGATGCGGGGAGCCCGAGCCGCCTGCTTGGCCAGCCCGGTGCAGTGGCAGGGATCCTACCTGCAGATGCGGTTGCGGCCGCCCTGCTTGGCTTCGTACAACATGGCGTCAGCCTGCAGGAACAACGTGCTTTCGGTCTGGAACTGCGGGTAGCTTGCCACCCCGCCGCTGAACGAAAACTGACGCATATCGCCGGCCGCCACCTCAAAGCCGAGCTGCCCGAAGGCTAGCCGCATGGCGTCCATACGTTGGTGCGCGGCGGCACCATCACAGTTCCACAGCAAGAGCACGAATTCTTCACCGCCAAAGCGGCTTAACAGATCATCGGCACCCACATGGGCATCCAGCAGCAGTGAGAGACGCTTGATGACGATATCCCCGAAGTAGTGGCCCCAGGTGTCATTGATGGTCTTGAACTTGTCGATATCGATCACGGCCAGCGACAGCGGCACACCGGCCGCCGCAGCCTGGCGGATGGTTTCCTGTGCCCGCCGCTGGAAGCCGACCTTGTTCAGCAGGCCGGTGGCGCGATCACGGCTGATCAGGTTTTTGTTCACGCGGGTCTTGAGCAGGCGGTTGAGCATCTGCCGCGTCAGGATGTCTCGATCCTTGAGTAGCATGATTTCATCGAAGCCGCTTTCGATACCCTGGCGAGAGACAAGGGCATCGGGTTTGCCCTGGAGCAGCACGATCTCCATGCTGGGATCGACCTCGATGTTCTTCTTGAGTACCTGTGCGACCACGGGAGTGCGCATGAAGAACGTATCGTCAATGATCACCACGTCAGGACGATGCTGCTTGACCATCTGGTGCAGGGTCTGCGCATCCTCGTGCGGAAACACCTCCACGGCAGCCTCACGCAGCATGCCCGTATCAAAGGCATGACGATCACCCAGATACACCACGCGGCTCCGCTCGGGTGAGCGCTTGCGCGCAAACAGGTTGAACAGCTTGTCGATCAGCACATCATTGGCGATTGGCTTTTCTGCATAAGCGAGGCAGTTGTTCTCGACCAGCGTGCGCTGGAGCAGGAAACGACCACTCTGGCGGGCGGTTTGCAGGTAGACATACTCGCGCCCGGCCGGCAGGCGCTTGAGCAGATCGCCCAGAAACATGGTCCGGTTGCTCTCGGTCTGCATGTTGTTGAGCACATCCAGATCAATGACGTAGAGATCGTCATCACTCGCGTGATGCAGCTGGTCGACAAAGTCGGCCAGCTGATCAAAGAACGCGATTTCAAAATCGTACTTATGCGCGCACTGGAGCAGCTCTTCCCGGTTGTCCTTGATGAAAAAGGTCTGTGCCAGAAAGTAGGCTGTTCGCTGGTATAAAAGCTCGCTATCCGCCATGGTCTGCTCGTGCGCCGCGTTCAGCTGCGATTTCGGGGTTTGAAGAAAGTGTAGTTCTGGTAAGGCTCGTATGCCTGATAGATTGCAGCGCTGTGCGGCGCTATATCGAGCAAGACACTGGCGGCCTGCACCTTGGTGTCGCTACTGGTGCCCAGCGCATCCTTTAGCGGCACGCCGTCGTACCAATGCGAATACGGCAGCAGCAGGCGGGTTTGCAGGGGCTGGTTGCTCAGGTTCACCACCACCAGCGCGGCTTCGCCGGGCTGGTCGGTATGGCGCAGGAACACCAGCGCGTTGCCGGCGAGGCGGTCGCCCAGCACGGTGACGTCGCCGTACTGCAGTGCCGGGTTGCCTTGGCGGATGGTGATCAGCTGCTTGACCAGCGCCCGCTGGGCCTGGTTCCACTCCGCCTCGTTCCAGCGCATGGGGCGACGGCAATCAGGGTCGGCCCCGCCCTCCATGCCGATCTCCTCGCCGTAGTACAACAGCGGTACACCCGGCATGGTCATCAGCATGGCCAGTGCGAGACGCGATTTTTCAATGCTGCCCACGGTAGTAATCAGGCGCGGCGTGTCGTGGCTGGACAGCATGTTCCAGCTGCACAGCAGGCCGGGCAGGCCGTAGGCGGCACGGGCATCGGCCAAGGCACGGTTCATCTGTACGGCATCAATCTCGCCGGCCAGCCAGGCCAGCGTGGCGGTGCGGTACCAGTAGTTCATCATGCCGTGGAAACCGCCGCCGGCCTGGAACCAGCTGCCCGAGAAGCCGTTGAGTTCGCCGAGCAGGATGGCATCCGGGAAGTGGGGTTCCACACAGCGGCGCATTTCCTGCGCCACTTCAATGCCCACATCCTGGGCCACATCGAAACGCCAGTTGTCGATACCCTTGCCGAGCCAGTACTGCACCAGGCTATCGGGCTTGCGATACAGCACGTCGCGCACCGCGCCGTTGCTGAGGTTCAGCTCGGGCATGCTGCCGAAATCCTGCCAGCACAGATAGCTGCCATCGGCACGGAAGCTAAACCAGTCGCGCTTGGCGGCATCGCCCGCCTGCGCCGCTTTGAACCAGGGGTTCTGGTCCGAGACATGGTTGAGCACAGCATCCAGCGTCAGCGTCATGCCGCGTGCATGCAAGGCGCCCGTGAGTCGCTGCAGGGCGGCATCGCCACCGAACATCGGGTCCACGCTGAAAAAGTCGACCGCGTCGTATTTATGATTGCTGGGCGCGGTGAATACGGGTGTCAGGTACACACCGGTGATGCCAAGGTCTTGCAGATAATCGAGCTTGTCGGCAATGCCGTCGAGGTCGCCACCGTAGAACTGCTGGCCCCAGGGCTGGTTCAGTGTGCTCTCGTCCCAATCCCGCTTGACGACGTCAGCACGGTCGTAAGCGGCTTGGGCCAGTTTTTCGGCGCTGCTGAGGCCGTTGCCGATGGCAAAGCGCTCGGGAAAGATCTGGTAGACCACCTGACTGGCGGTCTTGCGGGTCAGGGCATCAAGCGGGGTGGCTGGATTCATGGTTCACTCGGGTAAAATGTGGTTTTTATCGATATCGCCGCCGGCCAGGCTGGCTGGCCAGGGAGAATGGAATTATGCCGTCTTTCGACATCGTGTCCGAAGTGGATCAGGTAGAAGTGCGCAACGCGGTCGATCAGACCAATAAGGAAGTCGGCAACCGTTTCGACTTCAAGGGCTCGGATGCTCGCGTCGAGCAGGCCGAGAAAGTGCTGACGCTGTTTGCCGATACCGACTTCCAGCTCGATCAGGTCAAGGAAGTGCTGGTGGGCAAGCTCGCCAAGCGTGGCATCGATGTGCGTTGCCTCAAGGAGGGCGACCTGGAAAAGATCAGCGGCAACAAGGTCAAACGGACCATTACCGTGCGTGTGGGTGTGGAGACAGAGCTGGCCAAGAAGATCGTCCGCGTGATCAAGGATTCCAAGCTCAAGGTGCAGGCCAGCATCCAGGGTGAGACCGTGCGCGTATCGGGCGCCAAGCGCGACATCCTGCAGGACACGATTGCGCTGGTGCGCAAGGAAATCAGCGACTTCCCGCTGCAATACCAGAACTTCCGCGACTGATACGCAAGCCGGCTGCCGCAGCGCATCCGGCGAAATGACGTTTTATCGCCAGCTTGGCCGCTTTATCGCAGCGGTCGTGCTGGCGAGAGGGCGCTTACGTACAGTGCGCGGCCAATACACAACAGACCGCCACGACGAGAAGCGCTCATGAAAAAACTGACTCTGGCCTTGCTGCTGGCCTTTTCTACCCCCGTACTGGCCGACATGGCCGCCTACCGGCTCGCGCCCGGCGAGACAATCAGCCCCGATGGCAAACTGGACGACGCCGCTTGGCAAAAGGCGCCGCGCAACGCCCAGTTCTATGAACACACCCCCAACGACAACCGCCCCGCTGGCATGCCCACGGCGATGCGGATTGCTTACGACGACCAGTATTTCTACGTGGCACTCGAAGCTACCGACCCGAACCCGGCCGATATCCGCGAGCCATTCGCGCGCCGCGACAAGGTGCTCGGCGATCAGGACTTCTTTGTTTTCTATCTGGACCCGACTGGCGACGGCAAGGCCGCCCAGTTCTTCCGCGTGAACCCGCGCGGCGCAGTGGGCGACGGCATGTTCACCGATGGCGGCGGAGAAGATTTCTCGCCCGATTACGATTTTGACGCCGCAGGATCACGCACCGAGAGCGGCTGGACAGCCGAGCTGCGGATTCCGTTCTCGTCTCTGGCCTATAACGGCAAGGGCAAGGATTGGCGCGTGATGGCATTGCGCAGCCTGACCCGTGGCGACCGCTACCGCCTGACTAGCGGCCCGGTGCCGCGCGATTCACGTTGCTTCCTGTGCTACACCACGCCCGTGACGGGCATGACGCCGCCGGAGCCCGGCTTCAACTGGTCGGTGACGCCGCAATTGCTGGCCCGCCAGGCCGAGTTGACCCGGCCCGATGGCAGCAAGACGCGCCATAGCGATGTGGACGTTTCCATCGACGCCAAGCTGCGTCCACGCTCGGACTGGGTGGTGGACCTGACGCTGAATCCGGATTTCTCGCAGGTGGAGCTGGATGCGCCTGCGCTGGCGGGGAACAGCCGCTTTGCCGTGTTCTTCCCGGAAAAGCGACCGTTTTTCCTCGAGGGTGCCGATCTGCTGCAGGCGCCGTTCCCCGACGATGCCACGCTGCAAGTGATCCACACGCGCTCGATGACCGATCCGGACTGGGGCGTACGCGCTAGCTGGCGTGGTACAACGGCCGATGCCACGGTGATGACGGCGCAGGACAAAGGTGGTGGCTTGGTGGTGAACCCCAGCGCCTATGGCAACGGTTTCGCCAGCCAGGATTTCCGTTCGCAGGCCACGATTGCGCGCGGCAGCCTGCGTCAGGATCGCTGGCAGTTTGGCGGGGTGTTCACTGACCGCACCCTGGAGCAGGGCCGTGGCTATAACCGCGTGATCGGCGCCGATGCCAATCTGCAAGCCAGCGATTTCACCCGCTTCCGCGGCCAATTGCTGCTCAGCGATACCACGGCCCATGTGCAAGCCGATGGCACCCTGGCGCGTGGTGCGGCGCGTGATGGCCACGCCCTGTATTTCGACGCCAACCATCAGACACCCGAGTGGAACCTGTTTGCGCGCTACAAGGATATCGGCAAGGACTTCCGCGCCGATAACGGCTTCATTACCCAGACCGGCATCCGCAGCCTGGATGTGAACCTGAATCGCAAATTCAATCACGAGGGTGCCTGGCGTGAGCGCAACCCTTACCTGAATACGGGCGTGGTGCAGGATCGCGACGGCAACACGGTGTCGCGCCATGTCTCGCCGGGATACTTTCTGGCCGGCCCTTATGACAGCTTCTTCAATCTCGAGTGGCACGGTAACGAGCGCACCCGTGCAGCGGCGGGCGGCCCCTTGCTGAAGCGCGACTATGTGCATCTGTCGGCCGATGGTGCGCCATCCAAGCTGCTGAACCGCCTGACGGTGCGGGCGGATCTGGGCGATCAGGTGGACTACGAGAATGGTCGGGTCGGCAAAGGGGGATATATGTCGGTATTCACCCGCATTCGCCCGCATGAACGTATCGAGATCGAGCAGTTCCTTGAGCGCGTCTGGGTAGATGGTGCCCAGGTGACGCCTGACCGTGCCTACCGCGAGATGGCCTATCAGTGGAACTCCATCTTCCACTTTAGCGCGCGTGATACTGCGCGGCTGATCTGGCAGCATCGCGACATTGCGCGTAACCCGGCGGCCTACGCAACGACCGTGAGTCTGGGTGAAAAGCGCGATACGGTGTCGTTGGTATACACGCATCGCCGTAGCTCGGGCCGGGCGCTGTATGTGGGCGCGACGATGGCTGATGGCCGCGACAAATCGGCCTCGGGTAGTACCAAGCAGCGCGAGCTGTTCATCAAGGGTTCCTGGCAGATCTGATGTGCCGGGTTGGCCGGGTAGCACCCAACAAAAAAGCGCCTCACGGCGCTTTTTTGTTGGGCTTTAAACTGCCGCAACCGGGATGTACGGGCTGGCCGGCGTGCCGGGCGGCTTGGTCAGCGTGCGCGCAATGGCGGCTTCGACCTGATCGCAGCCGAGCTTTTCCATGCAGTCAAAATGCTTGAGCGGGCAGTTGCGCTCGAAACAGGGGCTGCACTCCAGATCCAGCGTGACGACCTCGGCGCGCTCGTTCAGTGGCGGCGTGAACTCGGGGCTGCTGGACCCATACAGCGCCACCAGCGGACGCTCCAATGCGGCAGCCACATGCATGAGGCCCGAATCATTGGTGACGACCAGATGCGCTAGCGAAAGCAGATCAATGGCCTGTGCCAGCGTGGTACGGCCCGCCAGATCCACCAGCGGCACGCCCGCCATACGCGCAATGGCCTCGGTTTCGCCGCGATCCTTGCTGGAGCCGAACAGCCAGATGGCATAACCCTGCGAGCTGAGCCGGCGTGCCAGCTCGGCAAAGTGCCGTGCCGGCCAGCGCTTGGCCGGGCCGAACTCGGCGCCGGGGCAGAAAGCAACCACGGGCCTGTCCAGATCCAGCCCCAGCGCCTTGAGGGCGGCCTGTTGCGATTCGGGGCGGATGGTCAGATGCGGTGCCGGCACCGGGCGTGGCAAGGGCTTGCCACCGGGTTCGGCCAGAATCGCAAAGCGCTCCACCATCATCGGCAGGGCTTTAGGGTCCAGCGTGCGGATATCGTTGAGCAAGCCGTAGCGCGATTCGCCCACAAAGCCGGTGCGGATGGGCACGCGAGCAAACCAGGGGACGAGTGCCGATTTGATCGAGTTAGGCAGCAGGATGGCCTGATCGAACTTGCGCTTGAGGCTGCGCCCGAGCTGCCAGCGTTTGCCCAGCTTGAGCGCGCCATGGCCGAAGGGGTTGCGCAGCGTGGCGTCCACCTCGGGCATGCGCTCAAGTAGTGGCAGCGTCCAGTCGGGCGCCATCACGGTCAGGTGTGCGTCAGGCCGGTATTGCTTGATGCGCTGGTACAGCGGCTGGGCCATGACGCTATCGCCCACCCAGGCGGGGGCGACGACGAGGATGCGATAGTGCATCGATCAGTGACCGTGACCGACCGGGCCACCCTTGAGTACGTACTTGGTGCCGCAGTACGGGCACAGCGCCTCGCCCTTGGCCTCGATGGGCAGGAACACGCGCGGGTGGGCATTCCACTTGAGCATGGAGGGCATCGGGCAATGCAGCGGTAGATCGCCGGCTTCGACTTCGATGTGCTTCTGGGTGTTTTCTTTGAGTTGCGTCATGGTGTTTCCCGTTGGAAGCAAAGGGCGGGCCGTGCGGCCCGCGTGAACACTTAAACCAGCGTCAGCCAGCCCGCGTGCTTGGCCGACTCACCCTTCACGGCTGCGAAGTAGGCGGCTTGCAGCTGGGTGGTGATCGGGCCGCGCTTGCCGTCGCCAATCGGGCGGCCATCGAGTTCGCGGATGGGCGTGACTTCGGCAGCGGTGCCGGTGAAGAAGGCTTCATCCGCAATGTAGACCTCATCGCGGGTGATGCGCTTCTCGATCACTTCGTAACCGTGCTCGGCAGCCAGCTGGAAGATGGTGTCGCGGGTGATGCCGGCGAGGCAGCTGGTCAGGTCCGGCGTGTAGATCTTGCCCTTGCGAATCACGAAGATGTTTTCGCCCGAGCCTTCAGCCACATAGCCATCCACATCCAGCAGCAGCGCTTCCTCGTAACCGTCGCGCACGGCTTCGGTATTGGCGAGGATCGAATTCATGTAGTTGCCGTTGGCCTTGGCCTTGCACATGGTCACGTTGACATGGTGGCGTGTGAACGACGAGGTCTTCACGCGGATGCCCTTGTTGATGCCGTCGTCACCCAGATACGCACCCCACGGCCAGGCGGCCACGATCACGTGCACATCGCCCTTGGGCGGTGCAATGCCGAGTTTGCCCGAGCCATAGAAAGCCATGGGGCGGAAGTAGCACGACTTGAGCTTGTTCTCGCGCACCACTTGCTTGTGCGCTTCGTTGATCTGTTCCTTGCTGTAGGGCAGCTCCATGCCGAGGATCTTGGCCGAGTTGAACAGGCGGTCGGTGTGATCCTGCAGGCGGAAAATCGCCGGGCCCTGGCTGGTTTCGTAGGCACGCACGCCTTCGAACACGCCCAGACCGTAATGCAGGGTATGCGTCAGCACATGGGTGTTTGCATCGCGCCAATCGACCAGCTTGCCGTCGTACCAGATGAAACCGTCGCGGTCGGCCATGGACATGGTGTTGCTCCTCTAATTGTCAGCAATCGCAAAACCGGCATTTTAGCCGTTTGAGCGCCCATGCTCCATGCCGTGTTGCTGCTAAGATCGGACATCTAACCTGGAGTTACGACATGGCGATTGCCTATGCATCGATGCTGATTGTGGCCCTGCTGCCATTCATCTGGATCTACTTTGCCAAGTTCGGCGGCAAGCATGAGGACGGTACACCCCGTCGCTACAACAACTACGCGCCGCGTGCGCAGCAGGCCAAGCTCGAGGGTTTTGCTGCACGGGCCTTGTGGGCACACAACAATGCCTTCGAATCGGCCCCAGCGTTTTTTGCGGCAGTGCTGGTCGCGGTGCAGGCAGGTGTGCCAGCCGACCAGATCAACACTGCGGCGCTGGTGTTTGTGATGGCCCGCGTGCTGCACGGCGTGCTGTATCTGGCCAATCTGGCCTGGCAGCGTTCGCTGGCGTGGGTGGTGGGTTTGCTGGCGGTGGTCTATCTGTTCGTACAGGCCATCAGCCGCGTTGCATGATCAGTTGCGCGCTGCAGGCTGCCCGCTGGTATCGGGCTGCAGCAGTGCCCATAGCGTGTAGATGCCCAAGGCGGTGCCGAACGGGAAGTTGATCAGTTCGAGTATGCCGAACACGATGACCCAGATGCGGGCACCGCGGCTGCCGCGCAGCAGCATCAGCCCGGCAATCAATTGCCCCACCGCCAGCAGCGCAAATGGTGCGGCCAGCACACCGGCTGTACCGCCAATGATTTGCATGGCGGTGCTGTCGATGTCCGCAAACTGCATGATTGCCCCGGTAAACAGCACCAGTACGGCCAGAACAAGCAGGAACAACAGGGCAAACACGATATGCAGCGTGGCAACAATGCGGTAGTGGAGGTTCATGGCGTCGCGGTGTCTTCGTGATGGTGTGCCTCGGCCGAATACACCGCATAGCGGTGTTTGCCGCCGAACTTGGCTTGATACATGGCGATATCGGCATGACGACGCAGGGTATGCAGCGATTCGCCATGTTCAGGACATAGCGCGATCCCGATACTCGCCTGCACACTGACCTGATGGGTACCAATCTCCACCGGCTGAGCCAGCGCGCCGAGCATTTTTTCCGCGACCGCAATCGCATCGCTGCCCTGCTGCAGATTGGCCAGCAGCACCATGAACTCATCGCCGCCCTGACGGGAGACGGTATCGGTAGCGCGCACACAGTTGCTCAGCCGCTTGCCCACCGTGCGCAGCAATTCGTCGCCGGCATCGTGGCCCAGCGTATCGTTCACGCGTTTGAAGTCGTCCAGATCAATGAACATCAGTGCCAGCTGGCGCCCATGGCGTGCGCGCTGCTTGAGGGCCTGTTCCACATGCTCAGCAAACAGGAAACGGTTGGGCAGGGCGGTCAGCGTATCGTAGAAGGCCAGATACAGCACGCGTTCCTCGCTGAGCTTGCGGGCTGTGATGTCACTGATGAGTGCAAATACCGAGGTGACCCGGCCTTCCTGATCCGATAGCGCCGAGATGCTTACCTCCACGGCAATCCGCTCGCCATTGGCGCGGCGCAAACCCAGTTCCACCTTCTGGTTGGGCAGGTTGTGCCAGCGGTCGCGCAGTGCATGCAAGGCCGCCAGACTATCCTCCGTGACCAACTGTTCGGCCCGTAGTGCCAGCAGTGCATCGCGGTGGTACATCAGCAGATCGCACAGCGCCGGGTTCACATCGAGCAGCTCGTTCATGCCTGCGTCGAAAAGCGCGTAGCCTTCGTTGGCCGTTTCGAGCACGCGGCGGTGCCGCAGCTCGCTTTCGCGCAGGGCTTCTTCCTGCAGGCGGCGTTCGTGGATATCGGTGGTAGTGACCAGCAGGATCGACGCACCGTCGATCTCGCACAGGCGCGCGGCCAGCAGCACCCAGACCCGCTGCCCGCCCGAAAGACGTATGCGCGCCTCGAACTGGCGGATGAAGCCGTTATTACGGGCAATCAGCAGGAACTGGCGTGCCAGACTCGGGTTGTCGAACAGCTCGCGCAGACCCGGTTGCTCGGATTGCAGACCGAGCGTGTCGCGTGCCAGCTGATTGAACGCGATGATGGCGCCTGTATCGCTGTCCACCGCCAGCAAGGGGAGCGGTGACAGGCGAGCCATCTCGGCAAACAGGGCGGCAGTGCGTTCTGGGGTCATCAAGGCGTAGGCTGGTTAAGGGCGCAGGCCCGTACAGATTAGCCGGGCCGACGCTCGTAGACCACAAAACTATAGGCGAAATCCGCGGATTCCCGATGTTCTCTGCGGAGTTCGGTAAATTGCTCGCGCGGCCATGCCGGAAAGAATGCGTCGCCCTCGACCTCGGCCTCGATCTCGGTGAGATAGAGCCGGTCGGCACGCGGCAGCGCTTCGGCATACAGTGTGGCGCCGCCGATCAGGAACACCTCGTTCGCTTTACCCGCTGCGGTAATCGCCTCGTCAATCGAGTGCACCACGGTCACGCCGTCGGCATGCCAGGCTGGATCGCGCGTCACCACGATATTGTGGCGACCGGGCAGTGGCCGGCCGATCGAGTCATAGGTCTTGCGACCCATGATGATCGGATGCCCGCTGGTCGTGGCCTTAAAGTATTTGAGGTCGTCCGGCAGGTGCCAAGGCAGGGTGTTGTTGATCCCGACCGTACCGTTGCGGGCCAGTGCAGCAATCAGTGACAGCTTGGCCATTACACGGCCACCGGGGCTTTGATGGCCGGGTGACTCTCGTAGCCTTCCAGCGTGAAATCCTCGAACTTGAAGCCGAAAATGTCCTTCACTGCCGGGTTCAGCTTCATGGTCGGCAACGGCAATGGCTCGCGGCTCAGTTGCAGTTGCACCTGCTCCATATGGTTGCTGTAGATATGGCAATCGCCACCGGTCCAGACGAAGTCACCGGGCTGCAGATCGCAGACCTGCGCCACCATCAGCACCAGCAGCGCGTAGGAGGCGATGTTGAAGGGCACGCCCAGGAACAGGTCGGCGCTACGCTGATACAGCTGGCAGCTCAGTTTGCCGTCGGCCACGTAGAACTGGAAGAACGCATGGCAGGGCGGCAGGGCCATGTTCTCGATCTCGCCCACGTTCCAGGCCGAGACGATGAGCCGGCGTGAATCGGGGTTGCGCTTGATCTGGTCGATAAGCTGGCTGATCTGGTCGATATGGCGCCCATCGGCCGTGGGCCAGCTGCGCCATTGCACGCCGTATACCGGGCCTAAGTCGCCATGTTCGTCGGCCCACTCGTCCCAGATGCTGACGCCATTGTTCTTGAGGTAGGCGATATTGCTGTCGCCCTTCAGGAACCACAGCAGCTCATGGATGATGGACTTGAGGTGCACCTTCTTGGTGGTGACCAGCGGGAAGCCCTCGGCCAGATTGAAGCGCATCTGGTGGCCGAATACCGATTTGGTGCCGGTGCCGGTGCGATCAGTCTTGGTGGTGCCGTGGTCGAGGACGTGCTGGAGCAGGTCGAGATAGGTGCGCATGCGGGGGAGCCTTGAGGGACAACATCGACTTGAGGCATACAGTTTATCAGCGGCAGCCCGCTGCGGATTGGTCTGATTTACCCGAATCCGCATCAGGGCTGTTGCAAGGTCGATACAGGCCCGTGTCGATGCGGGTGCGCGGCAGGTGCCGATTGAGAATTATTTGCCATTGCATGCTGATCGCATGGTGTAATGTTGCCCGCCGAATGCTGCTTCGGATCAAGGTTTGACGGGGATTTCCCGTCGTGTACCACCACCACGTTTACGGAGTTTTCCCCATGGCTCAACTGTCTTTTGCGCCCAAGCTGATCGGCGCGCTTGTTGGTGCTGCTGTCTGTGCAACCGCCCAGGCTGCCGGCACGGTGAATGTGTACAACTGGAACGACTACATCGCCGAGAACACCATCGCCAACTTCGAGAAGTCGGCCGCGGTGAAGGTGAAGTACGACATGTTCGACAGCGTGGAAACGCTGCAATCGAAGATGCTGACCGGCAAGTCGGGCTACGACGTGGTGTATCCGTCGGCTGACTATGCAGGCAAATGGATTGGCGCCAAGGTATTCCAGCCCATCGACAAGACCAAGCTGCCTAACCTGGCCAACCTGAACCCCGAATTCCTCAAGAAGCTCGAAACCGTCGACCCGGGTAACAAGTTCCTGGTGCCGTACATGTGGGGCACGATGGCCTTCGGCATCAACGTCGACAAGGTCAAGAAGGCGCTGGGTAACGAGCCGATGCCGGCTGACGAATGGGACCTGGTCTTCAACCCCAAGTACACCAGCAAGCTCAAGAGCTGCGGCATCTCGTTCATCACGATGACCAAGAACCTGTTTGCCATGGCCAACGTGTACAACGGCAAGCCCGCCAACGATTTCTCCAAGGAAAACGTGGCTGCTGCACTGAACACGCTCAAGGCCGTGCGCAAGGATGTGCGCGTGTTCAACGACAGCCCGATCGATCTGCTGGCTAACGGTGACGTCTGCGTCGCCATGGCTTACAACGGCGACGTGTACATCGCCAAGGATCGTGCCGCTGCTGCCAAGAAGCCCCAGAACATCGAGTACGTGGTGCCGGCCAAGGGCACGATCATGTGGTTTGACGTGATGGCTGTGCCTAAGGACGCCAAGAACGTTGAAAACGCCCACAAGTGGATCAACAACATCCTCGATCCGAAGGTCGTGGCCGACATCACCAACACGGTGAGCTACGCCAACCCGAACGCCAAGGCAACGGGCCTTGTGGACAAGAAGATCTCGGGCGATGCCAAGATCTACCCGACCGCCGCCGCCCTGCAGAAGCTGCAGCCGCTGGCCGTGATCGATCTGCCCACGCAGACCGCTCTGACCAAGGCATTCAACCAGTTCAAGACCGCCAAGTAAGCTAGGCGTTGCGAACAGCAAAAAGGCCGGGATCACTCCTGGCCTTTTTGTTTGTGGCGTGCGATGCGTAGGGTGCAATAAACGCAACGCATTGCACCGTATGGCACGCGAACGATTCGGTGCAATGCGGCCTAGGGCCTTATTGCACCCTACATCGTTTCCAGCACCTCGATACCCAAGAGGCCCAGACCGGTAGACAGCGTCTTCGCCGTCAAGTCGCACAGCTTCAAGCGCGAGGGGTTGGTCACGCCGTCCTGAATCACCGGACAGGCTTCGTAGAAACGCGAGAAAGCCGTGGCCACGTTGTACAGATAGGCGCACAGGAAGTGCGGCATGCTGTCGCGCGCGACCTGGGTGATGGTGTCTTCAAAGCGGGCCAGCTCCAGCGCCAAGGCGTGCTCGGCGGCTTCCACCGGCAGTACCGTCGCGTTCTGGTCCCAATCCCCGACCTTGCGGAAAATGCTCTTCACGCGCGTATAGGCATATTGCAGATACGGCGCCGTGTTGCCCTCGAAGCTCAGCATTGCATCCCAATCGAAGATGTAATCGGTATTGCGATTCTTGCTGAGGTCGGCGTACTTGAGCGCGCCAATGCCCACGGCGGCGGCAATCTGGCGGCGGCTGGCTTCGTCGCTGTCCGGGTTCTTGCTGCTGACCAGTTGGTAAGCACGCTCAATGGCTTCATCCAGCAATTCGCCGAGCTTCACCGAATCGCCCGAGCGCGTCTTCAGCGGCTTGCCATCCGGGCCCATGATGGTGCCGTGGCCGATATGCTCAAAGCTCGCGGCGTCGGACAACCAGCCGGCCTTGCGGGCCACCAGGAACATCTGCTGGAAGTGCAGCGCCTGGCGTGAATCGACCACGTACAGACAGCGGTCGAGCTTGAGTTCACGCGTACGGAAACGCACGGCGCCCAGATCAGTGGTGGCATACAGATAACCGCCACCCTGCTTTTGCACGATGAAGGCGGCGGGTTCGCCTTCCTTGTTCTTGTACTCATCCAGAAACACGACCTGCGCACCCTGGTCTTCGGTCAGCAGGCCTTGCTCGCGTAATTCGCTCACGATGACGGGCAGGTCGTCGTTGTAGAAGCTCTCGCCACGCACATCGCCGTTGTCGAGCAGCAGGCCCAGCTTTTGGTAGATGGCATTGCAGTGTTCGAGCGAGATGGCCACGAACTGCTTCCACAGGGCTAGTACTTCGGCATCGCCGCCTTGCAGTTTGACCACATATTCCCGCGCGGTATCGGCAAAGGCGGCGTCTTCGTCAAAGCGCACCTTGGCCTTCTTGTAGAAGGTATCCAGATCCTTGAGTTCGAAGTCGGCTTCACCATGGTTGCGGGTTTCGACCATATAGGCCACCAGCATGCCGAACTGGGTACCCCAGTCACCCACATGATTTTGGCGGATCACTTCCTGGCCCAGAAAACCGTGGATGCGTGCCAGCGAATCGCCAATGATGCCGCCACGCAGATGGCCGATATGCATTTCCTTGGCCAGATTGACCGAGGAATATTCCACCATCACGCGCTGGCGCGGCTGTGCGGCAATGCCCAGTCGCTCGGCGCTGAGGGCGGCCTGTACGCGCTGGCCCAGCCAGGCATCGGCGAGTTTGATGTTGATGAAGCCGGGGCCGGCGATGTCCAGCGCGGTGGCAATGCCCTGTAGATCAACGGCGTCGATCACCTTTTGTGCCAATTCGCGCGGGTTCAGCTTGAGTGCTTTGGCGGCACCCATTACCCCGTTCATCTGGTAGTCGCCAAACTCGGGACGGCCGGCCATCTGGACCAGCGGTTGGGCGTCGGGCGCACCCACGGCGGCCAGCGCGGCAGCGAAGCGTTGATTGAGCAGGGCAAGCAGGGACATGGCGGAATCCTGAAATGGCAAACCCCTCCGCAGAGGGGTTTCGGTGAAGTACCGTGATTTTACGGGCAGGCCTTGCAGTGGGCAAATGCTGCCCGTGTCTGCGCTTATTTCATTTTGCCCTTACGCAGGGTCGAGATCAGCTTCAGTTCGAGCATGGAGGCGTTGTAGGGCTTGATCAGGATTTCGGTCACGCCGCTTTGCGCAATCGATTGCAACTCGCCCCGCTCGTTTTCCGAGGTGATCATCAGTACGGGCAGATGCTTGAACTGTTCGGAAGCACGGATAGCCCGCAGCAGCTCCAGACCGGACATGACCGGCATATGCAGATCGGTCAGTACCACATCGACCTTCTGTTTGTTGAGGATATTGAGCGCGTCCTGGCCTTGGGTTGCGCCGGTGATCCGTTCGGCACCCATGGCTTTGAGTTGCGCGGTTATGACTTGCCGCATAGAGGCGGCATCTTCGACGACCAGAAAGTGCAGGGATTTGATGACGTCTTGCATGGGACACCTGTTTATCAGCAAAAGATAATATTCAGATTCAGAATATTTTCCCTTGCCGCGTTATGCAAGTGCCCATGACCGGCAAGGTGGCGGGAGTCCGCCACCTCGTCATGACTTAGCGGGTAATGGTGCCGAGTACGTCGAAATACTCGGGGAAGGTCTTGCCCACACACTTGGGATCGTTGATGCGGATGGGCGTGCCACCGACGGCAACGAGCGAGAAGCACATGGCCATGCGGTGGTCGTCGTAAGTGTCGATCACGGCGTTGGGCGTGAGTGTGGCGGGCGGGGTGATACGCAGGTAGTCCGCGCCTTCTTCCACCATGGCGCCAACCTTGCGCAGCTCGGTTGCCATGGCGCTGAGGCGGTCGGTTTCCTTCACACGCCAGCTGGCGACATTGCGGATGGTGGTGGTGCCATCGGCAAACAGCGCCAGCACGGCGATGGTCATGGCGGCATCGGGAATATGGTTCAGGTCGGCATCAATCGCCTTGAGCTTGCCGCCGCGTGCTGCAACGGGACCGGAGGATTCGATCCAATCTTCGCCCAGCGCAATCAGCGCACCCATCTGGGCCAGCGTATCGGCAAACTTGATATCGCCCTGGATCGAATCCGCACCTACGCCTTCGACCCGCACCGGACCGCCGCCGAGTGCACCAGCCGCAAGGAAGTACGAGGCCGAGCTGGCATCGCCTTCCACATGGATCGTGCCGGGGCTACGGTAGCTCTGGCCGGCGGGTAGATGGAATTCGCTCCAGCCACGGCGCTCCACCGTGATGCCGAAGCGGCGCATCAGGTTCAGGGTGATTTCGATATAGGGCTTGGAGATCAGCTCGCCGGTGACTTCGATGATGGCGTCTTCGCCGGTCAGCGGTAGTGCCATCAAGAGGGCGGTGAGGAACTGGCTCGATACATCGCCACGTACTTTGGTACGCAGGCCGGGCTTTTCGTTGTGCTGGTTCTGCCAAGGCTTGATCGCCAGCGGGGGGTAACCATCGTTACCCAGATAGTCAATCTGTGCACCCAGTTCGCGCAGCGCATCCACCAGATCGCCAATCGGCCGCTCATGCATGCGTGGTACGCCACTGAGCTGGTAGTGACCACCCATCAGCGCCAGTGCAGCAGTCAACGGGCGGAAGGCGGTACCGGCGTTGCCAAGGAACAGATCGGCTTGCGCGATCGGAAAGCGGCTGCCCACGCCCTCGACGCGGTAATCACGCTCGCCGGTCTGGGTCCACTGCACGCCGAGCGCGGTCAGTGCTTCGAGCATGCGTCGCGTGTCATCCGAATCGAGCAGGCCGCGCACCTCGGTCGTGCCGTTGCTGAGTGCCGCCAGCAGCAGCGTGCGGTTGGAGATGCTCTTGGAGCCCGGCAGACGGATGGTGCCGGCGCTGGCAAGGCTGGGGGCGAGATCGAGGTATTCCATGGGCGAGAGACCGATGCTGCAGTGCAATGAAGGTCAGCGAGTGTAGCTGTTGCGGTGGGGGCGGGAAAAGCTGACGTTCACGGCAATGGGCCGCTTATTGCAGCATGAACGTCTCGTATTCCAGGGTTTCGAGCTTGCGATCGAGCAGCAGCATGGCCACGGTCACGGTCAACAGCATGGCTGCGGCAAAGCCATAGCCGAAGAAGGAAACGCCCAGCCACAGGCTGATCAGTGTGAACACGGTGTTGGAGACCAGCAGCAAGGTGGTAAGGAAAAGCACGATGCGCCGCCGGTCGATGTAGAAGAACACATTGAGCAACCCGAGGAACACCACTTGCAAGCCGGCGGATACCACGTCCACGTAGAGCATGGGCAGGTGCAGGCGGGAGATGTTCAGCGCGTCCAGCAATACTGGGGCAAGGGCAAACACCAGCAGGATGGCAATCCCCTGGATCTTCACGATCTCGGCAATGCCCTGGCGGACGGTGACCACCATTTCATTGCGCATCTCCTCGATGTACTGGAGCGTCTCGCCCTCGCGCACGGCGTTGTAGAACTTGTCGTAGTACTCGACAAAGTCGGTTTCCATGCGGACCAGGAACACGGCCATGCCGGGAATGATGCTGAGGTAGGCCAGAAAGATGGGGAAGTCGTACATCTCCGAGGCGCGCAGCGGCCCGATGACCTGGCTGGAGGTGTAGGGGTAGAACCAGAAGATGAACTTGTCGGCCCAGACGGCCAGGTTGTAGATGAAGCCGGTCCACACCAGGCTGGGGTAGGTGCGAAAGATATCCAGCCACTGGAAACTGCCGAAGCGCTGCGCCGGGAACTCGCGGAACACCAGGGCCATCATGCCCCACAGCAGGATGCTCTGACCGAGGAAGAAACCGCCGAGCAAGCCTTCCAGTCCGAAGGGGCGCATGGCCAGCGCCGCTACCACCGTGATCGTGTAACCGATCAGGAACAGCAGCAGGATGGCTTTGTAGCGCTTCATCCCCGACAGGAAGATGGCGGTGATCCAGATATCCGACATTACCACGAAGGAGCCCGTGAGCAGGAGCCGATAGGTGATGCTCTGCTCGGGAAACAGGAAGATGGCGGCGAGCCCGCCGAGCAGGCCGGCAATGATGGTGACGGCTGTGAGGACTCCGTTGAAATTAGGCAAGACCACATGGTCTTCCTGGCTGAACAGTCGGTCGGCAATGAAGCGGGTGAAGCCAAGCTGCACAAAGCCGGTGAGGATGAGGCTGATCGCCATGATGTAGGTCACGCTGACCTGGAACTGGGCGATCAGGTGGTTGGGCACCACCACGCTGAGCGAGAACAGACCGATCATGAGCACGCCCATGATGGACAGTACCCAGGGTCCGGAGCTGATCAGCCCGGCGTACAGGTAGCCCCGTACCATGCCGAAGTAGCCCTTGCGGTTGAGGAGCTTGCGCAGCTCAAAGCCGATACCGGCCATCAGGCAGCCCCCTCGCCGGCGCTGGCGGGGGCATCCAGCAGGCCCTGATACAGCTCGCGGTAACGCCCGAACATCAGGTCATCGGTATAGAAACGCTCCACGCGCGCGATGGCGGCGGCCTGGCAGGCTTGCCAGGTCTCGAAGTGGTTGAGCAGGGTCAGGCTGGCGCGGCCCAATGCTTCGGGGTTGGCAATCGGCACCACGGCGCCGGAGGGCCCCAGCGCCTGGTCGGCTTCGGTCAGGCCATAGACCAGCTGGCTGCAGGAGCCGACATCCGTAGTCACAGCAGGAATCCCGGCGGCGTAGCCTTCCAGCAGCGATAGCGGCAGGGCCTCGGAAATCGAGCTGAGGATCAGCAGCTTCACCTTGGGGAAGATGTCCTCGGGCTTCTGGAAGCCCAGGAACTTGACGTTATTGATGAGCCCCAGGCTCTCGACCAGATTCCGGCATTCCTGCGCGTAGCCGGGATCTTCGTTATCCGGGCCGACAATCCAGCCTTCGGCATGCGGGAGCTCATTGGCCACCGTGCGCATGGCGCGGATGAAGGTCTTGATGTCCTTGATCGGCACCACGCGACCGAGCAGGCAGAGGATGGGTGGGCTCTCGGGGCTGTCTTGCCGCATGGGCCGGATCGGCGCAAAGCGCTGGAGCTTGATGCCGTTGGGAATGTTCAGTGTCCGCTCGGGCGGGGCGCCATCATCCACTTGCCGCAGGCGGTTGTTCTCGTAGAGTGCGACGATCTTGTCAGAGGCTTCATAGCAGGCCAGCCCCAGGCCCTGGAAGAAGCGTATCCACAGATTGCGGAAGTAGGAGAGTTCGCTGGCGCTCTTCTGGAAGGTATCGCGGTTGTCCTTGACCCAGTTGCTCTGGAACAGGTCGATCTTGCGTTCCTTGGTATAGATGCCGTGTTCGCTGGTTAGCAGTGGCTTGCCATGACGGTGCTTGAGCAGGGCGCCCAGATAGCCGGCATACCCCGTGGAGACGGTGTGGTAGAGCCGCACCGGAATCAAGCCGTGCACGATACGCGCCAGCATCCACAGGGGTTCGTGCATGGAGCGCACGGTCCAGAAGTAGTCCACGAACGAGGGGTCGGTACACCGCTCGCGGTATTGCTCGCAGATGTAATCCCAGCTGGTGCGGGCGTACAGGAACTCGGCTTCGCCCACATCTCGCTTGTCGAGCAGCAGACCCGCCAGCGCGCTGAACACCTGTTCGCCGCCGCAGGCCTTGCCGGAGCGGAACCAGTCATGCAGATCGCGCACGGCGGCCATGGTTGCCGGGTCGCCCTTGCGCGGCCGTGTTTCCGATTCACCGTGCTTGCTGTGCAGGAAATGGGTTTCCAGATGCACCACGTTCTCCGGCATCTGGTAGCGCGGGTCGCCATATTCCTCCGGTTTGGACCCGATGAAGACGATGGCAAAGCGATACTCGGGAAACGCATTGAGCATCTGGTGCACCCAGCTCGATACCCCGCCCGAGATGAACGGATAGGTGCCTTCGAGCAGCAGGGCGATATCGGCCGATTCGGCCTGGCGTAGTACGGTCATGTTGTCGGGGTATCCGCCCAATAGCGACGCATGGCGTGGATCTGCGGTGGCAGACCCGACGCGGGCAGTTGCGCCATCAGGCTGCGTATATCGTGGTAGCGGCGCTGGCGCCATGCCAGCTCGGCCAGAAAGGGGATCACGTTGGTAGGTGCCTGGCCGAAAGACTGCGCGGCCATGAAACAGGGGCGAGCCATCTCGGGCTGGCCGCTAGCCAGACGGATTTTGCCCAGGAGCAGCCACAGGCCAGCGTCTTCGGGTGACTTGTCGAGGCAGCTGAGGACCAGCCGTTCGGCATCGGCGAGGGTGTGTCGACGCATGTCGCCGAGTACCAGTTCGTTGTGCACGAGCTCCCAGTGCAGCTGCGCCAGCATGTGATCGCGCTTGAGCCGCGCGGCCGCGTCGGCCGGCTCTTCCTGTCGCAGCCGGTGGATATGCTCGCTGATTTCTTGTTCCTGATTGGACAAGATGCCGTAGGCCAGCAGGCGGATGTCGTCCACATCGCCACTGAGTGCCTGATGCAGCAGGGGGTTGGCCATCCGTCTTGGCATGGCCTGCGTGGTCAGCAAGGCACGCAGACGTACATCGACCTGCGCCCGCGGGTTGAGCATGAGCGCCTTGATCCCGCCCGCCGCATAGCCACGCTGCTTGGCCTGCAGACCCGAGCGATAACTGGGCGGTTCAACCTGACCATAAGGCTCGAAGCTGCGCTGGGCCTTGACGAGGCGCGACAGAATGACCGCCAGCGCAATGCCCAGGACGCTCACAGCAGGGATGAAGAAGCACAGCGAGAAGAACAGTGTCAGTGCCCGCCAGGGGGAGATCCGGTACTGCGGCGGCAGCAGCTTCATGCCCGCCAGCGCGAAGCCGGCGCAGGCAAGCGCATGGCTGCCCAGCAGCAGCACGACCTGCAATGGACCGGGGTCACCCATGATGAGGGCCGACAGCGCCCCGACATCAATGCCGGCCGCCAGGATCAGCAGGCGGTCGTAGATCATCCGGCCACCTCTTGGAGCGGCGCGAGCGCACGCTTCATCACCAGGACCGGGTTGCGACCCGTCAGTACTTCGGTGTGAACGGTGCTGTGGTGCAGGCTGAAGTTGGGCCCGTACAGCTCGTTGGCCCAACTGCCGATGCGCTCGACATAGCCTTCCACGCCAGCAGCATTGGTCATGGGCAGCAGGGTCAGCACGGCATGCCAGTCGGGCCCGTGCATGAGCCAGACACTGTCCAGTCCGCGTCGCAAGCGACGGATACCCTCGGCGGCATCGGCCGCCTGGGGGGTATGGCGGAAGACTTGCAGCACCAGCCAGCTCTCCACCCGGCCGATCTGGCTCAGGTGCAGCAGGCGGCCGACCTCTTCGGCAAAGTCAGCCGGGCAGTCCGGCAGTTCAGCCTGTATGGCCTGCAGGCTGCTCGGGGCTACGAGGCTATCGGCAAAATAGGCGACCATGGCGGCCAGCATCAGCAGGGTTTCTTCATGCAGTGAGAAGAAGCCGATACGGCGCACGGCGATCAGGCCCAGCATGCGGTCGTCGGCCGTCATGATGGGAACGACAACCTGGTAAGCGGACGGTTGCTGGCGGTCCAGAATCTCGGTCTGCACGTGCGTCAGTACCCGGTTTTCAAGGGCTGCGAGCACCATGGGGTCGTCGGCAACCAGCGGGTGGCGGATAGGCTGCCCATCGAGACCCGGCAAGCTGCCCTGATAGGCCACCGGACGCAGATCGTCACCGGGCACGCGGTAGCACCCGGCTTCATCCACGCCGCAGAACTGCGAGAGCAGGTTCAGCATGGCATCTGCCTGGGCGCTGCTGAACCCGCCCACCAGACGGCCGGTCAGCCTTGTCTGGCTATCGATCTGCGCCTTCAGCGAGCTGAGTGCATCGCGCATGGTGGTGGGCTTGAGCAGGAACTCGTGCTCCAGCCGGTCGTGCGACAGACGCATCAGGTAGTACTGGTTGGAAACCCGGCGCAGGCGCTGGTACAGATAGGCATTGCTTTCCTGCACACGGCGCAGCCTGAGTTGCCAGGCGCCGGCATATTCACCGGCAATCATCGTGGCGATCAGGCCACCCAGAAAGTACAGCTTGGGAAAGTCCTGCACCGGGCCGGGGCCATGGTCATAGGCCAGCCACCACGCGGCCATCATGATTGCGGCACCGCCCAGACCGGGGAGCACGCCGTAGCGCAGGGCCAGCAGCAGCGGTGCAAACCAGGGCCAGGGGAAATCACCACGCAGCGCCAGCGGGTCCTGTGGGTTGATGAGGTAGCTCAGGCACAGCATGGCAGCGGTGAGTACCGTCGTCTCCACGACCAGCCAGCGCGTGGGTAGCGCCTCGCCGGGGGCAATCAGCTGACCCAGCAGCAGTCGCAGGCGCCGTAATAGTCGGTGTCGCATCGTTCTCGGGCTCAGCGCGGCAGTTTGGCGCTGCGCAGCAGCTTGGCGATGGCATCCTGGGCCGTCACGGTCAGCGAGGAGCGGCTCCAGCCGGTATCCGCTGCCACGCCACTCCAGACGGTCTGGCCGGATTCGACATCAATGATGCTGAGACTGATACCGACTGCAGGTTCGCCATCCACGCCAACCTTGTAGCGCCATTCCGATACCGCACCGGTGACCGCGTAACGCACGCCGGCCTGCTTGGCCCAAGCCAGTGCCGTTTGCTCGGTTTTGCGATCAGCGGCTTCGAACAGGGCGTCGCCATTAAGCTCGGGCGGGTAGCGCAGCACCGAACGTGGGCCATCGGCCTGCAGCAGCGCATGCACGATCGATTCAGCGGCCAAGCCCGCCAGCGGGGTATCGCTGTGGTTGGCAACGGGCAGCAGGCCCCAGCGCGCCTCGGCTTGCCAATCGGGTGCCGGGGCGGTACGAACGGCAGCACAGGCGCTCAGCAACACGGCGGCGAGCAGGGGCAGCAGGCGGTAGAGTAGGGAAGTCATGGGTTCAGTCTCGGGATGATGAAGGTTTATCGAACCAGTATTGCCAGACGACGGAGAGGCTGCTGCTACGGTCGCGGTTGCCAGCCGGGCTGCTGCCCTGCGATTGCACCCACTCCAGATTGAGGCGGTCTACGCCGTCTGGCAGGGCGCCCAGCAGGCTGCCGCCTATGCCTAGGCGGACTTCGTGGCCTTTGCCGGAGACGCTGTTACGGGCCAGGGTGACTTGGCCATAGGGCGTCCAGCGGCGCCGGTACTGGCTGGGGCTGGCGTCGTTGTAGTTGAGGCCTACCGACCATTGCCGGCTGGAGGGAGGCAGGAAGTCATTGAGCCAGGGCCGGGTATTGCCGATCTCGGCATAGGCGGCCTCGGCATCCGGGATCAGCTTGAGGTAGCGCGGCGCCAGTTCGCCATCCGCACGGAAGTCGTACTGGTTGTAGCCGGCCCGGACGGTAATGTTCGGGGTATCGAGCCGTACCCGGTAGCCCAGCTCCACCGAACCGAGCCGGCTCTGGCCGAGGCGGCCACCGTCTTGTGTACGGTAGGTCCAGTCCCCTTGTTCGGCCATCAGGTACTCGCGTCGGCCTATCTGCCAGTTCCAGCCCAGCGCGTTACCACCACGCTGGCCGGCCAGCTGCAGCAAGGTGGAATCGCTGGTGGGCTGGCCTGCCTCCTGGCGCCACTGCACCTGATGGTGACCATCCGGACGCCAGCGCAAGCCCAGCCGGTGGCCGCCGTGGCCATCGAAACCCCGAAGTCGGCCTAGGGCGATCCAGCCATCCAATGCTTCACTGCCTTGCTCCCAGCCGATCTCGTGGTATTCGCTGGTGCGGGGCACCTCGCCGAGCGAGCGAGGGCGTACCACCGTCTGGCGCTGGTGGGCATGCTTCAGCATAAGCGCACCCCGTCCGGCCAGGGGCACGGTGGCGTTGAACTCGCGCACATCCAGATCGAGTGGGCCCCGCGATTGCCGAGCCTGCGATAGGGCCAGACGACCGGCATCCTTGAAGAAGCGCTCGGTCATCATGCCGTGCAGGTCGTCATCGTGACGGCGCCCCGCCAGTCCGCCAGCGGCCCACAGCTTGGCTTTGTCGTTGTCGCGCAGCAGGTCGGCGGCGAGGATGCGGTCTTTCACGGGCAGGTTCTCGGCGTCGGCAAGCAGGCGGGAGACGGCCTCGGTATCGCCATTGGCAACAGCGACACCGAGCGCCAGATAGGCCGGATTCGCCAGTCGCGCCATTTGCCGACCCAACAGATAACGCCGGGCAGCCGCGGGTTGATCTCGCAGTTGCAGCCAGGCGCCGAGCAATTGTGCCCGGATCGGGTTGTCGTGCAGGGGGTGGGTAGACTGCCGCAACAACTGCTGCATCACCTGAGTCAGGCCGTCCCCGCGCTGCTGTCGCAGCGCCAGTCGGGCAGCATCCACCAATGCCTGGGGCGCCTTCTGGAAGCGGGCAGGGTCGTTGCGGATCGCGCTGATGGTTTTCTGCCAGAGGGTACGGCGCAGGTTGTAGGCCAGCGCTGGCTGGCCGGCCTGTTCCAGCGCATCGGCATAGGTTTCCTGCCAGGACTGACTGGGCCGCTCGCCGGCTCGCCGCATCCGCCGCCATTCGATCTGCAGCAGTGCCAGTGCCTGAGCGGGTTCCTCCAGCTGCAGGTAAGCCGTTCCCAGGACGTGCGTCAGTGGCCCGCCCTGCGCGCCATCGCCATGCCAGGCATGCACATACTGGCGCAGCAGCTGGCGCTGGGTACCCATGTCGAGCAGTAACCAAAGCATGCCGACCCGCAAGGAAGTATCGCGCGGAGCCAGCGCAATCGCCTCGCGGTAGTCGGTGAGCGCCAGCTCGGGCTGGCTGCTCTGATGGCGGATCTGGGCCGACATGGCCAGATAGCGTGCCTGCTTGCGCAGCATGGCAAGCTGGCCGGGTTTCAATGTATCCAGGCGTTCGCGCAGGGCAGGCCAGCGTTCACGGGCAATATCGATTTCCAGCGATGCCAGGAACATGGTCGAATCGGCAAAACGCTCCCAGGCCAGTGTGGCTGCGCGATAGGCGCTGTCCGGGTCTTCGCGCCAGGTCAGGCTGTAGTAGACCCGCAGATCGGACTGGGTGGCTTCCGGGGTATCGACGAGACGCCGGTAGGCCGCGCGGGCGGCATCGGGGCGCTGGAGCATGTCAGCTAGCTGGGCCATCAATCGCCAAGTCGGCACGCTCAGAGTGGGCAGACGTTCCGCGGCCTGTTCCAGCATGACCAAGGCCTCGGCTTCACGGCGCTCGGCAATGAGGATGCGCGACAGACGCAAGGCCGAGACTTCGTCCAGACCGAAGTCGCGAATCTGCCGGCGCACCACCTCGGCCTCGCGGTCGCGGTCGCCTATATGGTGATGGAAGTCGGCCAGACGGATCAGCAGCTTGCTCTCACGCCGTTCCCGGTAGAGGGATTCGATCAGCTGCACGGCCGCCTCTGGCCGGCCGGCGGCATCGTAGGCCAGCACCAGCTCATCGAGCCGGGCGTCGCCGCCTAGACCAGCGCGAACCAGTTGCTCCAGGGTGCTGACCCGCAGGTTCTCATCCTGGATGGAGGGAACGAGCTCCTCGACATCCTTCCACGCGGCAACGTCACCCAGGCGGGCGGCCGAGAGCCAGTGATTGAGGCTTTCATCGGGACGGCTGAGCCAGCGGGCCACCTGTGCCAGACGTCGATGCCAGGCAGCGCTGGCTGGCCGCGCCTGCACGCCGGCACGCGCCAGCAGGTAGGCATCGTTGAGTTTGCCGTTGGCCAGAAAAATGTCGTAGCCAAGCTGGTAGAGCCCCTCATCAAAAGGCAGTCCGGCGGTGCGGCCTTCAATCGGCGCCTGCAATAGCTCGTTGCTGACAGGCAACCAGCGCCCGCCAAATTCATCGCCCCGGCCCTGTGCCAACTGCCAGGCTGTGGACCAACGCGGCGCGAGACTCAGACGCAAGGCCTGCTCGACATAGCGCTGGGCCAGATCGGGACGGCCGACAGCCAGGGCAATCCTGGCCAGCTCACCCAGCAGGCGCGGATCGTCGCCTGGCGACACTGGCGGATTAGCGAGCACCTCGCCCGCCTCGCGGAACAGGCTGCCCGCTTGCAGATGGCGCAGGCCCTGCAGCAGCAAGTCGCGTTGTTCTGCCCGCTGGCGGCTGCCTTTGGCAGCCATCAGGGTGAAATCGGCGGCGGCGCGATGGTGTCCGTGTGCCAGAGCTTGGCCGGCGATGCGCAAGAGGATGTCTGGTGCCAGCGTGTTGCTGCGCAATAGCCGCAGCCGCAGGGTATCGATCAGCGCACCACCGCGGCGATGGCGGTTCAGCTCCGGCATCAGCAGGTTCAGGGTGTCCGGCGTCAGCGGGCCGTGATCGATCATGCGGAGGACCAGATCATCAATTTCGGCCTGAAGCACTCGCAGACGCTGTGCATCCGGCTGCTGCCGGTCGCGCTCGTAGAGGGCCGACATCAGCAGGATGTGTTCGGCCTCTTGGGTCAGCGTGGTGTCGCCCAGATCGCGCAAGCCGTAAGCCATCTGTCGTGCCACCTGCACATTGCCGAGTGCCAGCTCCTGATTGGCCAGCAGCAGATTAAGTTCGACATCACGCGGACTGGCCCGTACCAGATTGCGCAGGTACTGCAGCGACAGGGCATCGGTACGCGCTTGTGCAGCGATTTCCGACAGTTCCCGGCCCTTGGGGAAGATCAGGAAAAGCGCGGCTGCAGCACTGGCGGCGAGCGCAATGACTGATTGGGGCGGGAACAGCCGTTGCCGCGGCAGGGGCTTGCGCCGGTCCAGCGGGTCAGCGTGGGCAGGCGAGGACGAAGCGGGCGGCATGACGGGCAAGTCGGTAGCGGTGGTGTTGGGCGGCGCCGGATACGGGCGCAGGCTTGAGTTGCTGACCCCCCTGGCTCAGGGTGCAGGCGCTGGGGTGTTGCAAGGTGAATTCCAGTGGTACGCCACCTTCCAGGGCAAATTCGCCACCCTGCACGCCGACCTGCCACTGGTTGATCATGGCATTGGCATCCACGAGGCGCGGTGTTGTGGTGTCAGGGCGTGTGGCCAGTGCCACGTCGGCGCGGTCTGCCGCCAGATGCAGGTAGCGCCCTTGGCTGAGATCGCGCCAGCCGGCCACTTGCGCGCTCTGGGTCAGATCGGGCAGGAGCGCAGCCGGCACGCGCATGGTCCGCAAGGCACCCAGGCCGCGCAGGCGCCAGCCGGTGGGAGTGCGGGCAACGGCGGCCTGATTGAAACCGGCTACCCGGTCGATATAGGCGGACGCGAACAGCGGCAGGGTTTCCTGCTTGAGGATCCAGCGATAGACCTCGTGCAGCGCCTCGATGCTGGCTTTACGGCTGGCCGAGTAGGTGTGGTAGTAGAGGTTGATAGGCTTGAAGCGCAGCGGGCGATCGGTCATCTCGAAGGTTTCGATCACGCGGCGGAAACCCCAGTACGGCCCGGTCCAGTCGTTGGTGTAGATGTTTTCGTTCTGGTTGGGGGCGTAGGTCTGGAAATAGCCCTTCTTCATCAGCCCCAGGGGGGCGATATGGGTCCAAGACGGCTTGGAGCGGCTGATCCGGGTCTCGCCGGCGTTCATGTTGCGCAGCCCGGCCTTGTAGGTTTCGGCAACCGTGTCGCCGTCCGGATCGCAGTCGCCGGTCCACAGCAGTACCTGGGTGCGCTTGCCGGCCGGTGCGAGCTGGGTATCGATATAACGGGCCGAACCGGCGATTTCACGTTCGGCCGAGAACGTGTAGTCCGCGACTTTCAGGTTGAGCCCGTAGAGGGTGTTGTCTCGCTTGACCTGGCCGGTCAAGGCTTGCCAATAGAACGGATGGGTGTAAGTGTGGCTGGCGATTTCCACGTGCGGCAGGGCGAAAATCGCTCGTGCAGTCTGCTGCAGAGCGGGCGCCATGCCGGCCCAGAGGCCGTTGGGTGACACCTCGGCCTCAATGACTGACACGGTATGGGGGACGCGATAGCGCTCGATGAAATCGCGGCGCATCACTTCTGCCGCCGTGGGGGAGCCCGGCACTTCGGCGAGGCTGGGGAAACCGTCACCATCGATATGGGTGAGCCAGAGTCGGCGACCGTTCTCGGTCGTGACATCGGGTACCGGCATGGCCGGTAACTGCAAGGCCGTACGCAGGAATTCGAGCGGCTGGATGACCCAGTGCGTGTCCTCTTCGTTGCCCGGTGCGTGCTCCACCACAAAGGGCTCCAGGGCGTAGCCGCCCCAGGGTGTGATGGCGACAGCGTCGGCGCGCAACTGGTCACTGTTCAGGCTGAGCCAGGGCGTGCCCTTGCTGGCTTCAACGGCCAGAAAGGTACTCGCGCGGGGATAGGGCTTCTGTTCAAAGCCGACCTGCGGGTGCTGGTGGACGATATGGACCTGTCCCTCAGGCTGTTCGAGCGTCAGCTTCAGATCCAGTTGTGCCAGCCAGGCCCGGTCGGTGCTACCGAAACGGGACAGGAAGACCACGGGCACGGATTCGCTGCGGGCGCGTTTGACCAAGGTGCGGACCTGCCCGCCTTCATCGGCATCGTCGCTATTGAGCCAGGCGACCACGCCGGCGTAGCGACCGGCAAGGCGCTGGGCCGGCACCGGCTGGCGTATGTCCACATACTCCGGTACCAGCCCCAGATAGTTCAGGGGCATGGCCAGATAGCGGACATGGTCGGACACGGTGAGGTTGGGAAACTGACGGCCGTCGTACAGCACCATCACTTTACGAGGCATGACCTCGATCTCGCCCACGCCCAGGGTGTCGAACTCGGGTGTGGCAATCCAGGGAATCAGTCCGTCGGCCCGGATTTTCTCCGCCAGCGTACGTGCTTCCCCACGCTGTTCAGCGGGCAGGTAATCGAGTGCAATGACCGGCAGTCCCCCTTCGCCCAGCAGCGGGCGCACTTGGGCGAGTAGCCAGTCACGATCTGCTTGAGGCACGGCTTCATACCTTCTTGCCTGAGGGTTCCAGCGTGCATGGAGCGATTCGAAGGCGACGCCAGCGGCCAGTTCGCGTGCTTGCGGCAGGAGTTCAAAGCCACGGTTGAACAGCAATTGGGCCGTGGGATAACGCTGCTTCAGCAAACGCAGTGCGCGCAGCAAGCCCGCCTGCTGGGCCTCCCGCTCGGCGGGCGTGGTGGCAAGCAGCTGCCAGGAATCGAGGGTGTCCAGGAAAAAATGCCGCCAGCCTCGTCCCCACAGCGGGGCGACGATCTGATCGACAAAGAAGGCCGGCCACTCGGGCTGGCTTTGGTCGATGACCTTGCCACCCCAGGCGGGATTGCTGGTCGGTAGCCAGCTCGCAGGCAAGCGATGCGCATAGTCGCGGCGCGCCTCGACTTCGCCCACGCTGACATAGGCGAACCAGTCCGTGCCGGCCCGGTTTGGCGCTTTGGCAAAGTGGTCGGGTTCCAGGACCACCCAATCAAAGGCATTCAGTTCATCAAGGGGCGCTTGTGCACCGTAGAAGAAGGCGGTGGCTGGCCGGGCCGGGCTGGCCTGTGCCACAGGCAGGCACAGGGCTAGCAGGAGCGGAAGCAGCCAGCGCAGATGCATCATGCCTCGGCTGCCAGCAGGTGTGTCAGGCCTTGGGCCAGCGGTGTCATGGGCAGATGGCCCAATACGCGGTGCAGAGCATCCGGTTTGGCCGCAGAGTGGATGATGTCCCCGGTGCGAGCGGGTTGATAGTCCACCTGCAGCGCACGCCCCACCACCTTGCCCAGCGTGTGGATGACCTGATTGAGCGTCACGCTCTCGCCGGTGGCGATATTGAGGATGCCATCACCTTGGGCGAGCAGGGCGCGCACATTGGCCTCTGCCACATCGCCGACGTAGATGAAGTCGCGCGTCTGTTCACCATCGCCAAACACCGTAAGGGTTTGCTGCGTGGCGATACGCTCCTTGAACTTGGACAGCACGCCTGCGTAGGGCGAGGCGGGGTCTTGCCGCGGGCCGTACACATTGAAGTAACGCAGTCCCAGCGAGGAGAGCTGGTACAGATCCCGATACAGGCTCGCGTACTGGTCATTCACCAGCTTCTCAAGGCCATAGGGGGATACGGGCTGCACCGCGCTGGATTCGGTGAGCGGCAGCTCCGCGGGTTGTCCATAGACGGCAGCCGAGGAGGCGTAGACCACGCGCTGCGCGCCGGCACGTCGTGCGGCATCCAGTACGGTCAGAAAACCGCGCAGATTGTGATCTGCCGATGCGGGCGGGTTCTCGATTGATGCCTGTACGGATACCTGCGCGGCCAGATGCAGGACATGGCTGACGCCAGCCATGGCTTGGGCAACGACAGCGGGGTCGCGAATATCCCCTTCCAGCAGTTCCACGCCATCAAATCCGGCCAGATTGCTGCGCTTGCCGGTGCTGAGGTTGTCGAGGACGCGTACGCGCAGTCCGCGGGCGAGCAATCGTTCGACCGTATGCGATCCGATAAATCCGGCACCGCCGGTTACCAGCACAGAGTAATTGGACATGTCGTAGAACCTGCAGAAGACGAGGGCGGAATGGCCCGGACGGCGCGCATTGAAGCAGTGTCATTGCCGTGCCGCAAGCCAATTAAGTGCACGATCGTTCGGCACATGTATGCATTTGTCATTATGGCGAACTTGGCTTGTCAGTACAGGCTAGTACACACCGCAGCCCGGTGCGACCAGGGGTGTGGATAAGTCTGGCGCATCGGCGTTTGATGATATTTGCATGTGGGATCGCCCGGTCGGCTCGCGTTGTCTCAGCGTAGACGAATGTCCCGGCGCGCATCGACAATAGTGAGATTGCATCCAATCTGCCAGAGAGCCTGTTACGCCCATGTCCCAGACCGTACCTGTGATCGCCATCGATGGACCTTCCGCCTCCGGCAAGGGCACAGTGGCTGCCCGCGTCGCCGCCCATCTGGGTTGGCATTATCTGGACTCCGGTGCGCTGTACCGCCTGACTGCGCTGGCCGCGCAGAACCGCAGCATCGACTTGGCCGATGAGCCTGAAGTATCGGCGGTAGCAGCACATCTGGACGCTGCTTTTCTTGAAGGCGTGGTGCTGCTTGATGGTGAGGATGTGACCGATATCATCCGCACCGAGACCGCAGGCGAGGGCGCTTCACGCGTGGCGGTACTGCCCGGCGTGCGGGCTGCCCTGTTGCAAAGGCAGCGCGATTTTGCCCGCGCGCCCGGGCTGGTGACGGACGGTCGTGACATGGGATCGGTGGTGTTTCCCGCGGCCACGCTGAAGATATTCCTGACTGCCAGTGCTGAAGAGCGTGCGCAGCGCCGCTATAAGCAGTTGATTGCAAAAGGGGAATCGGTTACTATCAGCCAGATTTTGCTGGACGTTCAGCAGCGGGACGCACGCGACAGCGCGCGGTCTGTTGCGCCATTGAGGCAATTGCCCGATGCGCGCTTGCTGGATACGACCACGCTGCCGATCAGCGATGCCGTGCAAACGGTGCTCGATTGGCTGCACGAGGTCATGCCCGGTTGAATCGGGCAAAACCGCATCGGCAGGTGTCGATGCGGCGCTGGTGTCAGTACCTTGCGCAATGCGGGGCTGGCCTTATCAACTTGACCCCACAGGCAGTACACGTGGGCTATTGGAACTACCTCAATGACTACCCAAGTTTCTCCCGCCATGGAAAGTTTTGCCGCGCTATTTGCCGAAATGGAAGCGCGTCAGGAAATGCGTTCCGGCGAAGTGATCACTGCAGAAGTGGTCGCGGTTGAAGACAAGTTCGTTGTCGTGAACGCCGGCCTGAAGTCCGAAGCGCTGATCGACATCAACGAGTTCAAGAACGACCAGGGCGTGGTTGACGTCAAGGCTGGCGACTTCGTGCAAGTTGCCATCGAGAACGTTGAAAACGGCTTCGGCGAAACCAAGCTCTCCCGCGACAAGGCCAAGCGCCTGGCTGCCTGGATTGATCTGGAAGAAGCGCTGGAAAGCGGCATCATCAAGACCGGCCTGATCTCGGGCAAGGTCAAGGGTGGCCTGACGGTGATGATCAACGGTATCCGCGCATTCCTGCCGGGTTCGCTGGTCGATATCCGTCCGATCAAGGACACCACGCCGTTCGAAGGCAAGGACATCGAATTCAAGGTCATCAAGCTCGACCGCAAGCGCAACAACGTAGTTGTGTCGCGTCGCGCCGTGCTCGAAGAGACCATGGGTGAAGAGCGCGAGAAGCTCCTCTCCACGCTGCAAGAAGGCGCTACCGTCAAGGGTATCGTCAAGAACATCACCGACTACGGCGCATTCGTCGACCTGGGCGGCATCGATGGCCTGCTGCACATCACCGATCTGGCCTGGCGCCGTGTCAAGCACCCGAGCGAAGTGCTCGCCGTGGGTGATGAAGTCACTGCCAAGGTCCTCAAGTTCGACCAGGAAAAGAACCGCGTCTCGCTGGGTCTGAAGCAGCTGGGCGAAGATCCGTGGGTGGGTCTGGGTCGTCGTTACCCGCAAAGCACCCGCCTGTTCGGCAAGGTCACCAACATCACCGACTACGGCGCGTTCGTGGAAATCGAACAAGGCATCGAAGGCCTGGTGCACGTGTCGGAAATGGACTGGACCAACAAGAACATCCATCCGACCAAGGTTGTCCAGCTGGGCGACGAAGTCGAAGTCATGATCCTCGAAATCGACGAAGACCGTCGTCGCATCTCGCTGGGCATGAAGCAGTGCATGGCCAACCCATGGGACGATTTCCAGGCCAACTTCAAGAAGGGCGACAAGATCAAGGGCACCATCAAGTCGATCACCGACTTCGGCGTGTTCATCGGTCTGCCTGGCGGTATCGATGGTCTGGTTCACCTCAGCGATCTGTCGTGGAACCTGACTGGCGAAGAAGCCGTTCGCAACTTCAAGAAGGGCGACGAAGTGGAAGCCCTGGTGCTGTCGATCGACGTTGAGCGCGAGCGCATCTCGATGGGCATCAAGCAGATGGAAGGTGATCCTTTCAACAACTACGTGGCCACCAGCGACAAGGGCGCCATCGTCAAGGGTACCGTCAAGTCCCTGGACGCCAAGGGTGCGATCATTGCCCTGAGCGAAGAAGTTGAAGGCTACCTGCGCGCTACCGAAGTCTCGCGTGACCGCGTTGAAAACATCGCGACCGTGCTGAAGGAAGGCGACGAAGTCGAAGCCATGATCATCAACGTTGATCGCAAGAACCGTTCGATCAACCTGTCGATCAAGGCCAAGGACAGCGCCGACGACAGCAGCGCCGTGAAGACGCTGCAAGCCGCGGAATCGGCAGGCAACGCCGGCACCACCAGCCTGGGCGCACTGCTCAAGGCCAAGCTCTCGGGTAACCAAGAGTAATCAAAGTGGAAATGCCGTCTTCAAGCCCCATGACCAAGTCCGAGCTGATCGCCAAGCTTGCGGAGCGTTACCCGCAGCTGGTGGCGAAGGATGCCGAACTGGCCGTGAAGACGATTCTGGACGCCATGGCAAGCAGTCTCGCCAGCGGCCAGCGTATCGAAATTCGGGGGTTTGGCAGCTTTGATCTGAACTATCGCCCGCCGCGGGTGGGGCGCAATCCGAAATCCGGGATGAAAGTCTCGGTACCGGAAAAATATGTGCCCCATTTCAAGGCTGGCAAAGAGCTGCGCGAACGTGTGGATGGTCAGGAAGCGTAAGCTGGCTGATCGCCCATCACTCGGGCTTGCGGTAAAAGAAAACGCGGCGTCGCAAGACGTCGCGTTTTTCTTTGTCGTCTTGCCGGCGGGATCATTGCTTCGGGCTAAAATACGGGTCTTCAGGCCCCCGTGGCCCCTGTTGCTGGAGATCGTGAGTGCGCTACCTCATCTGGCTGGCCAAGCTGGCCGTCTTCCTGATCCTGTTTGCCTTCGCCTTGCGCAACACCGGCCATGTCACCTTGTCCGGCCTGCAGGGGGCGCAATGGCAGGCACCCCTGATCCTGTGGTTACTGCTGTTCTTTGTGCTGGGCGTGATTGCCGGCGTAGTAGCCATGTGGTTGCCCTACCGTCGTTTGGACCGCGAATTGCGGCATATCCGCGCACAGCAGCCTGCTGCCGCTGCCGCTGCCGAGCCGGCGCTGCCCGACGCGGCCCAGCCACTGGATGCCGTGATCTGAACGCCGACAGGCCGATGCCCTGGGCGCGCGCCGCATGCAATTGATTGATCGAAAGGATAATGCGTGGAATTCGAAGCCTGGTGGCTGATCCTGTTTCCCCTGTGTTTTGGCCTCGGCTGGCTCGCCGCCCGGGTGGATATCCGCCATATCCTCTCTGATTCCAAGCTTTTGCCTCGACAGTATTTCGAGGGTCTGAACCATCTGCTCAATGACCGTACCGACAAGGCGGTCGAAGTGTTCGTGGATCTCGCCCGCAATCACGACGAGACCATCGAACTACAGTTTGCCCTGGGGCATCTGTTCCGTCGCAAGGGCGAGATCGAGCGCGCGATCCGCATGCACCAGAAATTGCTCGAACGCCCCGAACTGCGCCAGTTCGAGCGTCAGTCCGCCCAGTTCGAACTCGCCTCCGACTTCATGAAAGCCGGTCTGTTCGACCGCGCCGAAGAGCTGTTTGCCAAACTCGACGACACCGAGTTCGCCCGTGCTGCACGCCGCCACCTGCTCGATATCTACCAGCAGGAAAAGGAATGGCACAAAGCCATTGAGACCGCACAGCAACTGCGCGACACCAGCCACACCTATCAGCACGAAATCGCCGAGTTCCACTGCGAGCTGGCAGTCACCGCCATGACGCGCTCGCAACCGGCTGAAGCTCGCCAGTACCTGCAACAGGCGCTGGCCGAGCACCGCAAGTGCGTACGCGCCAACCTGCTATTGGGCGAGCTGGCCGCAGGCCAGGGTGACCATGCCGGCGCGATTGAAGCCTGGTTACGGATCGAATCACAAGATCACCGCTTCCTGCCTTTCGCCGCCCGCCAGCTGCTGGATGCTTACGATAAGCTGGGCCGCGCTGATGAGGGCACGGCCTTGCTCAAGGGCTTCATGACCAGTTATCCCGAGCTCGACATGCTCGATGTGGTGCTCGAACGCATCGCCGCCACCGAGAACGCCGATGTGGCTTTTGACTGGCTGCGCGAACAACTGCGCCGCAACCCCAATATGCCGGGCCTGATCAAATTGCTCGAAGCGCAGGCGCAAGCCGCGCCGCCTGAGCGCCGTGCCGAGATCGACACCATGCTGCGTCTCACTCAGGAAGCCACGCGCGGCCTGAGCATGTATCACTGCTCGTCGTGCGGCTTCAAGGCGCGCCAGTATTTCTGGCGCTGCCCGGCCTGCAATGACTGGGAGTGCTTCCTGCCGGCGCGTGGTCAGACCCGCGCTTGACTAGATTCCACGACAAGAAAGAGAAAAACGATGACCGCAGACGACCCAAGGATCGTAGTCCCGCTCGACTACCCCGATGCGGCCCAGGCGCTGGCCTTTGTGGATCGGGTCACGCCCGACCTGTGCCGTCTCAAGGTCGGCAAGGAACTGTTTACCGTGGCCGGCCCGCAGTTTGTCGAGCAGCTGGTGGCGCGTGGATTTGATGTGTTCCTCGATCTCAAATTCCACGACATTCCCAACACCGTGGCCCAGGCCGTCAAGGCGGCCGCCAAGCTGGGTGTGTGGATGGTCAATGTGCACGCGTTGGGTGGCAGCAAGATGATGCGCGCCGCCCGCGCAGCGATTGATGGCGAGGCACATCGCCCGTTGCTGATTGCCGTGACCGTATTGACCAGCATGGACGGCGCCGATCTGGCCGAGATCGGCCTGCCGGAGCCCGCCGTGCAGGTACCGTTGCTGGCAAGGCTGGCGCTCGATTGCGACCTGGACGGCGTGGTCTGCTCGGCACAGGAAGCCAGCCTGCTCAAGAAGCTGTGCGGCAAGGACTTCAAGCTCGTCACCCCCGGCATCCGCCCTGCCGGCAGCGCCGTAGGCGACCAGAACCGCATCATGACCCCCGAGCAGGCTGTGGCTGCCGGTAGCGATTACCTCGTCATCGGCCGCCCGATTACCCAGGCCGCCGACCCTGTCGCAATGTTGCAATCTATCCGTGCCAGCCTCGCTATCTAACTGATAGCGGAGCGGGCATGGATGAAATTGACGGTCGTAGGCGCAGGGTATGTAGGCTTGGTCACAGCGGCTTGCCTGGCCGAAGTGGGCAACGATGTGCTCTGTGTGGAGCACGATCCGGCCAAGGTCGCCGCGCTGCGTGAAGGGCGGATTCCGATCTTTGAGCCGGGGCTGGAGGCGCTCGTCCGTCGCAACGCTGCTGCCTCGCGTCTGCACTTTGCGACGGACGATGCCTGCCTGAACGGATTCGGTGATATCCAGATGATTGCCGTCGGTACCCCGCCCGACGAGGATGGCTCGGCCGATCTGCAATACGTGCTCGCCGCCGCACGCGGCATTGCCGAGCGGATGACGGGATATACGGTGGTGGTGACCAAGTCCACCGTGCCCGTAGGTACCGCCGATCTGGTGCGCGACGAGATACGCGCTGTGCTGGCGCAGCGGGGTCTGGATATCGATTTTGCGGTGGTATCGAACCCCGAGTTCCTCAAGGAAGGCGCCGCAGTCGAAGACTTCATGCGGCCTGACCGCATCATCATCGGCAGCAATGATGCCCGCGCCACCGAACAGCTGCGCGCGCTGTACCAGCCGTTCCAGCGCAACCATGAACGCATGCAGGTCATGGATATCCGTTCGGCCGAGCTGACCAAGTACGCGGCCAACGCCATGCTGGCCACGCGCATTTCGTTCATGAACGAAATGGCCAATCTGGCCGAGGCATTGGGGGCCGATATTGAGATGGTGCGCAAAGGCATCGGCTCGGATTCACGCATCGGGTACCACTTCTTGTACGCCGGCCTGGGCTACGGCGGCTCCTGCCTGCCCAAGGATGTGAAGGCGTTGCGCAGGACCGCGCAGATGCACGATGTGAACCTGCGTTTGCTGACGGCGGTCGATGAGGTCAACGCAGCGCAGAAGCAGCGTCTGGTCAGCAAGCTGATGCGTCATCTGGGGCAAGATATGGTAGGTCGGCATATCGCCTTATGGGGTTTGGCTTTCAAGCCCAATACCGACGATATGCGCGAGGCGCCGAGTCTGAGCATCATCGAAGGCTTGCTGTCCCGTGGCGCGACCGTAACCGTTTACGATCCGGTGGCGAGCGCCGAGGCACAGCGCATGCTAGGCGCTCGCGTGGCCTATGCCGACAGCCCCATGGCGGCCCTGAGTGGTGCCGATGCGCTGCTCATTGCTACCGAATGGAAGGAATTTCGTAGTCCGGATTTCGAACAGATGCGGCGTCTGCTCAAGCAACCGCTGATCATCGATGGCCGTAATCTCTATGACCCGATCTGGCTGCGGGCACAGGGTTACACCTACGAGGGGATAGGAAGATGAGACAGACAAGTATGGTGGCGGTGTTATCCCTGCTATCGCTCGGTTGCATGGCAGATACGCAAACTGTCCCGCTTGCGCCTCAGGCAGGAGAAAAAATGGCGCAAGCGGTTAAAATGCTGCGAGACGCCAATCGGGCGCGGGATGAGCAGGTCATGGCCGGCTATCTGCGCATCAGTCGCCCTGAAGTGGCGGCGGCTGCCGCCGCGTTCAAGCGCAACCTTTATGACAATTTGCTGGCACAGGGTTTCTCCCGCGAGGAGGCTCTGGCCCTGACCAAGGACACGCCGCTACCCGCATTCTGTGAGGGTAGTGGCCGCTGAAACCCATGAAACACGAACAACTGCAAGCCGCGCTGGCCAAGGCCCGCGTACTGGTCGTCGGCGATGTGATGCTCGACCGCTACTGGTTCGGCGATGTCGAACGCATTTCGCCCGAGGCCCCCGTGCCGGTGGCCCGGATCAACCGGGTGGAAGAGCGCGCAGGCGGCGCGGCCAATGTGGCGCGCAATATTGCGGCCATGGGGGCGCAGGCCACACTGCTCTCGGTGGTGGGGGATGACGAAGCGGGCACGGCGCTGCAGAACCTGCTGAACACGCATGGTGTGCAGACCAGCTTGCACCGCGATCCCAGTATCACTACCACGGTCAAGCTGCGTGTCGTGGCGCGGCAGCAGCAGTTGATCCGTCTGGATTTCGAATACAGCCCCAGCCATGAAGTGCTGGCCGCCAAGCTCGATGACTACCGTGCTGCACTACCCAGCCATGATGTGGTGATCCTGTCGGACTACGGCAAGGGCGGGCTGACCCATGTAAGCACGATGATCGACGCCGCACGCGCGGCGGGTAAACCGGTGCTGATCGATCCCAAGGGCGATGATTACCGCCGTTATGCCGGCGCGACGCTGCTGACGCCCAACCGGGCCGAACTGCGCATGGTCACCGGCCGCTGGGCTGACGAGGCCGATCTCACCCGGCGTGCCCTGCAATTGCGTGCCGAGCTGGGCCTTGATGCCTTGCTGGTGACACGTTCAGAAGAAGGCATGAGCCTGTTCAGTGCCGAGACCGTGAGCCATGTACCCACGGTCGCGCGCGAAGTGTTTGATGTGTCCGGCGCGGGCGACACTGTGATTGCCACGATGGCCGCGATGGTGGCCGCAGGCTGCACGTTGGACGAGGCCATGCGCTGGTCCAACCGCGCAGCGGGTATCGTGGTCGGTAAACTGGGCACAGCCGTGGCCACGGCCGAGGAGGTCTTTGCCGATTGAGTGTGTGCGCTGTTCCACTAAAAAAGCCCCGTCATGTGCGGGGCTTTTTCAATGTGTGTCGCCCGCCTCTCAGTTGATATAACGCCGATCCACCGCCCGGAGGCTGCCATTCGCGTTCAGGTGCCGGAAAGCAGCATGGAGTTTCTGACGAAAGCCGGCATCGATCTGTAGGTTGCAGGCCAGATACATCTCCACCGTGTTGACCGGGATGCGTACCACTACCTTGCCTTTCAGGCCGGCTTTTTCAACCATGGTGAGGCCGGTGTCCTTCATGGCGACCCAGTAGTCCAGCCGACCTGCGAGCAGGTTCTTGAATGCGACCTCATGATTGGTGGACATCAGCACGGGGAAGCCGCGCTGCATCAGGAAACGGGCGCTGGCCGAGCCATAGTAGCCGCCGACGCGTGCGTTCCTTGCCGCTTCCAGTGTATCGGCTGCCGAAGCTTTGTCTGCCAGACCCAGCATGACGACATCGCTGCGGATCAAGGGGCCGATCCAGTCAAACGCGGCTTCGCGTTCCGGGGTGCGGGCCGTGGAGTAAACGCAGGCGGCCTGGGTGCGGGCTGCCTCAAAAGCGCGGGCCCAGGAAGTCAGCTCAATGTCGTAGGCGAGCCCGGCCTCACGGAGTACGGCTTCCACTTTTTCAGTCGAACTGCCGCTGAGCCGGCCGTCTGGCTGCTTGAAGTTGAAGGGGGGAAGTTCCTCGGTATAGATCCTGAGCGCCACCGGCTCGGCGTGGGCGCCGGTGAGGGAAAGCAAGAGCGCGGTCGTGCACAGCAAACGCAGCAACATGGGTCCAGCCTGTTCGGGAAGGCACTTCACTATATGCGGTTGATATCTCTACGCCAGTCCCTGGGCCGGGAGCCGAGGCGCATCGTCGCGCAGCAGGCCGTTAGCCGCCGCAATGCCGCTGCGGATGGCCCCCTCCAGGGTGGCGGGGTAATCGCCCGCGGTGTAATCACCGGCCAGCCAAAGACTGGGGTCGGTTGTGGTATTGCCTGGTCGCTGCATGCCGGGAGTGCAGGCATAGGTGGCGCGTTTTTCGGCAATCACGCGCTGCCAGCTTGGGGCGGGCAGGCCAGGCAATAGGGACAACACTTCATTATGTACGTGCATGGCTAGCTCGGCCTGTGTCCAATCGCAGTGTGGCCCCTCCGCGCTGATGACAGCAGCCAGCAAACCCGGTTCATCACCGAGCTGGCCGCGGTCAAACAGCCACTGCGTCACCGTGCCAGCCATGCCCAGCATGGGCTTGGGCAGGCGGGTATCGGGGGGGTAACGCAGGTAGACCGTATAGATCGGTTGCCATGACCAGTTTGCGATCTGCGTCACGGCCGGCGTGAGGGCGTCGATGCCATCGGCCAGCATGGCCAGCCTGTGCGGTGGCAGCGCGATCACGAGATGGGTGTAGGCCGTATCGTCTTGATCGACCCGCCAACCGTCGCTCCCTCGGGTGAGCTGCCGCACCATCCGCCCCGTGTGAACCTGGCCACCACCTTGTTCGATGTAGCGGGCAGCGGCCTCGGGAAACAGTGCCGACAGGTCCACCTTGGGCAGCAGCATGTCGCTCGCGTCGCGGCGGGCTGCCAGACTATCGCGCAACACATGCAGCAGCACCTGTGCACTGGCAAGCTGGATGGGGGTGTTGAGGGCGGCGAGCGTCAGCGGTTCCCACAGATGGCGTATCAGCGATAGCGGTTGACGTTGATGCGCCAGCCAATCGGCAACGGAGTGATCCTGCGCCAGTTTCCAGCCGCCATGTTCGGCGCTGCGAATGGCGCGGATCGCTGCCCAGCGATCGCGCCAACCTATGCCATCCGCTCCCAGCAAGGCGAACAGGGTATGCAACGGTGCTGGTAGTCGCGGACAGGCAAGCCGGAATACCCGCTTGCTGCCCTGGCGGACATCCAGATCCAGTGGCAACCGCAGCATCACCTCCGCTTCCCGCAAGCCAACCCGGTTCATCAGGCCCAGCAGTTCGCGGTACGCACCCACCAGCAAATGCTGGCCGTTATCGAGCGTGCAGCCGTCGATTTCCACCCGCCGCGCACGGCCGCCCAGCACCGGGCCCGCTTCGACAACGCAGACCCTTCTGCCTGCCGCAGCCAAGGTCACGGCGGCGGCCATGCCTGCATAGCCGCCGCCGATGATGGCGATGCGCTGGGAGAGGGCGGTCATCTCAGCGCTTGCTGCGTGCTGCTTGCATCAGCGTTTCCACGTCCGCTTTGCTGACCAGGGAGGATTTGACCTCGACCGGGGTCATGGGTGAGCGTATCGACCGTGTCTCGCCATTGCCGGCTTCCAGCGTCTGGGACTGGCGCAGTTGCAGTGAGACTTTGTCGCCGGCGGTGACGGTGGGCGTGACCGAGATGGTCCAGCCGTCGTAGACCATGCGTGCTTCCTTACCTGCCTCGGTGAGCATGCTGAACACCTTGCCGTCTTCACGTTTGAACTCGACCTTGACCCAGCTTGGCGTGGTGTCATCGGCCCAGCTGGGCAGGGTGGTGCCACACAGCAGGCACAGGCTGATCAGGGTGTGACGCATGGTGCTTTCCTCCGGCGGTATGCGCAGGTTTGCGCGGTTTTTGACTTTGTTGTGCTCAGATGTCTTCACGGAAGATTTCCCGGAACAGGTCCGGGTAGCGCGTGAGCACCTGCTTGGCGCGATCGGGCTTGATCGGGTGCAGGGTCTGGATGAAATGCAGCTCACCCTGCGGTTCGATGGCGACCAGCTCGAAGATGAAAAACAGCCGTCGCTCGGGCATGAAAAACAGCCACGATGCCGAGCCGTGCCCATGCTTGGCGATCTCGTTCTCCAGTTCAACCAGTCGTTTGGCGTTCTCGGCACTGTAGAGGAACTGTTCGGTGCTCCCGTCTTCGCGCGTGTATTTGCGCACGATGCGGAAGGACTCCAGCGCCTCGCGCATCTTCCGTTTGCGGATCGCGTTGCGGTCGGCCTGACGCATCTCCATCCAGCCCGCAGCCAGAATCGCGCCGATGACGATGGCGGCGAACAGCAGATACCAAGGGGAGAAGGGCAGTTTGTCCATGGCTTAGTGGGTCGGGCTCACGCAAACCACCAGGTTTTCCACGCGAGCCAGAGTTTACGCACCGGTGTCAGGCTCAGACGCTGGTTGAGCACCTTGGCCGGGCCATCGCGCTTGATTTCATCCAGCGTGGCGCGATAGATCGCGGCCATCACCAGCCCGGCGCGTTGCGCCTTGCGGTCCGCGGCGGGCAGGGCGGCCAGCGCTTCGGCGTACAGACTCTCCGCACGTTCGATCTGGAACTGCATCAGTGCGGTGAACTCGGGGGTCTCGCGGCACGCCAGCAGATCGGCTGCCGGCACGTTGAAGCGCTGCAGCTCCTCGACCGGCAGGTAGATGCGGCCCCGGCGGGCGTCTTCGCCCACGTCGCGGATGATATTGGTGAGCTGAAAGGCAAGGCCGAGCTTCTCGGCATACTGGTAGGTGCGCTCGTCAGTCACGCCGAAGATGCGTGCCGACAAGAGCCCGACGACCGAGGCGACCAGATAGCAATACTCGCGCAGATCGGCGAACGCGTTGTAGCGGGCCTGAGTCAGGTCCATTTCCATGCCGTCGATGATCTGCAGCAATTGCTCGCGTGGCAGTTGCAGGCGACCCACATGGGGCTGCAAGGCGCGGGTGACCGGGTGCTGCGGCGTGCCGTCATACAGATTGCCGACTTCGCTGCGCCACCAGTTGAGTGTGGTGCGGGCAACGCCTTCATCGTGGGTTTCATCCACCACGTCGTCGACTTCACGGCAGAAGGCATAGAGCGCGGTAATCGCGAGCCGCGTCTGCAGGGGCAGGAAGCGGAAGCTGTAGTAGAAGCTGGACCCGCTCTGGGCGGCCTTGTTTTCGCAGTACTGGTCGGGCGTCACGTTGTGGCTTGGCGGCGAGTGGCTGAACGCGTGGATTGTAGCGGCTTGCGGGGCATCAGTCGCCACCGCCGCCACAACCACCGCCGCAGCCCCCGCCACCATCCCCGTCACCGCCACCGGAACCATCGTTGCCATCTAGCCCATCGGTGCTGCCGTCGTAGCTGGTGCTGGAAAAATCGCTGCCGCAATGAACGGCGCTGCCACTGCTGTCGGCCTGCGCGCGGCTGATGCCTTGGCAGTCGGGCAGGTAGTGGAAACCGTTGACGATCTGCAGCTTCTTGTCGAGCGCGAACAGCAGCGGCAGCCGGCTGGGCTTGAGCGGGTCGATCAGTTCCTCGCGGCAGACCAGTTGCCAGCAGCGGCGCAGGCCGGCATTGGCCGGGCGATCATCGCCCAAGGATGTGGCTGGCGTGTGGTGCAGGAAGCGGCCAAAGGCCTTGTTGCAGAAGTGTTCGTAATTGCGTGTGTGCAGGATGAACTCATGCCACAGATCGTCCACCACCTGTGAGGGCATGGAGATGTACTGACCGCCGCCGCGCAGATAAGCCAGAAAGAACTGCCGCAGGCCCTGACCCACCAGTTGGCAATCCTTGAGGCTCAGTTGTGGGTGCTTTTGCTGCAGCTTGGCATACAGGCCCTGCGGCAATGTGTAGTGACGGATGAATTCGGCGCGCTGCGCATTCACGCTGCGCGACCAGGCAAACCAGAGCACAAATCCGACAATCAGCAGCAGGATCAGGATGAAGATGGGCATGACGATCTCGACTTACTGGCAAGGTGCGCCACACTTTGCCACAAGCGAGGGCCTGGCCCAATCGGGAAGGCTGCTTAGTGATGTTTGCCGACCCACCAGACCCCGCCCATGACCAAGGCCATGCCCAGCAACTGAAGCAGGGAGAAGGGTTCGCTCAGGATCAGCCAGCCGAACACGATGGTGAGTGCCGGGCCCAGTGAGCCGATGGCGGCTGTCTTGCCTGCGCCCAGTCGCGCTACTGCTCTGGCTGCCAGCCAGATCGGCAACACGGTGGAGAACAGGGCCATCGCCGCGCCCCAGAGCCAGACCTCGGCAGGCAGAACCTGCAAGTCGGCGATTGGATGGGTCAGGCCGAAGTGGGCGAGTACGAACAGGGATGCCACAGTGCCGGCAATGCCCGCCAGACGGGTCGAGCCGACACGGCCCACCAAGGCTGCGGTGCCCATGAAATAAGCCGAATAAGTCAGGCTGCTCAGGAATACCCAGCCACCACCGATCAGTACCAGCGCCATCTCGCCGGGCTGGACCAAGTCATGGCCAAAAGCGGCAAGCAGACCCAGATAGGTGAGCCCCATGCCAGCCCAGACCGCGCGGCTGATCGGCTTTTTACGCCACACGGCCTCCAAGATCAGCACCAGCGTGGGGTAAGTGAACAGGATCAGCCGCTCCAGCCCGGCCGAGATGGTTTGCAGGCCGATGAAATCGAACAGACTGGAGAGGTAGTAGCCCAGCAAGCCCATCGCCACCAAGCCCAGCCAATCGCGCTGCGTCGGCACCTTGCCCTTGGCGTCGCGTGTGGCGAGCCATAAAAATGCGGGTAGTGCGAGTCCCATGCGGATGGCCAGCAGGGTGATGGCGTCAACCGGGTACGCGCCATAGGCAAGCTTGACGAAAATGGCCTTCAGCGAAAACGCTGCGGCCGCCAAGGCGGCGAGCATGCGGCCATCGTGATACCAGGCTTGGCTTTCCGGTTTGGCGAAGGTCATGGTGCTGGCATTGTGCATGGCGGGCTCGGTGCGTGCAGTAATGTCGGGATTGTCTGGCCGGGCAAGGCGGAAGAGAATGCGTGCTTTCTCGACCGGCCTTCGCCAATGACGAAACCTCCGCGTTTTGATCTGCCCGATATCCGCCTGTTCATTGCCGTGGCCGAGGCTGGGTCACTATCGCGCGGGGCGGCGACCCTGCCGCTGGCTTTGTCGGCTGCCAGCGCCCGCCTGCGACAGATGGAAGAGCGGCTTGGCCTGAGCCTGTTTGATCGGCATGCCAGCGGCGTGCGTTTAACCCGGGCAGGCGACACCCTGCTGGAGCATGCCCGGCGCATCGCCCGCGCCGCCAGTGATGCGCAAACCGCCATGGACGCCCTGGTCAGCCCTGAGCGGGTGGCGCTGAGTCTGTGGGCCAATACCACGGCCAACAGCACGATTCTGCCAGCAGCCCTGGGTCGCTACCTGGCCGAGCACCCCTATCTGGATATGGTGCTGGTAGAGCGGACCAGCCGCGAGGTGATCGATGCCGTGGTGCGTGGCGAGGCCGACATCGGCGTGATCGACAGCGATTACCAACCCGAGGGACTCACCCTGCTGCCGCTGGGGCGCTACCGGCTCACGGTGTTGGCGGCGGCGGATCACCCGCTGGCCGCACAGTCTGCCTGCTCGTTCCGCGCGCTCACCGAGCATGCGCTGGTGGGCATGCCCGAGGACAGTTCCATGCAGCGATTCGTGGACAAGATGGCGCATCTGGCGGGCCTGCCGCTGCATGTGCGGGCCCGTGCACCGAGCTTTGCCGCCATTGCGCGGCTGGTGGCCGGCGGTGCGGGCGTGGCCGTGGTGCCTGAGAGCACCGGGCAGGGTTACCGCGATGCGATGGGACTGGTGCTCGTCAACATCAGTGACGACTGGGCCAGCCGCGAATTGCAGCTCTGTGTGCAACGCTGGGAAACACTGACACCTGCTGTACGCGCGCTGGCGGGGTATCTGGCCGGGGTGGACTAGCCCAGCCACTGGCTGGTTGCACGCTTGACCCGGTCGTTCACCGCCAGCCAGGCGGCCGATTGCGGCGGTGTTTCGAGCAACAGCACATCAAAGCGGCCACCATCAAAATCCCGCAAGGTGGCATACAGATCACGCGCATAGGCCTCGGGTTCGCCCGGCATGGCGTGGTCTTCGCTGCTGCCGGCCAGCTTGTGCGTGGGCGAGTGGTGCAGCACAGCAACGCGCTCGCCGGCATCGCCACGGCGGGCAGCCTCCACGGCGATGGCCGCGAGCGGACCGGTCAGCAGGGGCGTACGGGGCGCGTAGTGCGAATCGAGCAGACCCGAGACGCGCACTTGGGCAGTGGATGGCTTTTCGTGATGTTCGAGCCGCAATCCCAGCAAATCTTCAATCGCCTCGCGTGGCACACCACCGGGGCGCAGCAGGGAAGGGGTATCGCCCGTGAGGCCGACGATGGTGGACTCCACGCCCACCTGGCAAGGTCCGCCATCCAGTATCAACGGCACCCGATCACCGAATTCGCTATACACATGGGCTGCCGTGGTGGGGCTGACATGGCCGAACTGGTTGGCCGACGGTGCGGCGAGGCCGCCCTGGAAGCGTTCGAGCAGGGCATGTGTCAGCGGGTGGGCCGGCGCGCGCAGGCCCACTGTATCCTGCCCGCCAGTGACGGCATCGGACACGCCGGGCTGGCGATGCAGGATCAGCGTCAACGAACCTGGCCAGAAGGCCTCGGCCAGCCGCCAGGCTGTGTCGGGAATGTCACGCGCCCAGTCCTGCAATTGATCTTTACCCGCAATGTGGACGATGACCGGGTGATCGGCCGGCCGACCCTTCAGGGCAAAGATTTTGGCGACGGCATCGGGCTGGCGAGCGTCGGCAGCGAGGCCGTAGACGGTCTCGGTCGGAATGGCGACCAGCTCGCCCCCTTGCAGCAGGGTCAGGGCCCGGTCGAGATCAGTGGAGATTGTGCGCATCGAGGCGATTTTATCGTGTCGTGGCCTGCTAGCGTGCAGGAGAACGTTTCTTCGCGCTTGTGCGCTTACCCATCCGGCGGGCGATTGCCTATATTCTCGTGGCGTAGCGGGCTGCCTGCCTGCTGGTGTCTTCTTTTCAGGATGAAGTGCATGCCGCGTCTGCCGGGAAAATCGCTGCCGTCCGTCGGGCTCATCATGATGCTTTGCATCGCGTCGGCGATGTCCGCAGAAAACGGGCGGGCAGACTTCGAGACCCGGCTGTCCACTGCCGAGCAGCTTGCACAAACGGGTGATCCGAAGGGGATGGTGGCGCTGGATGGCTTGCTGGCCGAGACCAGTGGATCGGCTGCGGCAGAGCGTCGGCTAAGGGTCCAGGACGCGCGTTGCTGGCGGTTGGCGGTGACGGACCCGACGGCGGCAGGCAAGCTGCTGGATGAAGTGCTTGCCGATGCCGCCCACCCGCGTTTTGCCATGCAGATGGCGCGTTTGCTGGCGTGCAGAGGCTACGTGGCCGAACGCACGGGGAAGGCCGATGCTGCGTTGGCGGATTACGAGACCGCGGTGGCGACAGCACGGCGACTGGACGACCGACCCCTGCTTGCGCGTGTGCTGGCCCTGCGCGGTGAGCAATACGGCGCGCGGGGCCGCTATGCGGATGCGATCACGGATCTGAAAGCCGCCTATGAGCTGGCGCTGGCACTGGACGCCTCCGCCAAGCAAAGCTATGCACTCAATGCGCTGGCCAATCTGTATGCCGATCGCAATGTGCGCGATTACGACCAGGCGCTGGTTTACTACCGGCTGCTGCTCAAGGCGCATGAGGCCAATCAGGACCACACCAATCAGGCTGCCACCCGCTTCAATATCGCCAGTACGCTGGAGAGCCAGGGCAAGCTGGAAGAGGCGTTGGCCGAGTTCCGCCATGCGTTGGCGCTGGATCGGGTGCGCGGCTTGCCGGAGGACATTGCCTTTGACGAGCGCGCCGTTGGCATCGTGCTGTCCAAGCTGGGCCGCCATGAGGAGGCACTCAAGCTGCTGGATCAGGCACTGGCGACCTACGAACGTAGCGCCACACGCGATCCCGATGCACGCGAGTCGGTTGCCATGGTGCGCTTGTCGCGCGGGGTCGCTTACCGGCGCGCCGGGCAGTTTGCCCGCGCACTTGCGGATATCGATGTGGCCCGGCAGTTCTACTTGTCCACGGGGAATCTGCGTTTTCTGGAAACCATCCACGCCGAGCATGCGCTGGCACTGGCAGGTGCGGGCGACTGGCGCGGCGCTTTTGCCGCGCGCGGGGATTACATCGACGTCTACAAACAACTCCAGACCCGACTGCTGGATGAGCGTACTGCCCGCTTGCGGGTGCAATTTCAGACCGAACAAACCCAGCGCGAGAGCCAGGCACTAGCGCGTGCGAATGCGGCGCAGCAGCGGGAGCTGGTTGCCAGCCGGCAGGCGCACCGCTGGCAGCTCACTGTCATTGCCCTGAGCCTTGTCGTGATTGCGCTGCTGGGCTGGACCGTATTCCGGCAGATCGCCACCAGCCGCCGTCTGCGCGATATGGCGCTGATGGATGAGCTCACCCGCCTGCCCAACCGGCGGCATTTTCTGGCAATGGCTGAAGCGACTTGGTCTCGTGCACAGCGTAACGACGAGCCACTGACCGTGGCCGGTATTGATATCGACCACTTCAAACGGGTGAACGACACCTGGGGGCATGCAGCTGGCGATCTGGTGCTGCAGCGCACGGCCCATGCGCTCAGAACCGCACTGCGACCCGGCGACACGGTGGGCCGGCTCGGTGGCGAGGAGTTCTGCGTGTTGATGCCGCGCACCGGTCTGCACGCCGCGGCGATGGCTGCGGAGCGCTTGCGGCTTGCGGTGGGCGCGATTGATTGCAGTGATATTGCGCCGGGACTGAGCCTGAGCATCAGCCTGGGCTTGGCCGAGCGCGAGCCGGGTGTCTCACGGCTGGCCTCGCTGTTGCAGCGCGCTGATGAGGCCTTGTATCGCGCCAAGGCCAATGGGCGTAACCGGATCGAGCTGGCGCAGCCCGCCGAACTCGCGTCGGCAGCACCTGCAGCGGGCTGGTTGTCTGAAGGGGCCTGACGCTCGCTCAGTCAGGCCCGGACGAGTTGGGTCAGGTTTGCCTCAGCAGGTCGTATCGGCACGCAGTCCGCGTATCAGCATATCGAAATGAAAACGCGCCAATGCCCGCAGATCGGCAGGTTCCGGGTCGCAATCAGCAAAACTCTGTGACCAGAGCTTCATCAGCAGCAAGGGTGCAATGGTCACGCGCGTGGCCTCCATCAGATCCAGCTCCCGAAACTCGCCCGAAGCGACACCGCGCTGCAGTACCCCTTGGTACAGCAGGCGGGTACGCACCACCACTTCGTCCATGTAAAAGCGGGCCAGCTCCGGAAAATTGGCGGATTCCGCAATCATCAGTCGTGCAATCCCTGTGGCGGGCAGGGTCTCCATCCGCTCGGCCCAGGCGTCCAGCAAACATTGCAGCAGCGAGGCTGCACTGCCCTGGTGCTCGGCGACCAGGGATTCAGCGAACGCGAGATTCGCCACCAGAGTCTCGCGTACCACGGCTTTGAACAGGTCTTCCTTGTTCTCGAAGTACAGATATACCGTGCTCTTGGTGACGCCGGCTTCGCGGGCTACGTCGTCCAGCCGGGTGGCAGCAAAACCCTTGGCAATGAACAGATGCAGTGCGGCATTGATGATCTCGTGAGGGCGAGCGCTCTTGCGGCGCTGCCAGCGGGTGGCGGGAGCGTCCATGGGGTTCCGGGCGTAGGCAAAGGCCACGATTCAGGGGCGGTGGAAAGGTGATTGGGGCCGGGAGGCGAGGCCGGAGCATATCGGTATAAGCGTGCGGGCAGGAACGACTTCGTGGGCCAAGACGTGATCCATGCAACAGACCCAAACCCATCCGCGCGCGCCGGACACCTGACGGGGCCACAGGCGTGGGTCAGTGGCTTGCAGATTGCCGGGTGCGGACAGTTGGCGTAAGGTACATGAGGATTTCATGTTGTTCCGCAAGAAGATACGCCAAGTGGCTGATATAAAACTGGAATTGATCGAAGTCATGCCGGCCATGGTGGCTGGTCGCCCGCCCTTGCTGTTTTTGCATGGGGCTTATATGGGCGCCTGGTGCTGGTCGCCGCATTGTCTGCCTCTGTGCGCCAGTCGCGGTTATCGCAGCTTTGCCCTGAGCCTGCGTGGCCATGGTGACAGCGAGGGCCACGCTACCCTCGCCCTGCATTCGATCAACGACTACCTGAACGATGTTGCCTGGGCCGTGCGCGAGGTCACTGAGCGTTGCGGGCGACCTCCCGTGCTGGTAGGGCACTCCATGGGGGGCTATCTGGCTTTGGCCCATGCGCGTGATGTGGCCTTGCCGGGCTTGGCTTTGCTGGCACCCCTGCCGCCGGAGGGGCTGCTGGGGTCTACCCTTCATTTGCTGTTTCAGCACCCGCAACTGCTCTGGGAGCTGCATTGCCTGCAATATGGCGAACAGCCGCTGCTGGCCGACAAGCTGCGTGAACTGCTGTTTTCGCCGGCCATGGATCTACCCACGCTGCTTGGCTATGCCGCACGCTTCCAGCATGAATCCCAGCGCGCCTTGCTGGACCTCTCGGTTCCGCAATTCGACTTGCGCCCGCCCAAGGGCATGCCGCCTGCTCTGGTGCTGGGTAGCCGTGCCGACAAGATCATTCCGCCCCATCTGGTACACAGCGCCGCGCGTGCTCTGGGTGTGCGGGCACGCATGCTCGATGGCGTTGGCCACGCCATGATGCTGGACGCACCGTGGCGACAGGTTGCGGACGAATTTCTGCAATGGCTGGAGACACTGCCATGAATCGCGCCCTGTTCTTGCCTTGCTTGCTACTGCTGTTGGCAGGCTGCGCAACTGCACCGGTCAAGCCGGCAGCCGGAAAGCCGGCCAACAGCGCACAGGCCACCCGCCCCGCTCCGGCCCTGATTGCCCAGCCCGCCAGCGAAGCGGGGCGTGAGGTAGCGATGTATGCGCTGGGCTTGCTGGATGTGGGCTACCAGTTCGGCGGCAAGAATCCTGAAGCCGGGCTGGATTGCTCCGGCATGGTCAGCTTCATATACCGCAATGCACTGGGTGTGGACCTGCGCGGCAGCGCCGCCGATATCGCCAAGCGTGGCCGCACGATACGCCGGGACCAGATGCAGCCCGGTGATCTGGTGTTCTTCAACACCATGAACAAACCCTTCTCTCATGTTGGGATCTACATCGGCGATGACCGATTCGTCCATGCGCCGAGTACCAACGGACGCATTCGCATCGAAAGCCTCAAGACCCGGTATTTCGCCGCCCGCTTCGAAGCCGCCCGCACCCTGTTTGCGGGCTAGCACACCACCTTTTGCATCTAGAACCAGCCTCAGCCCGACACCGGTGATTTGACCGGTGCCGGGGCATCGGTGCGTCTGCACTGGATCAGCGGCGCTGCATGGGGGTGGCCTGGCTGATCCGGTAATACTGGTATTACGCAAGGAGACCACCCGTTTGAGCAGGTAGAGGAGCAGGGCGCTGCTTGAGCCTGCTGTACGGGGACTTGGATACAGGGTGGAGTGTGGTGATTATGCCAGTTTCTCCCTACTGGATTGCGGTGCGTTGTATTTGTTCAATGCATTGAAAATAAAAAGGAAATTTGTACTCTCTGGTGACTTTTCCGAGTCGGCTGCCTGGTGGTCATGCACAGTGTCTTGACAAGCGTGTGACAGACGTTTATCTCGTTAATGCCACGTTAATACATGTGAGTTACCAGTTAAAGAGAACCGGTAATACCTGTATTAAGGATTTGGTGCACGGTCCCACGGCTCCCGGTTACAGGCGCAGGTCGGTGAGCTGAAAAAACTATCGGGCTATGTCCCCGGTATTGCAGCCACAACCTTCTCGGATGGAGCAACCAAGACATGACCAAGCAACACACGCCCTTTCAGCGCCTTGCGCTGAAGACCCTGACTGCCAGCCTGGCGACCGCCGGTGTGCTGTATGCCCCTGCTGCGATGGCAGCCACTTGCGCCGCGCCTTGGGCGGAGGGCAATACCTATACCGCCAATGCGGCCTCGTCGTATCAGGCCAAGAACTACCGTGCCCTGGTAACCCACACTGCCTACGTGGGTACCAACTGGAACCCTGCTGCCACGCCAACGCTGTGGAGCTATGTCGAGGATTGCTCGGCCACGCCGACTCCAACACCGACGCCCACACCGACGCCCACGCCTACACCCACGCCTACACCCACGCCAACTCCGACCCCGACCCCGACCCCGACCCCCACGCCGGTGACGTGCTACGCCGCCTGGGTATCAAGCACGGCTTACACCGGTGGTCAGCGCGTGACGTATAGCGGCCGCAACTATGAGGCGCAGTGGTGGACGCAGGGCGAAGTGCCGTCGTCGAATGTGGGCTCGGGCAAGCCGTGGAAGGATCTGGGTGTCTGCAGCACGCCGACGCCGACCCCGACCCCGACCCCGACCCCGACCCCGACCCCGACCCCGACCCCGACCCCGACCCCGACACCCACGCCAACGCCAACGCCAACGCCGACCCCGACCCCGACCCCGACCCCGACCCCGACCCCGACCCCGACCCCGACCCCCACGGGCAAGCAGGTTGGCTCCTACTTCGCGCAGTGGGGTATCTACGGCCGCAACTATCAGGTGAAGAACATCGACACCTCGGGCTCGGCCGCCAAGATGACCTTCCTCAACTACGCCTTCGGCAACATCTACCAGAAGAACGGTGGCTACGAGTGCGACATCCAGATGCGCGCAGAGAGCGGTAACGGCGACGGGGGCGACAACTTTGCGGATTACGGCAAGTCCTTCGGTGCCGATGCTTCCGTGGATGGCATCGCCGACAAGTGGGACAACCCGCTGCGTGGCAATTTCGGCCAGCTCAAGCGCCTGAAGGCCAAGTATCCGAACCTCAAGCTGTTCATCTCCTTGGGTGGCTGGAGCTGGTCCAAGTGGTTCTCGGCAGCAGCCGCAACCGATGCTGGTCGTAAGCAGCTGGTCAGCAGCTGTATCAATGTTTACTTGAAGGGCAACCTGCCGGTGGTGGATGGTGCGGGTGGCACGGGTGCGGCAGCAGGCCTGTTTGACGGTATTGATATCGACTGGGAGTTCCCGGGCGTGCAGGGCATTGGTTACAACACCGTGAGCCCGGCCGACAAGCAGAACAACACCCTGTTGCTGAAGGAGTTCCGTACCCAGCTGGATGCCTACGGCGCGCAGACCGGCAAGCGCTATCTGCTGACCGTGGCCATTGGCATGGGCAAGGACAAGATCGACATGTCCGAACCGGGCGAGTACAGCAAGTCGCTCGACTGGATCAACATGATGACCTACGACTTCAACGGTGGCTGGGACGCAACCGGTCTCACCAACTTCCACTCGCATCTCTACAACGACCCGGCCGGTCCGCAAGGCGGCCTCAAGCCCACCTACAACATCGACAGCGGCGTGAACCAGCTGCTCAATGCGGGTGTGCCTGCCAGCAAGCTCGTGGTGGGTATCCCGTTCTATGGCCGTGGCTGGACGGGCGTGCCTAACGTCAACAACGGGCTGTATCAGTCCGCCACGGCAGCAGCACGCGGCACCTACGAAGCCGGTATCGAGGACTACAAGGTGCTGAAGAACGCACCGGGCACCGTGTACACCAACCCGGTGACCAAGCAGTCCTGGAAGTACGACGGCACCAACTTCTGGTCCTACGACACGCCGGCCAACATCCAGACCAAGATCGATTACGTCAAGGCCAAGGGTCTGGGCGGCATGTTCAGCTGGGCGCTGGATGGCGATACCGCCGACGGTGAGCTCATGAACGCGATGAGCGCCGTCAAGCAATAAATCCATGTGGTGTGGATGGCGGCTGCGAGGTCGCCATCAGTCGAGCCCTCCCGGTCTCGGGAGGGCTTTTTTTAAGCCCTTGCGGGCAGGCAAGTCGCTGAAATCACAAGAACTCGATCACTCGGGCGGGGTGCGACAGGCATGGCTGCTGCATTTGCTGCAATGCACGATGCAATCGGCTTGCTGCCGTCTTTTCTGCGCTTTAAGATGCATTAAACTGGTATTTGATTTGTGCGTTTCCAGATCGAATGCCCAGGCATAAAACACACAAGGCAGACCGTGTTCTTGGCGGTCACTGTCAGGGCGAGACAACATGAAGATGCGAACTCATTGCAGACGGCATGGCGGCTTCACCCTGCTGGAATTGCTGGTCGTACTGCTGATCGTGGCCTTGCTGGCCGGCTTTGTCGGCCCCAAGCTGTTCGACAAGGTCAGCCGCGCCAAAACACAGACTGCGCAGGGTCAGCTCAAGCTGATTGCCGATGCGCTCGATCAATACCGCCTTGATACCGGTCGCTATCCCAGCACCGAGCAAGGCCTGGCTGCGCTGGTCAGCAAACCGGCTGATCAAGCCACCTGGCGTGGCCCGTATCTGGCCAAGGGCGTACCCAACGACCCCTGGGACAAGCCCTATACCTACCAGGCCCCCGGTACGACGCATGACTACGAGTTATTGACCCTCGGCGCCGACGGTAAAGCGGGTGGTAGCGGCGAAGACGCTGACGTCGATTTCTGGCAGTTTTGAGTCCCCATGCGCTTCGTCGCCAAAGTCCTCGCCGATGGCCGGGTCGTCGAACAAGAGCTGGAGGCGGCCAGCGAGCAGCAATTGCGTGCGCACTTGAGCGGCGAGGGCGTGCAGCTGATCGGTCTGCGTGCTCGCGCCGGCAGCCGCACACGGCGCAGTGACTTTTCCTTGCCCTTGTTCACGCAGGAACTGGTCGCGCTGCTGGAGGCCGGGCTCTCGCTGTCCGAAGCGGTCGATACCTTGGGCGACAAGGCTGTTGAGGGGGCGACGCGCGAGGTGCTCAAGCAACTGGCTGAAGGCTTGTATCAAGGCTTGCCCTTCTCCAAGGTACTCGCCAATCAGCCTGAACATTTTCCGCCGCTGTTTGCGGCCACCGTCGCATCAGCTGAGCGCACTGGCCATCTGGCCGATGCCCTGCGCCGCTATCACCATTACGAAACGCGCTTGTCGGCGGTGCGCAAGCGTGTCAGCAGTGCGCTGATTTACCCGGCCGTGATCATTGCCGTAGGCGGTGGCGTGCTGCTGTTCCTGCTGCTCTATGTGATTCCGCGCTTCAGCCAGATTTACACCACGATGCGCGATTTGCCCTTTGCCGCGCGCGCCATGCTGTGGTGGGGTGAAACCGTGCAGGCCTATGGTTGGTGGCTGGGTCTGGCCGTGGTGGCGGGTGTGGCCGGCATGATTGCTTTGCTGCGCCAACCGGCGCGGCTGGCCAGCCTGCTGGCGCTGCTGTGGCGCTCGCCGCGGCTGGCGCAATTGCGCCGTCTGTTTGCGCTGGCGCGCTTCTATCGCACCTTGGGCTTGTTGCTGGCCGGCGGTATTGCCGCCGTGCCCGCGCTACAACTGGCCAGCCAGCTCTTGCCCGATGCACTGCGCCGGGCGCTGGAACGCGCATTGGTCGATATCCGCGCCGGCCAGCCGCTGGCTGCCACGCTGACGCGCCACGATCTGAGCACGCCGGTGGCCGAACGCCTGCTGCGGGTGGGCGAGCAGTCGGGCGAGCTGGCCGCCATGTGCGAACGCATCGCCCAGTTCTGCGACGACGAGCTCGACCGCGCCATCGATCTGTTCACGCGGCTGTTCGAACCCTTGCTGATGCTGGGCATCGGCATCCTCATCGGCACCATCGTCTTCCTGCTCTACATGCCGATTTTCGAGCTGGCGGAGAGCATCAAGTGAACGCGATCACGCCCGCGCTGCTCACCGAACTGACCGCCAGCGTCGGCCACGATGGCTGGCTGGGCCGCTTGCGCGAGCGCATGGGCTGGGACGAGGTGACGGCCCTGCAGCAGGTGGCGGCTTACAGCGGTTTGGTAGCGGTGAATGCCATCCAGCTCGCGCAATGGCAGCCACGGCTTGATCTGCTGCCGTTCAGCGAGGCCAGCGCGCGCCATTGCGTGCTGTTTGCACAGCCCGATGGCGCGCTGGTGCTGGTGCTGGCCGATCCGTTCAATTTGCCGCTGCGCAACTGGGCTTTGCAGCGCTTGCCGTTTGCGTTCGCGATTGCCCTGGTGCTGGCGGCGGATCTGGATGACTGGTTTCGCCAGCAGGACAAAGCGCACCGCGCTGTGGATGATCTGGCCCTTGGCGACGAGCAGGTCGGGTCCATGGCCGAAGTCACCGAAATCTCGCTGGCCAGCATTGCTCAGGATGCCAGCCCGGTGGTGCGGCTGGTCAATTCCACGCTGTACGACGCGCTGAAGTCCAAGGCCAGCGATATCCACTTCGAGAGCACGCCGGTCGGCCTCGCCATCAAATACCGTATCGACGGCGTGTTGATGAGCATTGCCAGCGCCAATGGCGTGCCCGTGGCCGAGCAGGTGCTGTCGCGTCTCAAGGTGCTGGCCGAACTCGATATCTCGGAAAAGCGGGTACCGCAGGATGGCCGCTTTGGCGTGCTGATCCGTGGCCGCGAGGTGGATTTCCGCGTGTCCATCATGCCGTCCATCCACGGTGAGGATGCCGTGCTGCGTATTCTCGACAAGCGCGGTGCCGACGAGAGCTGGCAGAAGCTGAGCCTTGATGGCCTGGGCCTCGACGACAGCGCCCGCGCCGCCCTGCGCCAGCTGGCTCGCGAGCCCTACGGCATGCTTCTGGTCACTGGCCCGACCGGTTCGGGTAAATCGACCACGTTGTACGCGACCTTGTCGGAAACCAATACCGGCGACGAGAAGATCATCACGATTGAAGATCCGGTCGAGTATCAGCTGCCGGGCATCCTGCAAATCCCCGTCAACGACCGCAAGGGCCTGAGCTTTGCGCGCGGTCTGCGCTCGATCCTGCGCCACGATCCCGACAAGATCCTCGTCGGCGAAATCCGCGATGGCGAAACCGCGCAGATTGCCGTGCAGGCGGCGCTGACCGGGCATCTGGTGCTCTCCTCGGTGCACGCCAACGGTGTGTTCTCGGTGATCGACCGCTTCATCCATATGGGCGTGGAGGCGAGCAGCTTTGTCGAGGCGCTCAACGGTGTGGTCGCACAGCGGCTGATCCGCCAGATCTGCCGTGAATGCGGTAGCGATGATCAGCCCGATGCGGCGCTGATCCGCGAGTCCGGGCTCGATCCGGCTGCGTGCAGCCATTACCGCTTCCGCATTGGCCGCGGTTGCCCGGCCTGCCGCCAGAGTGGCTACGTCGGCCGCCGGGCGATTGCGGAAGTCCTGCGTCTTGACGACGAACTCAAGCAGGCCATCGTCAGTCACGCCCCGGTACTTGAGTTGCGCCGGCTGGCCGAGGCGAGCGGCTTTGTGCCCATGCGCTGGATCGCGCTCGATTGCGTGGCGCGTGGCGAAACCACCTTGCAGGAAATCAACCGTGTCACCTTTGTGGACTGAGCACACGCTATGGCTGGGCCGCGACCGCGCCGCACTGGCGGGGCACAGCCGCCTGCCTGCACGCGGCTTGCCATTGGCACAGCTGGGTGTGAGCGAGACTGGCCCTGCAGCCGCCGCATCTGCACTGCTGGCTGCTACGCCGCGCGGTCGCTGGCGGGCGGGTGTTGAGCTGGTGCTTGGCAGCCCCTGGGTGCGCTACCAGCTGTTGCCCTGGCAGGAAGGCGTGCATACCGATGCCGAATGGGCCGATTACGCCCGCGCATTGATGCGGCCGCAATTTGGTACCGCCACCGACGGCTGGCGCGTGCGCGTGGCCGATGCGCCCTACGGCGCGGTGCGGCTGGCCGCTGCGGTAGATGAATCGCTGTGTGTCAGCTTGGCCGAAGCGGTGGTCGCCCGTGGGCAGAAACTGGCGTCTATCGAACCGGCCCTGATGCAGGTGTACAACCGCCATCGCCGCACCCTGCGCCACACGGAATTCGCCCTGTTGGTACTGGAAGACAGTTTGCTCACGTGCGCTGTGGCGAGCGCGGGTGACTGGCGGGGGGTGGTCAGCCTGCCGCTGGCGGGTGACTTGGCCGCCACGCTGCGGCAGGCAGGCGGTCTGCTGAGCATTGGCATGCCGGAAATCAGCTATCTGGCCGCCACCCGGCGACCCGCGCAGCTGCCGGCGCAATGCCAGTGGCTGGGCCCGATTGCCCCGGCCTTTGCCACGCTGGAGGCCGCATGCTGATGCCGCGCCGGCTGGACATGGATTTCACCCGCACCCCAAGGCCCATGCCCTGGCTGGGTGTGGCCTTGCTGCTGCTGGCCTTGCTGGCTGCGGCGGATGCTGGCACACGTTGGCTTGAGGCAGACGAAGCCCGCCGCACGCTGGCCGTCCAGGCCGAACGCTTGGACATGCGCCAGCGCCAGCAGGTACGCCAGAGCCAGTCTGCCGCACAAACCCGGCCCGACCCGCACGTGTTGGCCGCCGCACAAACGCAGCAACTGAGTCTGTTGCCGCTGCTTGATGCGGTTGAGCGCCAGTGGCGGCCCGAAGTCGCCGTGCTGCGGCTCGACGCCGCACTCGAGGGGCAAACGTTGCTACTCAGTGTGGATGGCAAACGTCTCCACGACGCGCTCGGTTTTGTCGAGCGGCTGGAGCGCGATCCGCGCATTGCCCGCATGGCTGTCACCGGCTACTTGCCCCGACTGGGCCTGCCGGCTGCGGAGCGCCCGGTCACCGCCAATCTGGAAGGGCGGTGGCGACCATGAAGCGCCAGCGTCTTGCCCTGCCGAATCTTGTCTGGCGTCGCCCACTGTCTGCCTGGTTGGTGGTGTGGCGTCGTCAGGCTGGCATGCCCGGCATCGTTGCCGTGCTGCTATTGCTGGTAGTGGGCCTGTTCCAGTTGACGCAGCTTGGGCCGCTATCGCGCAGCCTGAGTGAAGAAAAAATGCGGCTGGCCACGCGCGCCAAACAGCTTGCCCAGATGCCGTCTGCACCCGTGGCCGGCCCGGCCGATGCGGCCCAGCTAGAGCAGCCGCGCTTGCCCGCTCGCGGCGAGTTACCCGCGGTAATCCGCCAACTGGACGAGGTGTTCGAACGCTTCGGCGTGCCCGCCAGCCAGCGCGATTTCCAGCCGGCCGAAGAGGCCGGCGGCAAGCTGGTGCGCTACACCAGCCAGCTTGCGCTGCAACGCCCGTATCCGGCCGTGCGCGAGCTGATGGTCGAGCTGGCCCGCTTGCCCGGTGTGCGGGTGGAAAGCATCAATCTCTCGCGTACGCAGATCAACGAATCGGCCCCGTCGGCGCTGATCCGCTACAGCGTGCTGACGGAGGTGCGCTGATGATCAGCAAGCCTGTACAGCTCGCCCTCTTTGCCACGCTCGCCGTCACGCTGTGGCTGGCTTTGGATGACGATGCCAGCGCGCCGCCCGGCAAGCCCGCCGCGCGTGCGCCACGTGTTGATGCCACGGCGGCGCAGATGCCCGGTACCCCCGCAGCCAGTGCCCCACCCGTAGCGCGTTCGGACTATGCCAAGCCCGGCAAGCCGGTTGATCTGTTCGCCAGCCAGGACTGGATACCCCCACCACCGCCCGTGGTGGAGCAAGCCCCCGCCGCGCCGCCGCTGCCGATTCGCGTTGCCATGGTGTGGGAAGACGCGGGTGGCCGCTATGTGGGCATGAGCCTTGGTGATAACCAGTGGGTGGCCTGCGAGCGCTGCGATGTGTTCGGCAATGTGCGGCCCGGTGGTGTGATCGAAGGCCGTTACCGGCTCGACAAGATCGAGCCTCATCGCCTGTTGTTTACCTTCCTGCCGCTCGATGTCCGGCAGGAGCTTAGTTACTAGACCCGGCACCCTGTGCGCCGAGGAGTACCCAGCGTGAAACGCCGCCTTAGTCAGAGTTTGCTCATCGTGCTGCCCTTGCTGCTGGCTGCCTGCGCCAGTGATCGCCATGTGCGCGAGGGCGAGAGCATGATCCAGCGTGGCGATGTGGATGCCGGTCTGCGCTACCTGCTCGATCAGAGCCGCCAGCATCCACAGGATGTGGCCTTGCGCAGCGCCAGCCGGCGCCAGCTGGATGTGCGTCTGGAAGAGTTGTTCCGCAATGGCGAGGCCGCGAGTCGCCGTGGCGATTACGACGGCGCACAGGCAGCGTATGCCGCCATGCTGGGCTGGGATGCCAACAACGAACGCGCACAGGTGGCGCTGGCAGCGCTGGGCAAGCAACGCCGTACCGATTCGATCCTTGCCTTTGCGCACAAGGTGAAGGACGACAAGCCCGACGATGCACTGGCCGCCGTGCGCCAGATACTGGCCGAGAACCCGCATCACGGCCTCGCGCTCAAGCTGCGCGATGAACTCGAAAGCCGCAAGTCGCGCCAGGACAGCATCCGCCCCAAGCTCGCCAAGGCCTTGCAGCAACCGGTGTCGCTGCAGTTCCGCGATCAGCCGATCACCTATGTGCTTGATCTGATCTCGCGCATCGGCAAGATCAACTTCGTGCTCGACAAAGACGTACCCGCCGGCCTGCGCACCACGCTCTATGTGCAGGATGGCAGCATCGAGGATGTGCTCAACCTGATGCTGGTCACCAACCAGCTCGATCGCAAGGTGCTGTCGGAAAACAGCCTGCTGATCTACCCCAAGCGGCCTGATAAGGAAAAGGACTACAAGGACTTGGTCATGCGCACCTTCTATCTGGACAACGCCGACCCCAAGCAGATACTGGCCATGCTCAAGATGATGGTGAAAACGCGCGACATGTATATCGACGAGCGTCTCAACCTGCTGGTAATGCGGGATACGCCTGAGGTGATCGAGGTCGCCGAGCGCCTGGTGGCCGCGCAGGATCTGCCGCAATCCGAAGTGATGCTGGATCTGGAAGTGCTGGAGATCAGCCGCAGCGATCTGCTGGATCTGGGCATCCGCTATCCCGATAGTGTCAGCGCCACGATCATCGGTTCGGCTGCCGACGCAGCGCGCAACACCGGCAATGGCGTGGCCGGCGTAATCAAATTGTCCGAGCTGGAGAACCTCAACCGCAACAACGTGCAGGTGGGCGTGGGCAACCCGACGGCGCTGATCAACCTGCTGCACCGCCGTGGCAACACCAATCTGCTCGCCAATCCGCAGATACGCATCAAGAACCGCGACAAGGCCAAGGTGCATATCGGGGAGAAGGTGCCGGTGGTCACCACCGTCAATGCCAACGGCGTGGTCAGCGAGTCGATCAGCCTGCTCGAAGTGGGGCTGTCGCTGGAGGCCGAGCCGGCAATCAATCTCAATGATGAGGTGAGCATCAAGCTCAACCTGGAGGTGTCCAGCATCATCGACCAGCTCACCACCAAGACGGGCTTGGTCGCTTACAAGCTGGGCAGCCGCAAGGCCAACACCAGCCTCACGTTGCGCGATGGTGAAACGCAGATGCTGGCCGGTTTGATCAACCGCACCGAGCAGGATCAGCGTAACGGCATACCGGTATTGGGCGATTTGCCCCTGCTGGATCGGCTGTTCGGCAGCCGGCGTACCAACGGCGAGAAAACCGAGGTGGTGCTGCTGGTCACGCCCCGTATCGTGCGCAATCTGCCACTGCCCGCGCCTTACATCACCCAGTTCGATAGTGGCACCGAGGGCGCCATCAGCACCGAGCCGCTGCGCCTGCGTCCGGCACCCGTGCTGATAGCGCCGCCCGCCGGGCAGGACATGGCGCCGCCTGTCGCGGCACCGGCTCAGCCCAACTCACCGGATACCCCCATCGGGGCAGGCCGCCGTGGCTAGGCAAGATTTACAGCGGCAAGCCCGGCACGGCCAGCGTGGCTTCACGCTGATCGAGCTGATGGTCACGCTGACGATTTTGGCCATCCTGGCCACGGTCGCCATGCCGCTGACGCAGGTCGCCGCCAAGCGCAATCGCGAGACGGCGCTGCAACAGGCACTCTGGCAGATACGCAATGCGCTCGATGCGTACAAAAAAGCCGTCGATGAAGGCAAGGTGCAGCGCCAGTACGGTGATAACGGCTACCCGGCCACGCTGGCGGTGCTGGTGGATGGCGTCAAGGATCTGCGTGATCCGCTCAATCGGAAGATCTACTTCCTGCGTCGCATCCCGCGCGATCCGATGTGCGATTGCCCGGCCCGGCGCGATGCCGACACCTGGGGCAAGCGCAGCTACGCCAGCCCGCCCGATCGGCCCAGCGAAGGGTCAGACGTATACGACGTGTACTCGCTCAGTGAGGAGGTAGGCCTCAATGGTCAACCGTACCGCAACTGGTAAGCGTGGCTTTACGCTGATCGAGCTCTTGGTGGTGCTGGCCATCATGGCTGCGCTGCTCACGCTGGTGGTACCGCGCTATTTCCGTCAGACCGAGCGCGCCAACGAAACCGTGTTGCGGCACAACCTGTTGGCGATGCGCGATGCCATCGACAAGTTCTACGGCGATACCGGCCGCTACCCCGCCAGCCTGGAAGAGCTGCGTGATCGGGCCTATCTGCGCGAGGTGCCGCTGGACCCCATTACCGGCAAGCGGGATGCCTGGCGCTTGCAGCCGCCCGCCACCCAGGCGGGGGTGTTCGATGTACGTAGCAGTGCGGAAGGAGAGGGTGCCGATGGCACGCCGTATGCGAGCTGGTAAGTGCATCGGTCTGGCGAGCCAGCGCGGATACGGCTATGTGTTCGTGATGCTGACAGTGCTACTGATGGGCATCTATCTGGCCCGCACCGGGGAGGTCTGGTCCACCGAGCAGCGCCGGCAGCGCGAGGCCAGGCTGATGCAGGAGGGCGATGAAATCCGTCGGGCCATCGAATCCTATCTGACCAATGGCCCGGCTGGCGTACGCAGCTATCCGCCATCGCTGGCCGCACTGGTCGAGGATGGCCGTGGCGGCGTGATCCGGCGGCACCTGCGGCGTGCCTATGCCGACCCGATGACAGGGCGCGACTGGGGCTACGTGCCGGCGCCAGCGGGCGGCATCATGGGGGTGTACAGCCGATCCACGGCCACCCCGCTGAAGCGATCGGGTTTTGATGCGGTGTATTACGGGTTTGCCGAGCAAACCACTTATCAGGGCTGGGTGTTTGCTGCCTGGCCGATCAAGCGGGGTCTGGGACGATAGGGCGCTTCCAGAAACCAAGGCTTCTGGAAGCGCCCTGCAAGGCGCCACAGCGCGCAGCAATAGGGAGAGCGGACATGATGGAACTCACCAAGGAATGGCAAGGCTGGCTGACTGACAACACGGCGCGTGGCTGTAGCGCCGAATCCATGATTGAAGCCATGGTCAAGGCGGGCTTCGAATGTATCTATGCGCAGGCACTGGTGCAGGTGTACCAGCGAGGTGGCACCAGCGCCGCTGCGGTGGCTGCGCCGGTTCAGGCGGTTGCCGGCAGCTATGTCCACGATGCCTGGCCCATGCCGGTGGGTAATCGCCTGGACGGTGGCGATCGCCTCGTGTCCGTATCCATGCGGTGCGACAAGCCCCAGGTGCTGGTGCTGGACGGAGTGCTTAGCGATGAGGAGTGCGACGAAGTCATCGAACGCTCGCGCTCCAAGCTGCGCCGCTCAACCACGGTGAACCCCAAGACCGGGGGCGAGGATGTGATTGAGGATCGGACCAGCGAGGGCACCTTCTTCGGCCTGTGCGAGGATGCCTTCATCACCCGCCTCGATGCCCGCATCTCGGCGCTGATGAACTGGCCGGTCGAGAATGGCGAGGGGCTACAGATACTGCGATACGGCGTGGGGGGGGAATACACCCCGCATTTCGATTACTTCCCGCCGAACGACCCGGGCAGCGCCACGCACCTGGCGCGTAGCGGTCAGCGCGTGGCGACGATGGTGCTGTACCTCAACGATGTACCCGAGGGTGGCGCGACCATCTTCCCTGATGCCGGGCTCAGCGTGATCCCGCGCAAGGGCTCGGCGGTGTACTTCCGCTATTTCAATCGGCAGGGACAAATCGACCCGCTGACTTTGCATGGTGGTGCCCCCGTGACCGCTGGCGAGAAGTGGATCATGACCAAATGGATGCGGGAGCGCCCCCACCGCTGAGTGCCGCACGCTGCTGATCCAGATCGGGCCGGGACAAGGCCTCACGCCGGTTCCAGAAGCCCCTGCGCGCCAGGCTGGCCGAGATGCGGGCATGCAGCCCCTTCTGATCGAATCCACCCCCACCCTCGCTGCTGCCTGTTTCGGGCCGGGCGACCGAGAACACGCAAGGAATGTGACCATGACAACCGCCACCCGCGTACCCGTAGACAATGAATGGCGCCGCTGGATCGCCGAGAACCTGATCCTCGATGGCGAACCGGCAAGCCTGCTGCATGCCATGGTGGGTGCCGGCATTGCGCCCGACGACGCGCGCCGTGAAATCGAAACCGCCATGGCCAGTCCGTATCTGGCCGGGGCAGGGCGGCTGCGCGAGCGACTCAAGAAGCGTAGTTGGGTGCTGGATATCCAGCGCAAGCTCAACCACATGGACACGCGCATGCAGGCCGTACCCCGTCGGCACAAACTCAGCGCCGACGAGCTGTATCACGAGTTTTACCTGCTCAACCGCCCGGTGGTGATCACCGGCATGCTCGATGATTGGCCGGCACGTGAACACTGGACGAATGACTACTTCCGCACCCAGTTCGGCGAGCGCGAGGTGGAAGTGCAGTTTGGCCGAAACCAGGATGCCAATTACGAAATCAACCAGCCGCACCTCAAGCGCCGCATGCGCTTTGGCGAGCTGGTGGATCTGATTGAACGCAGCGGCGAGACCAATGATTTCTACATGACCGCCAACAACACCGGCCACAACAAGCAGGCGCTGTCCGAGTTGTGGAACGACACCGGCCATCTGCCCGAGTATCTCAACGGTGTGCCCGGCGAGGGCTTCTTCTGGTTTGGCCCGGCCGGGACGCGCACGCCCATGCATCACGACCTGACCAACAACTTCATGGCCCAGATCCGGGGGCGCAAGCTTGTTCGCCTGGTGCCAGCTGTGGAGCAGGCCCAGGTGTACAACCACCTGCACTGCTATACGCCGGTGGATGCGGCGAACATTGACCTGCAGCGTTTCCCGGCCATGGCCGAGGCGCAGGTACTGGATGTGGTGCTGGAGGCTGGGGAGATCCTGTTCCTGCCCGTGGGGTGTTGGCACTACGTACAGGGTCTGGATGTCAGCATCACCATGTCGTACACCAACTTCCGCTGGGATAACGATTTCTCCAGCTTCTACAGCACCTACCACGGTGTCTGAGTCCGTACAGCCACCCGCACCGCAACGGTGTGGGTGGCCATGAGCAAACCGCGCACCACTCGCCAGCAAGTCGCCACCCGGATCAGCTAGGCGACGCTTCCCTGTGTCTCTCCAGCTACCAGTGCCGTCCCACACCGGCTACCCGCCGGCGGTCTTTCCATGGGCCAAAGTGGTATTTAATTTACCGATACCACTTTTGTGATCAGGCAGGCGCCCAAGTGCCGGAGTACCCGCCAGCCCTTCAATAGCAAGCCCTCGTGCCGGGCAGATTCGCTGGGTGAGCGCCTGCGCGTCGTTCTATCGGCATTCTGGTTTGGGGGTTTTGTGCTAAGTAATTGATTATTAATGATTAACAACTGGTATTAAGTCAACTTTGGTCATGCGGCATACCGTTCGTCGGCTGGGTGGGTGGCAGGACGGTACGAACATTGACTCCAGCCGCGCTTCGTCATATTTCATTAATGCCACGTTAATACGTGTCTATTACCAATGAAAGATTGGTTGTAATACCTGTTGATGAAGAAGCGGTACTCCCCTAGGGGCTGCCCGATGGCGACGGCAGACACACCCCGATAAATCTGGCCCGGCAATGTACCTGGTCGTGTCGCCATGAATCGTCCTGGATGGAGCACGACAATGACATTGCACCACGCTGATACTCGGCGCCATGGTTCGACGGCGCTCGCCGCCGGCCAACTGGCCGCCTTTCCCGCCTCTCCGCACGCATGCGTCACGCGCTACCCCAGCCTGCGCATGCCACACGCGACCTGAGCGCGATGACGCCCTGCCGAATGGCCCGCTTGTTGGCCCAGTGCGGGCAAGACCATCACTGATTACACCGCAACTCCCGATGCAGCTACCCAAGGCGAGGGGTAGCCGCGTCTCCATGACACGGACGGGCAACGTACCCGGCCTGGTATCGCCACAACCTTCTCGGATGGAGCAACAACAATGAGCAAGCAAGCAACAATGGCCCGGCGTTTTGCGCTGCGGTCCGTGACCCTGGGCCTGGCAAGTGCCGGCCTGCTGTATACCCCTGCTGCCCTGGCGGCGAACTGCGCAACGCCCTGGGCCGAAGGCAATACCTATGCGGCCAATGCGGCGGCCTCGTATCAGGCCAAGAATTATCGTGCGCTGGTAACCCACACGGCTTACGTGGGCACCAACTGGAACCCGGCGGCTACGCCAACGCTGTGGGGCTTTGTCGAGGATTGTTCGGCTACACCGACGCCGACCCCGACGCCGACCCCGACCCCGACGCCGACCCCGACGCCTACCCCGACGCCTACCCCGACACCGACACCGACGCCGACACCCACGCCGACACCCACGCCCACTCCGACCCCCACTCCGACGCCAGTCACGTGCTACGCCGCATGGGTCTCGGCCACGGCTTACACGGGTGGTCAGCGCGTGACCTACAACGGTCGCAATTACGAGGCCCAGTGGTGGACGCAGGGTGAAGTGCCGTCGTCGAACGTGGGTTCAGGCAAGCCCTGGAAGGATCTGGGTGTCTGCAGCACGCCAACCCCGACGCCAACTCCGACGCCGACGCCGACGCCAACACCAACACCAACACCAACACCAACACCAACACCAACACCAACACCAACACCAACACCAACACCAACACCAACACCAACACCAACACCAACACCAACACCAACACCAACACCGACACCGACACCGACACCGACACCAACACCGACGCCGACGCCGACGCCATCAGGCAATCAGGCTTGCCGTCCAGATGGTCTGATGACGGCCTCGGTCGCTGATGTGCCGTACTGCCAGGCCTACGATACCGAAGGCCGCGAAAAGCTGGCCAATGGTGCCAAGCGCCGGATCATCGGTTACTTCACCAGCTGGCGTACCGGCAAGAACGGGCAGATAGCCTATCTGGCCAAGGACATCCCCTGGACCAAGCTGACGCACATCAACTACGCCTTCGCGCATATCGACGCGACCAACAAGGTCTCGGTCAACGAGGGTGCCACGGGCAACGAGGCAACCGGGATGGAATGGCCGGGCGTGGCCGGCGCCGAAATGGACACCAGCCTGCCTTACAAGGGCCACTTCAACCTGCTCAACAAGTACAAGAAGCAGAACCCCGGTGTGAAGACGCTGATCTCGATCGGCGGCTGGGCAGAGACGGGCGGCTTCTTCGACGCCACCGGTGCGCGTGTGGCCTCGGGTGGCTTCTACACCATGACCACGAATGCCGACGGCAGCATCAACACCGCAGGCATCAACACCTTCTCGGATTCGGTGGTGGCCTTCCTGCGCAAGTACAACTTCGACGGTGCCGACCTCGATTACGAGTACCCGACCACCATGTCCAAGGCCGGTAACCCGCTCGACTGGGGTGTATCGGAAACCCGGCTGAAAGGTTTGCAAGCGTCTTACCGCGAGCTGATGAAGGTACTGCGCAAGAAGCTTGATGACGCGGCGGCGGCAGATGGCAAGTACTACATGCTGACCATCGCCTCGCCGTCGTCCGGCTATTTGCTGCGTGGCATGGAGACCTATCAGTCGGTGCAGAACCTCGACTACGTCAACATCATGAGCTACGACCTGCACGGCGCATGGAACGAGTTCGTCGGCCCCAATGCCGCGCTGTTTGACGATGGCAAGGACGCCGAACTGGCCAAGTGGGGCGTCTACACCACCGCCCAGTACGGGCAGATCGGCTACCTGAACACCGATTGGGCCTATCGCTACTTCCGTGGCGCGCTGCCGGCCGGCCGTATCAATGTGGGTGTGCCTTACTACACCCGCGGCTGGCAGAACGTGACGGGCGGTACCAACGGTCTGTGGGGTACCTCGGCCAAGTCGTCCAACTGCGGCCCGGGCCTGACTGAATGTGGCACGGGCGCGGTCGGCATCGACAACATCTGGCACGACCTGGACCAGAACGGCAACGAGATGGGCGCCGGTTCCAACCCGATGTGGCACGCCAAGAACCTGGAGAACGGCATCGCTGGCAGCTACCTGGGCATGTATGGCCTTAACGCTAGCAACCTGACCGGCACCTACGCCCGCAACTACGACGCCACCCTGGTGGCGCCGTGGCTGTGGAATGCCCAGAAGAAGGTCTTCCTCTCTACCGAGGACGAACAATCGGTTGCCCGCAAGGCGCAGTGGATTGTGGATAACGGCGTGGGCGGGGTGATGTTCTGGGAGCTGGCGGGCGACTATGCCTTCAACAGCGCCAAGGGCGAATACGGTGTCGGCAACACGCTGACTACCAAGTTCCACGACGCGTTCAAGGTGGCCTCAGCCTATGGCAACAAGCGCGCCAAGAAAGCCATGCCCACCGAGGCAATCGACCTGCAGTTCGACGTCACCGACTTCAAACTCGGCGACCAGAACTACCCGCTGAACCCCAAGCTCCGTATCACCAACAAATCGACAGCGACCATCCCCGGTGGCGCCAAGATCCAGTTCCAGTACCCCGTGGCCGCGCCAAACAATATGGCCGACCAGAGCGGTGCGGGCCTGAAGGTGGTGGCTTCCGAGCATACCGGCAGCAATGTGGGCGGCTTCAAGGGTGATTTCCACACGGCAGAGTTCGCACTGCCGGCCTGGCAATCGCTCGCGCCCGGTGCCTCCACCGACGTGACGCTGAACTACTACTTGCCGATCAGTGGCCCATCGAACTACGTGATCACCATCGGCGCCAAGCAGTTCGCCATCAAGCAGGAATACCCGAACCTGCCAACGGGCACGATCCAGTAATCACACCAGTTTGGGAGTAGCAGTGCATTGACCGGGCGGACCGAAAGGTTCGCCCGCTTTTTATTGGTGTTTTGCTAACAGGTTGTGTCTGTGGTGCTTGCTGATGTGGGGACACGCAGCTACGTGTGGGAGGGCGGCTTGTCGGCCTTTGCTGATATTTGGATGGTTAGGCTAATCGGTCAGCAAAGCGCCGTTAAGCTAACACTCAGCACGTAGTGGTGCCGATAGCAGTTGCCTCGGCCACCGAACTCCGATGACCAATCCTAAGCCACCTCCGACTTCCAGAAAAAGCAGCTATAGGGTCGACTGAGTTGGTGTAGTTGTCGGTTATCCGGGAAGGCCATCTAAGAACGTCAGCAAGGCTAACTCTCCGAAGAACCAAACCTTGTTAAAGGGCAACCCGATGTGCGTCGTGCACCACCTAGAATCAGCCATGTCAAAAAGAAAACGTCGACTGCCAGGGCGATGAATATCCACAAAATAAAGCCACTCTCAGGTGTGGCTTTATTTATGCCCGCTGCGGATTTGGCGGAAAACTACTTACTCTGAAGATCGACCTTCAGCTGTCTTGTCGAATCATCAAATATTATCCTCAAATTCAATTGGGCTACATGCACCTGGGCCGGTAATGACTCCCCATTGATCGTGCTCATAACCAGGAGGGCACATCCCATGATTCGTGTTGTTGTTGTCAAATGCCTCTGGGTCGGCCGTGCGGTGGCGAGCCTTTAGCGTCATGGGAGAATCGAAGTAAATGCGGAAGCCGGCCTTTACCTGGGTACCAAGGTCACGGCTCTTACCGGCTTCCAGGAAAAACGTATAACCGGCTGAATGGGTTGTGGAAAACTGCCATTCGCTCCCAACACCAACCCAATTGCGACCTAGTGCTCGGTTCGCGCGAAGATGAAGAGCGAGGTCAGGCATTGAATACCACGATGCTGTTGATCTCAACAGGGTGTCGCTGCCTTTAAGTGAGCCGAGATTCCAGTATTCGCGCCCCACATGACCGCGCAACGTGAACTGTTCGAAGTATCTCTCTCCCTGCAAACTGAAACTACGACCGTTACCGCCATGCCTATCATAGTGAGCAAATCCGGTACCCACCAATCCAACTGACGGGTCACGCCAGAATAAATGGCCTGCGGCCGCGTTCGAGGTGGCACCGGAAGCACCATATTTCAACCTCGATAGATCGATCTGAGCCCCTAAACCTTGAGTCAGACCGAAAGTAAATGAGCCACTGACAATATTGGATAGGTCTTTATTGCCAACTGCGATGCCGAGTTTGCCGTTTGGCGAACTAACCGCGGGCTCACTGGCGTGACTAAAAGATGTGGCAATTGTGGACGCGACGATCACAAACAGCACGCGTAGAGTACGTCGGGACATAAGGAGCCTCCATTGGTCAAATGGTACTAGCGTAGATGATCTGGTGGAAATGGGTAAAATTTAATCTCACCGAGAGTTCATTTTCACCTCAAGAGAGCGCCGCTTGATATTCAGCCCCCAGCGAAGCGTTCGCCTTGCGTGAGCAAAATACGCGAGATGCCAAATTACCGAGGGCGATACCAGTCGAATCGACCAAGATGAGGTCGTGCTCAACCTGAAGTAGTTAATACCGTCCCTCAAATTTAGCACTAGCTATACTCTTGAAATCTGCCCTTTAGGGCACGTCGTGTATGGATTCCATAATCACACGTGCTCTGGGCGATCCCCCATACTTTGTCGTAATGAGGCTACCTAGTCTGGCTCGAGAACAATAGACATCCAGTGTTCCTCCCATCATAAATGACAGCTGAGAGTCGGTAGCAGTCCAACCGGTGCACTTCACTGGACAGTCTGCTTGGGCCGAGTAGCGCCCGGGTTTGCGGCTTTGCAGCGCCCAGATGATCAAAATGCGCAGAGTCACAGCCCCAACTGAGTTAGACCAGCGTGCTCATCCGGTCGTCTACCTTGCGGCCAGTGAAACAACCGGGCTGACTCCGAAATGGCCAGATCGTTGATGCTGGCGTGGCGCACGGCCATCAGGCCCTGTGCATCGAACTCCCAGTTCTCGTTGCCGTAAGAGCGGTACCACTGGCCTGCGTCGTCATGCCATTCGTAAGCAAAGCGGACCGCGATCCGGTTCCCGGTGTAAGCCCATAGCTCTTTGATCAGCCGGTAGTCGTGCTCGCGCTGCCATTTTCTTTGCAGGAATGCTTCGATCTCCTGTCTTCCGTGCAGGAATTCATCGCGGTTGCGCCAGCGGCTGTCTGCTGTGTAGGCCAGCGCAACCTTGGCGGGGTCACGGCCATTCCAGCCATCCTCTGCGGCTCGGACCTTGATCAGCGCGCTGTCGTGATCAAAAGGTGGTAGCGGTGGGCGGCTAGTGCTCAAGTGGGCTGTCATGATGCGTTACCTGGTCAGTGATGTGGGCAAGAACGGTTTGGCGGTTACGCCTTGAGGCCCAGCATGGGAGCGAGCTCGCCGCTTTATTCGAGTCGTGCCAGATCATCAAAACCGCCCAGGTGCTGGCCGTTGATGAAGATCTGCGGCACGGTGCGCCGGCCGCTGCGGGCGATCATCTCGTCGCGCAAGCTTGCCGACGCTTCAATATTGACTTTGTTGATGGCGGTGACGCCCTTGCGGCTCAACAGGCGCTCTGCTTGAACGCAGTAGGGGCAGGTCGATGTGTGGAACATGGTGATGTCGGTCATGATGCTTCCTTGGGTGCCGGGTTGGCAGATAGTGAACAGGCATCACTTTGACCGTATTGCTGAAATGTCGGAATCCTTGTTCCAGGTAAATGATTATTTCCATTGGTGGAATAATCGGTGCGCATTGGTGCATTGATTGCGCGCTGAGCAGTGATTTACGCCAGTAGCGGTGACCACGACTCCAGCAGGGTGTGCATCAGGCTGGTATCCGGCAAGGGCAGGCTCTGGCTGCCATGAGTTTTGCCTACATGGGCCGCGTGCAGGCCGTTGCCGGTCTGTTGCCATTCATAGCGTGCGTTGCAAGCGGGGCAGTCGGCATGCTCGCCAGGTTGGGTGGTGCGATAGCGCTGGATCACCGGCCCGCAGCTGACGCAGACGCCGAGTGGAATCCCCTCGTCGGTATGCCCGACGATATGGTCGAATGCACCGGCATTACCCAGTGCCACAAAGTGGCCGGCCAGTTCGGCGTCGAACTGCTGGCCTGCGGCATGGCTGATGATTTCAAGCGCCTTGGCGACCGGCATGCCCTTGCGGTAAGGCCGGGTGCTGGTCATGGCATCGAAGGCATCGCAGATGCCGACCAAACGGGCGTCCAGCGGAATGGCGGTGTCACTCAGCCCCATGGGGTAGCCGCGGCCATCCGGTGTTTCGTGATGGTGGAAGACGACATCCATGACCAGATGGGCCAGCGGATGCTCGGCCAGAATGCGCTGGCCGATGGCAGGGTGCGTCTTGATGACGGCATACTCGTCGTCGTCCAGCTTGCCCGGTTTGCGTAGCACGGCATCGGGGACGCCGATCTTGCCGATATCGTGCAGGAAACCGGCAAGGGCAATGCGGCGCACTTCCTTGTCGGGTAAGCCGATCGATTTGCCCAGCTCCTCGGCCATGCGCGCCACGCGCCATAAATGGCCGCCGGTATAGGGGTCGCGCGCTTCAACCATCCAGGCCATCAGCATGAGGCTGCGAAGCAGACCTTGCTTGAGCAAGGGTTGATGATCATCGATAGGCAAATGGGTCATGGTGAGTGCCGGTGGGTTGATGTGGGGTCAGGTCGGATTCGTGACGCCTTTACGATAGTCCAGCCTGCAAGTGGGAGAGGTAGATTGCGGCTGGTCGGCAAGGTCTTTGCCGACCAGCGATGACGATTGGCCCGGTGGGCCCACGCCCGGCAAGGGTGACTAGTCCAGTGTCACGACAAGCTTGCCCATATGGTTGGCCTCGGCCAAGGCCGAATAGGCCTGGGGCGCCTCATCAAACGCGAACTGATGCTCGATGATCGGGTGGATGCCATGCTGGGTCATGAATTGATTGAGGCGAACGTGGTGAGCCAGCGAGCCGACACAGATACCGTTGATGCTGGCGTTTTTGAACTGCATTGGCGTGATATGCGGGGCGGCATCGAATCCGCTCAACACGCCGATCTGGGCAATGCGGCCGCCGTGCGCAACGGCATTCAGCGATCGGGTGTAAGTTGCCGGACCGCCTAGCTCCAGAATGTGATCCGCGCCGACGCCCTCGGTCAGATCAAGCACGGCTTTATCCCAGTCTGCCTCTTCCCGATAGTTGATCGTGGCCCACGCTCCCAGCGCCTCGGCTCGACGCAATTTCGCAGTCGACGACGACGTAACGATGACCCTGGCGCCATGGGCGGAGGCCAGTTGCAAGGCCATCATCGCCACACCGCCGGTGCCTTGTACCAGCACGGTCTCGCCCGCTTGGAGCTGGCCCCGCTCGAAGAGTGCGTGCCATGCCGTCACCCCCGCGCAGGGCAAAGCGGCGGCCTCGGCCAGGCTAAGGTGGTCGGGGACCGCCACCACGGCGTCTGCCTGCGCGATGACGTAGTCACTGAGTACCCCGTCATTGCTGCCACCGCCCAAGGCTGAGGCAAGGTGATGGGGCTTGAATGGCCCATCTTGCCAAGCCGCAAAGAAGCCAGGGCTGACGCGGTCGCCCTCTCGCCATTGACTGACATGGCGACCGACGGCCACTACCGTACCCGCGGCATCGGACAATGGCACCAGGCCGCTGCGGGTAGTGGCGGCATCCTGTTGGACCAGCCTGTCACGGTAGTTGAGGCTGACTGCGCCGATCCGGATGAGGATCTGATCCTCTGCGAGTAAAGGGAGCTGCCGGGTGTCTTGCTGCAAGGCCAGCCCCGTTGTGCCGGGGGTGAGGCGGTATTGCCGTGTGGTCATCGTCATGGAGGTATCCGCGCATAATCCGGACGCAAACATGGTCTGGTTTGGCGCAATTCAGAGTTGATTGGGTTGGAAAGGAGAAAGGAGCGAGTGGCCCAAGCGGGCCATTCAAGCTCAGAGTCTGGCCAGCGGCGGTGAGGCCGCCATGGGGGAGCACGCTGGCGACAACGCTGCCCGACGCGAGGGGACGTCGGGCAGAGCGCCGGGGACTTACTTGCTGACGTCTACGTCGTACCAGGGTGTGACATTGATCGGGCAGCGGTAACGGAAGCCATTGGCGGTCACCGTGACCCGGGCCGTCTTGGTCTCGTCCGGATTCAGGCCGAAGCCGCCGAGCAGTTCATGGGTTTTCTGATCCTGCACGTTAAAGCCAACGAATTTTCCTGCCTTGTTGGTTACGACAAAGTCGTACTCGCCGGGCTTGAGGTCGGTGAGGGTTTCCTTGGCGGCGAAGTAGCCGTTGTACTCGGTCAGGTGAATGGTGGTGACACCATCCTTGGTCACGGGTGTGGCCCCAAAGACCGGGGCGATCAGGGCGGCGGCCAGTGCCAGTTGGGCGAGGAGACGGGTGCGGGCGATGTTCATGATGGTTTCCGATTCAAGTGAGTGGGCAGATGCCTTAGGCGGCGGTTTACTTGGCCGATACTTTGGGGAAGTCGATATCGGTCTGGGCGACGTTGTTGACGTAGTTGGTGAGCACATTCAGGGCAACGACGAGGACGATTTCCACCACCTCAGCCTCGTCGAAGCCAGCCTGCCGCAGCGCGGCCAGGTCGGCGTCGCTGACGCGGCCACGCTCGGTGGCGACGCGGTATGCAAAGCGCAGGGCGGCGGCGGTTCGGGTGTCGCTGCTGTGGTGGTCACGGGCGGCCGCAATTTCTGCCTCGCTGAGCTTGGCAACATGCAGGCCCAGATAGGTATGCGCCGACAGACAGTAGTCGCAGCCGTTGTACTCGGCCACGGTGAGGGCGATCCGCTCGCGCAGGGCGGCGTCGAGCTTGCCCTTGTTCAGCGCAGCATTGAGCGACAGATAGCCTTCCAGTGCCGCGGGGCTGTGGCCGACCAGTTTCATCAGGTTGGGCACGACGCCCAGTTGTTGCTTCACGGCGGCCAGCAGCGGCTTGCTGGCTTCGACGGATTGTTCGACGGTGGGGATGCTGATACGGCTCATGATGGGTCCTTGGTTGGGTGGCTTGCGGTTCGCAGCGCCCGGTGCGTTGCGAGTGGTGCCACTTTGCCAAAGTTCACCCTGTAGAAGAATGGCCGTACAATGCAATAGATTATTCCGATTAAAGGAATTGAAGCATGGACAGACTGCACCTGATGACGGTGTTTGTGGCGGTAGGTGAGGAAGAGAGTTTTGCCGGTGGGGCACGGCGGCTGGGCATGTCGCCACCGGCGGTGACGCGGGCCATCTCGGCCCTGGAAAACCGCCTGGGCGTGAAGCTGCTGCAGCGCACGACCCGCTATGTTCGGGTCACCGAGGCTGGCCAGCGCTATCTGGACGACGCCCGCCGCATTCTCGGCGAGGTGGATGAGGCTGACGAGGCCGCGGCGGGCATCAATGCCGCGCCACGGGGCCATCTGACCGTGACGGCCCCGGTGCTGTTCGGCAAGATGTTCGTGATGCCCGGCATTGTCGATTACCTGAGTCGCTACCCCGAGACCGATGTATCGGCGCTGTTTCTGGACCGCGTGGTGAACATGCTGGAAGAAGGCGTGGATGTAGCCGTGCGTATCGGCCCGCTCCCGGATTCCAGCATGCGTGCCATCAAGGTAGGCCAGGTGCGGCGGGTGCTGTGTGCCTCGCCGGCTTACTTGGAGCAGCATGGCATTCCGCAATCACCGCAGGCCTTGCGCGAGCGGACGATCATTGCGGCGACGGGGGTGTCACCGGCGGTGGAGTGGAAGTTCGGGCCGGAATCCACGCCCACCAACATCAAGCTCAAGCCACGTCTGACCGTGACCAGCAACGATGCTGCGATCGAGGCTGCCCTTAGCGGCTTGGGCATTACCCGGCTGATGTCGTATCAGATCGCGCCGCATCTGGCTGCGGGTCAACTCAAGATCGTGCTGTCCGAATACGAAAACGCGCCTTTGCCCATTCACATCGTGCACCGCGAGAGCAAGTATGGGTCGGCGAAGGTACGCAGCTTTATCGACCTGATGGCAGATCGTCTGCGCGCGGACAAGCACCTGAACTGAGCACGATTGATTGCTCGGCAGACAGCCTCAGAGCTTGAGCACGATACGGGCAGCTTGATCTGCGCTGCGGGCGGGCACCGCACAGCATGGCAAAACCTCGCCGTCTGCGAGCGCAAACGCCGGCTGTTGCGCGTAGGTGACCGCGCCCTCCAGCAATGCCACCTTGCAGGTGCCGCAACTGCCACCACGGCAGCTGAATTCGGGTGTCAGACCGCGCGCCTCGGCCAGCTCCAGCAGGCTGCCATCACCGGCTTGCCAGCGCGCTTCCTTGCCCGACTCCGCAAACAGGACCTTCACATCGTGATCAGCCATTGGCGCCAATGTGGGCAACGCAGACGCCACATCCGCTCGACGCGTCAACGCCGCCGGCCCGAAGGCCTCGGCGTGGATGCGATCATCGGCAATGCGTAAATCGCGAAGGCCGTCATACAAGCTTTGCATGAAGGGCACCGGGCCGCACAGATAGAAGTCGTAGTCATCCAGCGGCAGCGCCGACTTGAGCAAGGCCAGATCGATATGGCCGGCGACTTCGTAATCGCGGCCGTGAACGCGGTCTGCTTCGGGCTGGCTGGCCAGTCGTACCACCTGTAGCGCGTTGCCGGCGCGATGAAGCAATGCGTCGATTTCCGTATCAAATGCCCGCTCAGCGACCGTGCGGGTGGCATAGAACAAATAGCTCGGGCGGACACGGCGGGTGCGCAAGCCCTCGTAAACAACATGACGCAGCATGGCCAGCATGGGGGTGATGCCGATGCCACCGGCCAGCAACACCAGTGGTCGCCGCTCCGCCGCATCCACCAGAAAGTCGCCTTGCGGAGCACGTGCTTCGATCAGATCGCCAATTTTCAGCGCATCGTGCAGATGGCCGGACACGCGACCACCACGTTTGACGCTGATGCGGTAGAAACCATCGGACGGCGCCGCCGACAAGGTATAGGTTCGTATCACTGGCTTGTCCTGCCCCGGCAGGGACAGGCGGATTGGCAGGTGTTGGCCAGCCTGGAACCCGGCCAGACCCAAGCCATCGGCGGGGCTCAGGTAGAAGGAGCGTACTGCCGAACTCTCTTCGATAATCCGCTCGATGCGGAATGGCCGCCAAGTGTTCTGCAACTTTGCCGCAGCCTGCCGCTCCGCTGCTTGCTCCCAGGAACCCGTCATCAGCGAATTGGGCGAGAAACCCCGAAGTTGCCAGCGCAAGGCCAGCGCGGCACGGCGACGCACGACCCGTTCGACCTTGAGGCGCCACAGGCGCTCTGCCCCCTGAAAGGCGGCAATGTCGTCACCCGCAAACTGGATCTCGGTACTGCCGCTCACTTGCAGCATGTCGCCGCTGGCAAAGTCGATAAACACCAGACCAGCCTTGGGATGGACCAGCAGATTGCCCAGCGTGTTGAAATGCAGGTTCCCGGAAAAGTCGGGAATGGTGAGCGTGCCGCCGTCTACACGGACAAAACCCGGCTTGCCGCCACGGTGCGAAACATCGACCTGCTGCGCTGGTGTGTCGTCGTCACCGGGAAAGCAACTGGCAACAAAGAACGTATCGGCGTTGTTGATGGTGTCTCGTGCTGCCGCATCGAGCCCGTTCAGGTGCTCGATGGCGCCGGTATAGGCTTGGCCCGGCGGCTGGGAAAAGGAGAACTCCCGGTCCTGAATGTATTGCGGGCAGTTACCAAAAGAGTGACCAACATGGACGGCGATATCACCGTTCTGCTGCAGGTGAATCTGGCCGTTCATGCGATTGCGGCGGCGGGTATGCAGCTCGATGCCCAAGAGGCCGATGGCAGCGCCATCGTGCAGGCAATCGAGCAAGGCATCACCGGCTGTTGGCCTGGCACGAATCAGCAACTGGCGCGGATCGGGTGACTGGATGAAGCCCGGCATGCCTTCCAGCACGCTGGCCCAAGGGTAGCCTTGCGCATCGACGCCACCGGCCACAATAAAGGGCAGTTGCGCATAAAACGTACGGTGCTGGTCCGGCATGTAATCACGGATGACCCGACGGCCAAAGGCCTCCATCTGGGCTGCGGTCCCCATCTGCTCATGGATTGCCCGTTCACCGCGGTGCCAGGGGGAGGGAGTGCCAGTGTCCGGGGAGCTCATGATTCATCCTTCAGGTGGGTGCAACTTGAATCCACTGATGTGTCTTTGTACTGCTTGGCCTGGGCGTATGCCCACAGCCAAGTCCCGCTAAGTGCGGCGGGCCAGCAGGGCGGGCAAGCTGCCCGCCCTGGACAACTGACTGATCAGGCTGCTAGCCCGACGGCGGTTTTCTGCATGCCGACAAAGCCGGGCAGCGCTTCAATGCGACGCAGCCAGGCGCCCACGTTCGGGTACGCACTCAATGCCACATTACCTTCGGGCGCGTGGGCGATGTAGGTGTAGTTGGCAATATCGGCAATGCTGGGCTTGCTGCCAATCAGGAACGGACGGTTGGCCAGTTCGGCATCCATGACTTTGAGCAGATTGTGCGAGCGGTTGATGACCTCATCGGCATTGAAGCCCGCGCCGAACACCGTCACCAGACGTGCCGCCGCCGGGCCGAACGCCACCAGCCCTGCCGCAACCGACAACCAGCGCTGTACGTTTGCTTCGCCTACCGGGTCGCTTGGCAGCCAATCGCTATTGCCGTACTGGCGGGCCAGGTACACGAGGATGGCATTGGAGTCGGCAATTACCGTGCCGTTATCGTCGATGACCGGCACCTGGCCGAAGACGTTGAGCTTGAGGAAGTCCGCTTGCTTGTGCTCGCCCTTGCGCAGATCCACTTCGATCAGTTCGGTCGGCACATTGAGCAGCGACAGCGCCAGGCGGACGCGATGGGCATGGCCAGACAGGGGAAAGGTATAAAGTTTGACGGGGTGGTGGGACATGGGAAATCTCCTGGGTAGGTGAGGCAGTGGTTAGAAAGTGCAATGAAGCTGTAAAGCCAATTCAAGGTGATTGGCGCCGTCGGCCAGGGCCAGCAGATCGCGGCCCTCGGCAATGGGTGTGTGCTGCGGCACATGGCCGGCGAGTAGCAGCCAGCCCAAACGCGGTGCGGTCTTGGTCTGGGTGGCTAGGCGGCCAGGGTGGTCAGCGCAAAACAAGGAGCGCAGGCGGGTGAGCATGTGGGTCACCCTCAGTTCAGCGTAACCAGCGGGAAGTCGATCTCGACCCGGCTGGCCTTGCTGATCAGATTGCTCAGGAAATTGAGACCGGCATGGCTGATGACCTCGACAATCTCGGCATCGCTGTAGCCAGCATCGCGCATGGCCCGGAACTCGGCGTCATCCAGGTCGCCCCGGTGCTCGATCAGCCGGCAGGCAAAGCGGACAGCCACGGCCGCCCTGGCGTCGTGACTGTCGCCGAGCCGGTTCGATTCCATTTCGGCACCGTTGAGCCCGGCTTGACTACCCAGCTGGGTATGCGCCGAAAGGCAGTAGGTGCTGCCGTTCTTTTGTGCCAAGGCAAGGGCAATCCGCTCGCGGGTAGGCAGATCAAGGCAGCCTTCACGGGCAAGGCTTTGCAGACCCGTGAAGGCACGTAGCGCGGCGGGCGAGTTGGCGATGATCCGCACCAGATTGGGTACGTGGCCATTGAGCCCACCCATGCTATGCAGCAGGCTGCGTTGCTCGTGTGTGGCAATGTCGGGCGTGATGAGCGCAATTCGGCCCATGATGAATCCTCGTGATCAGTAGTCGCTGCATCGGTACTGCGATGCGTAGGTCGCCACTTTGCCGAAAGTCGGTCACGGAAAGAATTCCTGCCACGGATAATTCATTGTTCCTTTTAATGGAATAATCTGTACGCCTTCCGCTGACAGAGCCCTTGAGGCACCTCAGAAACAAGCTATTGGGAAGAATCAGGACGTCTCTAACGCTTTCAGCACTTTGGCGCCGATCGATTGCAGACCCCAAGCCGCCGTTGAGTACGGATTCACTTGCAGCATGAAGATCGAGCCTGAGATCTGGCCATGTTCAGCTCGGCTATCGACAGCAAGCCGTGTGGATGCGATCTCTTGACGATGTAATAGCGAGATGTGGCCCACGGTTGTCGAGCGCCGTTCGATATCAAGGCATCGACGTTGATGATGAGTCGGAGATTGCTGAGCAAACGGACATTGAGTGCGGTTGGCCGCGATCCAGCTTGAGGGGGAGGCCATACTGCCAATGCTCAGTGGCCGCCGTGGTCGATAGGCCGTATTGCCTGCCCGCACTCTGCGGGATCAGCGCGGCGGTAGCCCGATCAGCTCAACTTCGTTGGGCACGGTACTGCGCGGTAGCCATTTTTTGTAGATGCGCGCAAAGGTGCCTTCTTTCTTGATCGCGACCAAGGCGCTGTGCCAACGGCGGATCTCCTCCCCCGGCGTGCCGCGCGAGAAGGCAAGATAGATATTCAATGATTCAAGCACGCGTACTTGTTCCACGGCATCGATCGGTTGCTGGATGTCCTTGAGGATGGAGGTCACGGCTATGCTGCCTTCGGACCACAGCGGGTAACGTCCGGCCAGCAGTTTCTGGGCGGCGATCTGGGGCGTGGGTGCCAGGTCCAGTTGTTTGAAGCCGGCTGCCTGTGCGGCGTCGGCAAAGATGCTGCCGCGATAGGCACCAACGCCTAGCCGCTTGATCTCGTCACCCATGGCCTGGAGTTTGGCAGCCTCTCCCTTGCGAGCCAGCAGCACGGTTTCCGAGATGGCAATCGGGCCCAGCAAGGTCATCAGCTTCTCGCGCGCTTCACTGCGGCCCACGGTAAAGAGCAGGGTGCCAGGCTTGTTAAGCAGTTCTTCATAGCCCCTGGCCCAGGGCACGACCTCGATCGGTGTCTTGTCGTTCAGCCGGGTCTGGATCTCGCGTACCACCTCCACCGCCATGCCGTCTGCCACGCCATTGGTCTGGTAAGAGATGGGCGGCCATTCCTCGGTGTAGATCCTGAGCGCATACGACGGAATGGCGCACAGCGACAGCAGCAGAATCGTGAGTGATCTAAGCATGATGGCGGCCCCATCCCGATGCGGGTTTCCCCCAGCTTAGATGATTTTGCGCGTCGCTCATGCCCGGCTGCGGGCCCGCCGTCCGAAGGGTGGCAAGACGGATGGCCTGCGCCGGCATGGTGTGGTTACAGGCTGCGCAGCGTGCGAGGCTTACATGTGCTTGAACAGGTTGTTGAAGCTGCGGCTGACTTCGAGTTTTTCGTCATTGCCGCGCATCTGCACTATCTGCTGTCCGCGCATGTCGCGGCTGACCTTATCGATGGCATCCACGCGCACCAGGATGGCGCGGTGGATCTGCCAGAACTCATCGGGGTCCAGCTCTTCGACCAGTTCCTTGATGGGTTTGCGGATCAGGGCTTCGAAGCTTTCGGTCTGCACGCGCGTGTATTTGTCCTCGGCGCGGAAGAACAGGATTTCCTTGGTGGAGATCATGCGGATGGCGTTGCCGACGCTGGCCTGTACCCAGCGCAGGTATTCCTTGGGTTTCACCGCTACGCCACCGCCTACGCTGCCCAGCCGGGCCGATAGCTGATCGAGCAGGTTTTCCATCGGGTCGGGCTTGCTTTCCAGCTTGGCCTTGAGTCGCTCGACCGTAACCTTGAGGCGTTCCGGGTCGGCGGGCTTGAGCAGGTAATCGACGGCGCCCTGATCGAAGGCTTCCACCGCGTATTGATCGTAGGCGGTCACGAACACCACATGGCACTGGCCGGCGATGGCTTTGGCGGCTTCGACACCGGTCATCTCGGGCATGCGGATATCGAGGAAGGCGATATCGGGTTCCTGGCTGCGGATCATGGCCACCGCCTCGCGGCCGTTGCTGGCTTCGCCGGCGATGACCAGCTCGGGCCAGGCGTCCTTGAGGCGGCTGATGATCTGTTCACGCATCAGCCGCTCGTCATCGGCAATGATGGCAACGGGGACGGGGTTGGGACGATTCACGCTGTTATTCCGTTTGTTATCAGGCCGCAGTGGCCGGTTTGGTGACTTCGTAAGGGATGCGGATCGTGGCGCGGGTGCCGCCTTCGGTCGGGATCATGATGATCAGCTCGCCGTGGCCGCCGTACAAGCCCTTGAGCCGCTCGCGGATATTGGCCAGCCCCACGCCGCCCGAGCTGGCATGGCTGTTACCAAAGCCGATCCCGGTATCGGTGACGCTGACTTCCAGCGCGCCGTCCACAATCTCAGCGGCGATGGTCAGCTTGCCGCCTTCGGCCTTGGGTTCGAGGCCGTGCTTGATGGCATTTTCGACCAGCGTCTGCAACATCATTGACGGGAAAACGGCAGATTTCAAACCGTCGGGTACGCGAATATCGGTTTGCAGCCGCTCTTCCATGCGCACCTGCATGATTTCCAGGAAGGCGGTGGAGAGCGAGGTCTGCTGCCCCAGCGTGGGACGGCTGCCCTCGCGCATTTGCGGCATGGCCGAGCGCAGGTAGCGGATCAGGCTTTGCTGCATCTTGGCGGCGCGTGGTGGGTCGGTGAGGATCAGCTGTTCGACCGAGGCGAGGGTGTTGAACAGGAAGTGCGGTTCGATCTGCGCTTGCAGGGCTTCCATGCGCGCTTCGATGACGACCTTTTCCATCTTTTCGGTTTCGGCTCGTGCCGTGGCGCGCTCGGCCTGTACCTCGGCGCGCAGTTTGCCGCCGGCGACTACCTTGATGATGATGGAGGCCACCACCAGCATCAGGCCCAGTTGTTCGGCATTGAGCATGCCGGCCAGAATGAAGACCAGCACGGCCACGATGGCCAGCGTTTTCCAAGGCACGATGGCCAGCCAGTCAAAGAACTGCCACCAGAACTGCACCAGCAGGTTCTTGAGCTGGATCCAGGATTCGCGTGATGCGGAGTTCTTGCTGTTTTGCATGCTGCCCTTGCCGGGTTGTGGGGTGTATTCGTCGTTCATGATGGGCTCCTGCTTGTTGTGCGGTCCGGCGCTTGGCATGGATTGCGCGCCGGTATCCGATCTCGCCATGGTTGCAGGATAAGGAGCCGTTCCCAGATCGGCGATGGACGGAAGATACGGAGCCGAAACCGGAGCATACAATGCATTTTCACGCGATGAACTGCAGGGCCGCTTTCAGTCCACCGGGAGATCAGCATGGAAATCCAGCGCAGCAACGCCGCATCCGTACAGCTTAATCAGCAGGCCGACGACCAGTTGCGCCAGTCCCGCGAGGAGGCCCGTGCGCGGCAGGCGCGCGAGGAATCGCGTGTGCAGGAGCCGGCAGCCAGCAAAGCGCCGCAGGGCAATCAGCAAGTAGCGCAGGCGCCCGAGGTAGCCAAAGGCACCACGGCGACACAGGGTAACCGTATCAATACCTTCGCCTGAGTGACGGAGACCGTACCAAACAAAACAGGACGTCGTGCGACGTCCTGTTTTGTTTGTGCCGTGTTCAGGCTGCCTTGGGTAGGGTGCGTCAAGCGAAGCGCAATGCACCTATGTCTGCGCGACACCGCGTATTGGTGCAATGCGGCCTGTTGCCTTATTGGCGCACTACTCGGCACCCTACTCGGCACCCCACGGGGTGGAGTCAGGGCAGGGTGGCGGCGACAAAGTCGGCAAATGTTTGGACCAGTCGGTCCACATCTTCCGTCGTCGTATCCGGGCACACCAGCAACATATTGTGGAACGGTGTGATCAGCAGCCCACGGTTCAGCAGGAACAGATGAATCGCCTGCTCCAGCGCGGGGTCCAGAATCTTGTCGGCCTCGGTGCCATTGCGTGGCGGTGTGGCGGTGAACTGGAACTCGGTACGCGCCCCGACCTGGGTAACACACCAAGGCAGGCCAGCGGCCTTGATGACGCGCGACAAACCATCGGCCAGATGGCGGGCCAGCCCGAACATATAGGTGTAAGCCTCGTCGGTCATCACCTCGGCCAGATTGGCGCGCATGGCGGCCATGGTGAGCATATTGGCCGTTAGCGTGGTGCCGATACCAGAGTGGCCGGGCGCGGCATTGCGCTTGGCGTTCTGGGCTTTTTCGGCGATCTCGGCGCTGAAGCCATATACCGCGCAGGGCACGCCACCGCCGACAGGCTTGCCGACCACGAACATGTCGGGCTGCAAACCATGGGCCTGTGCGTAGCCGCCGGGGCCGGTGCTGATGGTGTGTGTCTCATCCATGACCAGCAGCGTGCCGTAGCGCTTGCAGAGCGCTTGCGCGTCTTCCCAGTAGCCGGGTTCGGGCAGCACCATGCCGATATTGGTCATGGCCGGTTCGGCCAACAGGCAGGCGACGTCGCCCTCCTTGAGCGCGTTCTCCAGCGCGGCCAGATCGTTGAATTCCACCACGCGCGTGTACTGGGTAAGGTCGTACACCTGGCCTAGCAGGCTGTCGCGCTGCACCGGCTGGCCATCGACCAGATCAACGAACACATCATCCACCGTGCCGTGGTAGCAGCCGTTGAAGATCAACACCTGCTTGCGACCTGTGGCGGCGCGCGCCCAGCGGATCACGAAGCGGTTGGCATCGGTGGCGGTCATCGCAAACTGCCAGTAGGGCAGGCCGAAGCGGCGCGCGAGTTCCTTGGCCACCCAGGGCGCGTCTTCCGAGGGCAGCATGGTGGTGAAGCCCTTCTGCGCCTGCGCGGCAATGGCGCGGCCAACGGGTTCGGGCGCGTGGCCGAACATGGCACCGGTATCGCCGAGGCAGAAGTCAACGTAGTGATGGCCGTCCACATCGCGGAATTGCGCGCCCTTGGCGGCATCCACATACAGCGAGAACGGGGTGGACCAGTCGTTCATCCAGTGCAGCGGCACGCCGAACAGCAGGTGCTGGGCGGCTTGTTCCGACAGCGCCTTGGAGCGCGGCATCTTTTCAATGAAGGCGGCGCGTTCGCGCGCGACCAGCATCTGCACTTTTTGCCAATCAAGGCCGTGACGTAGGGTCATGTTGTTTCTCCGGTCGTATTGGCGTTACACGTGCAGCTGCAGGTGTTCACGTTCCCAGGCGGTGATGCCGCGGTTGAAGGTTTCGAATTCCTTTTCCTTCACATTGCAGAAGGCTTCCACGAACTCGCTGCCCAGCACTTCTTGCAACTCCTCGCAGGCCTGCATCATTTCCACCGCGTCTTCCAGTGCACGTGGCAGCTCGTAATCGAGGTTGTAGGCGCTGTCGCTCATCGGTTCGCTGGGTTCCAGCCCCTCGATCATGCCGAGGTAGCCGCAGGCCAGCGTGGCGGCCATGGCCAGATAGGGATTCACATCCACGCCGGGTACCCGGTTTTCGAGCCGGCGTGCGGCCGGGCCCGAGTTGGGGATGCGGATGCCGCAGGTGCGGTTGTCGTATCCCCAGCGCACATTGATGGGCGCAGCCGTGTGGCGGCTCAGGCGGCGGTAGCTATTTACGTAGGGCGCGAACATGGGCATGGCATGCGGGAGGTATTTCTGCATGCCCGCAATGTGGCTGAAGAACAGCTGCGTGGCCGTGCCATCGGCATTCGAGAAGATGTTCTCGCCGGTTTCGCTATCCACGATGCTCTGGTGGATATGCATGGCGCTGCCGGGTTCGTGCTCCATGGGCTTGGCCATGAAGGTGGCGAAAATCTTGTGGCGGTAGGCGGTTTCGCGCACGGCGCGCTTGAACAGGAACACGCGGTCGGCCAGATCCAGCGCGTCGCCATGCGAGAAGTTGATCTCCATCTGGCCGGCGCCGACTTCATGGATCAGCGTTTCCACCCCCAGATTCGCAGCTTCGCAGAAGGTTGAGAGTTCCTGGAAGAAGGGGTCGAAGTCATTGACCGCATCAATCGAGAAGCTCTGCCGGCCCACCTCGGTCCGCCCGGCGCGACCCACGGGCGGGCGCAGCGGTTCGTGCGGGTTGCTGTTCTGCGCGATCAGGTAGAACTCCATCTCGGGCGCGACCACCGGACGCCAGCCCTTGTTCTCGTACAGCTTGAGCACTTTGCGCAGCACGGCGCGCGGCGAGATGCCCACATGGCGGCCATCGAAATCCGTGCAGTCATGGATCACCACAGCCACGCGCTCGATCGCCCAAGGCACCATGCGGATGGTGGAGGCATCGGGCACGCAGACCATATCGGGGTCGTTGGCCCCGGCGAAACGCTCGTAATCAGCGAACTCGCCGTTGACGGTGAGCATCAGCGCGGCCTTGGACATCTTCATGTTGTCCTCGGCCAGAAACAGATTGCGCGGCACGATCTTTCCGCGCGCCACGCCGGTCATATCGGGGATCACGCATTCCACCTCGTGGATCTGGTTGTCCTTGAGGAACTGAATCAATGAGGCGTCCATGCTGTGCTCCGGCTGGTTTTTGATCATATTCATGAGCGCTGGGATAGCGTTCAATTCGCAGGTCGAAGGGATTCAGGCGGTTAGGCATGCTCTGTTTCCTTTTGGCTATGCGTTGAAGATGTGGATTTGATCATAAGTTGACGCATAAACATTCGTCAATATTTGATCAAATCCTTGATACCATCCGGATTCATTCCACGGCACCCATCACGATGAAATCCGCTAACGGCATCACGATTCAGGATAGGACGTACCAGACGCTACGCCAGTGGGTCACGGTGGGCCGCTTCCTGCCCGGTGAACGACTCAAGATCAACACGCTGGCGCTGGAAATGGGTGTGAGCGACATGCCGGTACGCGCCGCTTTGCAGCGGCTGGCTGCCGAGGGCGCGTTGGTGAATGTGCCCAACTGCGGAGTGATGGTGCCCAAGCTGAGCCGCGCGCAGTTCGACGACATCCTGCAGAACCGCCTGCTGCTGGAAGGCGAGGCGGCCGAGCGCGGTGCGCGTCAGCTCGATGCGACGGAGCGTGCGCAGTTGCTGACGTTGGGCAAGGACATGGCCAGGGCGATTGCAGCGGGTGATCTCAAGGGTTATCTCGATGCCAACGAGCTGTTCCATCTGATCCTGTACCGCGCCTGCGGCTCGGCATTGCTGCTGGAGTTGATTGAAACCGTCTGGCTCAAGGTCGGCCCGATCTCCAACCGCCTGCACGACGACCCGCACGTCTGGGCCACGATGAACGATGCACACGACGAGTTGCTGGCGGCCTTGGCGCGCAAGGATGCGCCGGCTGTGCGCAGGGCTATCGAGAAAGATCTGTTCTGCGCTGGGCAGTATTTGCGCACGCTGTGCACGGAATGAAAACAGCATGAAAAAAGCCGGCATCTGCCGGCTTTTTTTGCTTGAGCGATACGGCTTAGTGGCCTGCGTGCAGGCTGGCGGGGTCTACCGTCATCGACTCCACCTTGATCTCCACCTTCACGCTGCCGGCCTTTTCGAACTTGAGCGTCAGCGGCAGCTTGTCGCCTTCCTTGAGCGGCTGCTTCAGGCCCATCAGCATGATGTGATCGCTGCCGGGCTTGAGCGTGGCGCTGCCCTTGGCGGGGATGGCAATGCGATCAAGCTGGCGCATTTTCATCACGCCGCCTTCATGGCTCATGGTGTGCAGTTCGGCCATGCCGGCCAGGGTGGGGGCTTCCACGCCAATCAGCGCATCGGCCACGCCGGTATTGTTGATCTTGAGGAAGGCCCCGGCAACGGGTGCGCCGGGCGGTGTAGCGCGCGCCCAAGGATGGTGGATGGTGAGGCTGCCGGCCTTGAATTCGTGTGCGAGGGCAGGGGCGAGGGTGGCGGCAAACAGCAGGGCTGCGATCAAACGGGTCATGGGTGATTCTCTTGGTTCGAGTGGCGCATTGTAAGAGCAAGCGTCGGGCTTGTGATGGCGTAGCAATGGCGGCGCGTCGGGTGAGCCGGCTGAGGGGGGGGCCATTCTAAGCGTGGCGCTGGCCGCAGGCCTGCGACATGTTGTCGCGCCCCCACGCCACCGTGCAAGCGCATATGCCGGTTCAGGTCATCCGCGATCCGGCGTAAACTGCGGGCCTACCCCGAAACCACTTTGAAGACGGCCGCCCATGAAGCCCGCCATTCGCTACCGTATTGATCCCGTCAACCCCGAAGCGCATTTGTTCGAGGTCACGCTGACTGTCGACAATCCTGCTACCACCGGCCAGTTGTTTACGCTGCCCGTGTGGATTCCGGGCTCGTATCTGGTGCGTGAATTCGCCAAGAACATCGTCCGTATCTCGGCTGAGGACGAGGCCGGCCCGGTAGTGCTGAACAAGCTCGACAAACGCAGCTGGCAGGCCGCACCGGCCAAGGGCGTGTTGACCGTGCGCTATACCGTGTATGGCTATGATCTGTCGGTACGCACGGCCTATCTGGACACCACGCGGGCGTTCTTCAACGGCACCAGCCTGTGTCTGGCCGTGGAAGGGCAGACCGATGCCCCGGTGGTTGTCGACATCGTCGCCCCGACAGGCAAGGATTACCGCGAGTGGCGCGTCGCCACCAGCCTGCCGGCGCTCAAGGCCAAGCCCTATGCCTTTGGCACGTATCAGGCCGCCAATTACGACGAGCTGATTGATCACCCGGTCGAGCTTGGTGATTTCACCCTGATCCAGTTCAAGGCCTGCGGTGTGCCGCATGACTTTGTGCTGTCGGGTCGTCTGCCGAAGATTGATTCCAAGCGCCTGGCCAAGGATGTGAAGGCCATCTGCGAGTATCAGATCAAACTGTTTGGCGAACCTGCGCCGTTTGATCGCTATGTGTTCATGAGCTTTGTGAGCGGTGATGGCTATGGTGGCCTGGAGCACCGCGCCAGCACTGCCTTGATGTGCTCGCGCGAGAGTCTGCCGCAGCCGGGCGAGACCGGCATGAAGACGGCGTATCGCAATTATCTGGGCTTGATCAGTCATGAGTATTTCCATACCTGGAACGTCAAGCGCATCAAGCCGGCGGCTTACGCGCCTTATCCCAATGAGGGCGAGGCCTATAGCCGGCTGCTATGGGCTTTCGAGGGACTCACGAGTTACTACGACGATCTCTGTCTGGTGCGCGCCGGCCTGATCGACGAAGCCAGCTATCTGGAACTGGTGTCGCATACCATCACGGGGGTGCTGCGCAGCCCCAGTCATGCCGTGCAGACGCTGGAAGATTCGAGCTTCGATACCTGGATCAAGTACTACCGCCCTGACGAGAATGCCCCGAATGCCTTGGTGAGTTACTACACCAAGGGCTCGCTGGCTGGCCTGTGCCTGGATCTGCATATCCGCCGGGAAACCGGTGGTAAATGCAGTCTGGACGATGTGATGTGTGCCTTGTGGGAGCGCTACGGCCGCGATTTCTACAACGGCAAGCCGGTAGGTGTGCCCGAGGATGGCTGGGAACGGGTGGCGGAAGAGGTGACCGGCCTCCCGCTCAAGCCGTTGTTCGATCGCTTCCTGCGCAGCACCGAACCCTTGCCACTCGCAGAGCTGCTCGAAACCGTTGGCGTGCAGTGGCAGGCGCGTGCCCAGGTGGGCGCGGGGGACAAAGGCGGCTGGCTCGACAAGGTGCCGGCGACCCCGGTCTGGCTGGGTGCCCGCACCGGCACGGACGGCGGTTTGGTCAAGCTGACCCATGTGCTTAGTGATGGCCCGGCGATGCTGGCGGGCCTGTCTGCCAACGACGTGCTCGTGGCGGTGGATGGGCTCAAAGCCACGCAGGCGAATCTGGATACCATGCTGGCGTCGGCCAAGGCCGGCGACAAGGTGGAGGTGCTGGCGTTCCGCCGTGACGAACTGATCAAGTGCCGGGTACGACTGGATGCGGCCCCGGCCACCACCGTGGGGCTCAAGGTGGTGCAGGCTGATCTGGCCAAGGCCGCCCGCGAGGCCTGGCTCAAGGCCTGAGGCGTATCGTGCCTCGGCAGCCTGCCGGGGCGCGTTTAGCGGTAACTGTCCTGCGCAGCTTTCCACTCGGGGTCCCGGCCCAGATTGGCAAGCGCCGCGTTCAGTTCGGGCAGCAGGTGACCCAGCGTCTTGGGAATCAGGATGTGCCGGTCAAAGGCGTCGTGGGGTATATCCGCGATGCTGAACCGGGTTTGCCAGGCTGGCTGCTGGCGGATGAAGTAATCCAGGGTAGGGCGGCTGACGATAATGGCATCCACCCTGCCGGACGCCAGTTTTTGCAGGTTTGCGCCCTCGTTGGCGGCATCGTCGCGTATCACCTTGCCTGCTTTGACCAGCTCGTCCACGCCAAAGTAGTAATAGCCTGCCGGCAAGCCGATACGCAGATTGGTCAGTGACTCCGGTCCCGAGTAAGGAATTGGCTTCTCGCGCCGCGATACCACCAGATCAATGTCGCTCATGAAGGCCTGCGTCCACAGATAGCGGGTACGTGCCTTGTCTTTGAACCACACCGGGTTCACGCCGATTACCAGACCATCCAGTTTTTCGGCTTCGAGTTCCGCATCAAGCCGCTTGCGGGGCATGGGCTCCACCTTGAAGTGGTGCTTGCGGGTGCGCTTGTTCAGCCAGCTTGCCAGATCGTAGTAGAGGCCTACCTCCTTGTCGGCATCGACGATATAAGGCGGCTTGATGTGATAGGTGTACAGCACCACCACGGCCGCCTGGGCGGTATGGAGGGCAAACGCACAGCAGACCAGCAACAGGATACGGACAAGTTGGCGAGGCATGGCAGGCTCCATGGGGGAACTGGCTTCAGCCTAGGACTGGTCTAGATTCCCGTAAATGCGAAATCGACAGGTGGTTTGCGTCCGGCAATCAGTTCGGCAATGGCGCGTCCTGAGCCGGGGCCTTCCGTCCAGCCCAGCGTACCGTGGCCGGTGTTGAGGTAAAGATTGGGCAGGCGCGAGCGGCCGATGATGGGCACGTTCGACGGAGTGGAGGGGCGCAAGCCGGTCCAGTACTGCACCGAGTTCGGGTCTGCTGATTCGGGGAACAGCGAGAAATAGCGCCGTGTCAGCGCCTCGCAACGCACCTCGTTCAGCTCGGTGCTGTAGCCGTTCAGCTCGGCCGTACCGGCAATGCGGATGCGGTTGCCGAGGCGGCTGTAGACCATCTTGACGGCATCGTCGGTGAGGCTCACGGTGGGCGCCCCTTCGTAGCCCTCAGTGAGCATGGTAGCCGAGTAGCCTTTGGCAGGATAAATCGGCAGATGGATACCCAGCGGCGCGAGCAGTTGCGGACTGTAGCTCCCCAGACACAGGAGATAGGTATCGCCACGCTCAAGTACGCTTTGGCCTTCCTGATTGCAATACCTGACGCCGCTGACCTGCCCGGCCTCGGTTTCCAGCTTGCTGATGCAACTGTTGTACTGGAAGACAACGCCGCGCGCACGGGCTAACTCTGCCAGCTTCTGGGTGAACTGTCGGGCATCGCCCGATTCGTCGTCTTCTGCCCAGATGGCGCCGCTCAGCCGGCTGCCCAGCCGTGCCAGCGTGGGTTCGATGGCGGCGGCCCGTTCACGGCTGATGGCTTCACGCACACAGCCATACTGGCGCATCAGCAAGGATGACTGGGCGGCGGCATCGAAGTCGCGCTGATCAAAGAACAGCTGGAGAATGCCGCGGCTGAGCTGGTCGTACTGAATGCCCGTGCTTGCACGCAGCGCATGCAGGGTGCTGCGGCTGAACAGACCCAGATTCACCATCTGGATGATGTTGCGCTCCGTGCGGCCTGGCAGGCATTCGCGGAGAAAGGCCAGACCCCAGCGCCACTGCTGCAGATCCAGCTTGGGACGGAACAGCAGGGGGGAATCGTCACGCCATAGCCACTTGAGCACCTTGAGTGGCGCTTGCGGGTTGGCCCAGGGTTCGGATTGCGAGACGGATATCTGGCCGCCGTTGGCAAAGCTGGTCTCCAGTGCTGCCTCAGGCTGACGGTCGAGCACCACCACATCGAAGCCTGCTTCACGCAGGAACCAAGCTGAGCATATGCCGGTAATGCCGGCACCCAGAACGACAACCTTCAACGTGTCACCTCTTGTCTGGACAGGTAAGGGCGGGTATCGCCACAGGCGCACGGTTTTGTCCGGACGCGCAGTGACAAGTCTTGCGACAAATACCACAGGCAAGTCTGTTCGCGCCTTGTGGATGGACAACTCTTATTTGCATGGTCCGCCGGGGCGCACCCATAATGATCTTGCCGACAATCAGATTATCCGACAAATGGGCGGGAGTCGTTCATGAGCCTCACATTGCGGCGTGCGGTTGTGCTGGCCATTCTGGCCGGCCTGCTGGTGCCGAGTCTCTTCATTGGTTATCTGACCTTGCAGCGCCAGGAGGATTCCCTCCTCAAGCGTCTTAGCGAGGACCACAACCGCATCACCCAGATTCTGGTCTTGGGCATGCAGGAACCCCTCTGGAACCTGTCGGCCGAGACGGGCGAGCCCCTGCTGGAATCGGTGATGGGTGATGAGCGCATCATTCGCGTCATCGTGCAGGACGCGACCCTGGGGCCGTTCCTTGAGCGCAACCGCCCCGAGCGCCGGCAGGGCAAACTCAAGACGATTTCGCAGAGCGTCACCAAACAGGGCAACGTGATCGGTAAGGTCACGGTGGAAATGGACGATGGCGGCGCCCTGGCGCAGATCGACCAGCAGCAGCGTTATTCCCTGCTGACCGCGGGTTTCCAGTTGCTGGGCAGCCTGGCGCTGATTCTGGTCATCTTGCAGAAACGCGTTCTTAACCCCCTGCAGCGACTCATGTCCGAATCCATCCGCCTCGCACGTCGCGACTTGGCCACGCCGTTCGAGTGGAAGCGCCAGGACGAGATCGGCAAGCTTGGCCAAAGCCTGGAAATCACCCGGCAATCGTTGCATAGCCTGTTTGGCGAACTGGAAACCAAGAACCGCGAACTGCAAGCCGATATTCAGCAGCGCAAGCAGATCGAACACGCCTTGCGCTCCAGCGAAGACCGTTATCGCCGCCTGGTGGAATCAACCAATGTGGTGCCTTGGGAAGCCAACCCGGCTGAGTGGCGCTTTACCTATGTGGGACCACAGGCCGAGATCCTTCTGGGCTTCCCGCTGCATGTCTGGTACAGCGAAGGCTTCCTGACCACCTATCTGCATCAGGATGATCGTCATCTGGCTTACAAGCTGTTCGCCGAGGGTCAGGATCGCGATAACACCATCGAGTTCGAGTGCCGCATGCTCGGCGCCAACGGCAAGGTGGTATGGGTGATGCTGGTCGCGACGATGATTCCGGATGAGGCTGGCGAGCGCCATTTGCAGGGTTACATGATCGACATCTCGGCGCGCAAATCGACCGAGATCGAACTGGATCATTACCGCAACCACCTCGAAGAACTGGTCGAGCAGCGTACCAAGGCATTGGCCGCGGCCAACAAGGAGCTGGAGGCGTTTTCGTATTCGGTATCGCACGATCTGCGCGCACCCCTGCGCAGCGTGGATGGTTTTTCACAGGTGCTGCTCGAAGATTACTCGGACAAGCTCGACGAGGCAGGTCGCCAGTATCTGGGCCGCATCCGCCGCGCCACGCAGAATATGTCGAACCTGATCGACGACCTGCTCAATCTGTCCAAGCTGACCCGCAGCGAGATCAACACCCAGCCCGTCAACCTGTCCGACATGGCCACCGAAATCGTGAGCGAGTTGCGGCAGGCGTATCCAGACCGGGAGGTGGCTGTGACCATCATGCCCAATCTGGTGACCGATGCAGACCCCAAGCTGATCCGCCTGGCCATGCAGAACCTGCTGGCCAATGCCTGGAAATTTACCGGCAAGAGCCCGGCAGCGGAGATCCGTTTTGGCGCCACCCAGGTCGATGGCCAGAATGCGTTCTATGTCGCCGATAACGGTGCCGGCTTTGACATGAGCTATGCCGACAAGTTGTTCGGTGCCTTCCAGCGACTGCATAGCCCGCAGGAATTCGAGGGGAGCGGGGTGGGGCTGGCGATCGTACAGCGTATCGTCAATCGCCATAGCGGCCGTGTCTGGGCCAAGGGTGCACTCAACCAGGGCGCCACCTTCTACTTCACCTTGCCGCGCCAGTCGAGCTAAGCCGCACAGGCAAGACCACCATGAAAATGGGCGACCCTTGCAGGTCGCCCATTTGCTTGTTGGTTGCCGGGTTGAATGCAATGTCTGAGCATTGTCATCTCGCGCGGCGAACCAGCGTCTTTGCGCTGGCTCCAGAGAGGGATTTCCTCCTCCCCCCGAGTTTTCCTCCTCCTCGGGCGGATGTGCGCAATGTAAAGGTCCTTGGCGGGTCCGGTCATCACCCAAATGGGTGAAAACACCGGGTTTTTTTGCATATTCTGATTTCCGGGCAAACGCGATCAGCGATTCAAAAGTATCGCTTGTCCATTAGCCTTGGCTTGTACAGAATGCCGTGCGTGCGCTGCTTTGCCAGCACACCAGACCCGTCCACTCTCTTGACGCTATGTCCGACCACGCCCTGCCGCAGTATGACCAGCTGGTGACCGCCATCCATAGCGTGGTGCTTGAACCCGGCAAATGGGATGCAATGCTCCGCCGCGTGGGCGAGGCCATTTCCGCCAGCGCCGGTTTGTTCCATCTGCGTGACAAGACGACAGGACAGATGGTCCATTGGCATGGTTTCGGCCATGAGACGCGTGCTGTGGCAAAGGTGGCAGGGACGCCGGAACTGCTGGCTAACTGGTATGGCCCGCTTGGCCGTGTGGGTGAATGGATAGATGACCACGCGCGGTTCAATCATCCCGATATTGCCGATCATCCCTTCTTCAGGCCCTTTGCCGAGGCTGGATGCCATAGCTTGGGTGCGCGCGCCTTTGACGATGGTCACCACGAGGCACTGATCAGTTTCCAGCGCAAAATGCCGGTGACCCCGTTCGATGATCAGGGCATCGCCCTGCTGCGTCGTTTATCGCCGCATCTGGAACTGGCCTGCCGGCTATCAAGCGAGTTTTCGCGTCTTCGCATGCAGGCTGCCGTCGCGCGACAAGCGCTGGACCGCTTGGCTGCGCCCCTTTGGGTCGTGGATGGCGAAGGGCGTGTCCAGTTTGCCAATCAGGCTGCCGAGACAACCGGGTTGCCCGGCATGTGCGTGCGCCAGGGGCGGCTGTCGGCAGATAACCCCACCCTCGAAGCGCGCTTGCAGAGCCTGCTCATGCAGGCGAGCAGCCGCAAGCCGCAAAGCGGGGCGCTGGCGCTCGAACGCCCCGCCGGCGGACGCCTTACCGTGCTGGTGGCGCCGCTGCCGGCAGACTCCCCGCTTGTGGCCGATTCAAAGCGACCGCTGGTCCTGCTGATGGCGCATGATCCCAGCGCCAGCGAAGCCGAGCCGTTGGAAGTGCTTGCGGCGCTGTATGGTCTTTCTCCTGCGGAGTGCCGACTGGCTGCACTGCTGCTGGAAGGCTGCTCGCTGGCCGAGGCGGCGCAGCGTTTGCAGTTGCAGCAGTCCACCGTGCGCACACAGAGCAAGTCCATGTTCTGGAAAACCGGTACGCACCGCCAGGGCGAGTTGCTCAAGCTGCTCTCAAGCGCCATGCTCCTCAAGATATAGTCAGCAGATACAGATATATCTCGGCGCCCTCGCGGCCCGCACAGGCTGGGCCGCATACAATGGCGGCATGCTGCCTTTCCCCGCCTCGCTACGACACTCCGGCCCATTCTGGATGGTGCTGGCCTCGATCCTGTTCGCCTGCATGGGCGTGTTCGTCAAACTCGGTGCCACCCATTTCCGTACGGCAGAACTGGTGTTCTATCGCTGCTTTGTGGGCTTTCTGGTGGTGGGGCTGGTGGTGATGTGGCAGGGCGGTACGCTGAGGACGCCGGTGCTGGGCAAACATTTGAGCCGGGGCATTGCCGGCACGATCGCGCTGATGCTGTATTTCTATGCGATAGCAAGCCTGCCGCTGGCGACTGCAGTCACGTTGAATTACACCTCGCCCTTGTTTCTGGCTTTGCTGACCACCGTGTGGCTACGCGAAGGGGTATCGAAACGCCTGTTGCTGGCAATGCTGGTGGGCTTTGGCGGTGTGGTGCTGCTATTGCAGCCCACGCTGAGCCGCGATCAATGGTTTGCCGGCTTGATGGGCTTGGCTTCGGGTTTTGGTGCCGCCATCGCCTACATGAATGTGCGCATGCTCGGCGAAGCAGGGGAGCCTGAGTCGCGTACGGTGTTCTACTTTTCTTTGATTGCTACCCTGATGGCTGCTGTCTGGATGATCCCCGGCGGCCTCAGCCCCATCACTTGGGGCAATGTGTGGCTGTTGGCCGGCATGGGTGCCTGCGCCACGGGTGCGCAGCTGGCCATGACACGGGCGTATCGCAAGGGCCATAGCCTCGTTGTGGCCAGCTTGGCTTACACCACGGTGCTGTGCGCCAGCCTGTTCGGCATGGTGTTGTGGAACGACCCGCATCCTTGGACTGCCTGGCTTGCCATGGGCTTGATTGCGTTCAGCGGCATGTACGCTGCCCAGCGCAAGGGCTGAGACTTACTGCCGGCCCGCTTTGCGGTGCTGCCAGGGTGGCATGGGGTTGACCTGCTGCCAGAGTCCCTGCTGCTGTGTGCGGGCGCCGGCTTCTGCGTTGGCATAGCTGGTGTAGGCATCACCGGGCTGATCCTTGCGCGCGTACTGCACATAGTGCCAGGCCATACCCGCCTGCAGCTGGGCTTCCCCGGCATCGCGCCCCTGTATGGCAATCTGCGCCAGCAGGCGGCCATAGCGATCATGTTGCGGCCCGGCTGGCAGGACGCTGACCTCACGGCCCAGTAGCAGCGCAGTCAACGTCGATTTCGCCGCATCGCCGTAGGGCTGATCATGCTCAGGTGCATCGACCCAGGCCAGACGCACACGCTGCGTTTCCCCGTTGGTCAATATGATCTCTACCGTATCGCCATCAAACACGCGGCTGACGCGCGCTGACTGGGTGTTGCCAGGCAAGGGCGCGGCGGTTGATTGGCCTTGCCACCAGGCAAAGCCCGCGGCCGCAATCGCGATCAACGCTGCCAACCGTGCCGCGTGGCTACGGGCGCCCAACAAACGTAGTACTGCGCCGACCAGCCTCATGCCTTGAAACGCCGGGTCGACAGCGTACCCAGCAACAAACCGGGCCAATCGCGCTTGCCGAGCTTGGGCCGGCGCGTGAAGACATCGAAGTCGGCCTGACGGGTTTTGCGCAGGATGGCGTCGCCACCTAGCACGGTGAGGCGGATCTCCATGCCCAGCCGGCCCGGCAGGCTGGCACCGAGCGGCGCGCCAGACCAGAGCAAATCATGGGTGGACTGGACCATCTCCGTCAGCAAGGCCTGCCAGCGCGCATCCACGCGCGCGGCGGCAATGTCGGCTTCGGTCACGCCGTGGCGGGCGAGGGCGTCTTGCGGCAGGTAGACGCGCTGCTTTTGCCAGTCGATCGCCACGTCCTGCCAGAAATTGATCAGCTGCAGCGCCGAGCAGATGGCATCGGATTGCACCAGTCGCTCGGCCGTGGCGAGACCTGCAATGTGCAGCACGATGCGGCCAACCGGGTTGGCCGAGCGGCGGCTGTAGTCGAGCAGTTCGGCCATATCGGCATAGCGGGTTTTGACCACATCCTGCGCAAACGCATCGAGCAGATCACGGAACAGTTGCACCGGCACCCGATGGGCATCGATGACCTCGGTTTTCAGGTCGCGAAACAAGGCATCGCTGATGGGGCCGCCGGCTTCAATCTCGTCCAGTCCCTTGCGATAGCCATCAAGCAGCGCCAATCGCTCCGCCGCCGTGCGCTCGCCCTCATCGGCAAAGTCATCGGCCGTGCGCGCAAAGCGGTAGACGATGGCGATGGGCCGGCGCATGGCGGGAGGCAGCAGCACCGAGGCAACCGGAAAGTTCTCGTAATGGTTGATGGCGTAGGAATCAGGCATGGGGCCGGATTATACGGACAGCCCGCCGATTGCCGCATGGCCGATGGCGCAGGCATAGTGCTGCCATCAACAATGTGGGAGCGCGAACCATGTGGTATCGATTTCTGATCGCCATGCTGGCCAGTGCAATGGTCTTGGCCAGCGAGCAACCCTATGACGAGCAGGCCGATGCACGGGCCGATCTGAAACAGGCGCTGATCCGCGCAAGGGCGCAACAAAAGCCGGTGCTGATCGTGTTTGGCGCCAATTGGTGTGGCGATTGCCGGGCGCTGGATCGCAGCCTCAAGACCGACAAGAACGCTCGCCTGATGGCGGCCTCGTTCGAAATCGTGAAGGTCGATGTGGCGCGCTTCAACAAGAATCTGGATATCGACACGGTGTACGGCAACCCGATCAAGCAGGGCATCCCGGCCGTGGTGGTGCTCGCGCCTGATCAGCGCGTGCTCTATGCCACGCGGGCGGGGGAGTTGGCGAATGCCCGCAAGATGGATGATGAGGGTGTGTACGGGTTTTTCAGCCGGATTGTCGAGCAGGCGCGTCAGCCGGGTTGAGGGTTTGGGCTGGCGATGTCGAAGCTTTGCGGTTGCTGGCCGCTTTGGAAATGGTTCCATGCGGTCTGATAGGCCTGCTCCAATGCCCTTACGCTAGCTGCCGTATCAAACAGCGGGGCTGTCAGCCGGTTGGCTAGCAGGCGCGCACGCAGTTCCGATAGTTGCTGTGGGTGAGTCGCCAGCTTGAGCGCTAAGGAAAGATACTCGTCGAGCGAGCTGGTGATCAACTCGCTGAGCCCGACGGCATGCAGGCAACTGGCGGCGACCCGTGCCGCCATGCTTTGGCCCATGCAGGTGAGTACCGGCACGCCTGCCCACAGGGCATCGCTAGCCGTGGTGTGGGCGTTGCAGGGCAGGGTGTCGAGCATCAGGTTGGCGCAGCTTAGGCGTGCCAGGTGGTCGGCCTGGGGCAGGGCGGGGGCGAAGACGAGGCGCTGGTGGGATACACCGGCGGCTTCTGCGGCTTGTTGCAGGCGGGTGCGCCACTCGGGGTGCGGGTCCAATAGCCAGAGCACGCTGTGCGGTACCGCTTGCAACAGCCGCATCCACGCGTCCCACATGGCGGGGCTCAGTTTGTAGTGCTGGTTGAAGCAGGCAAAAACGAAACCGGTGTCGGGCAGGCCGGCTTGGGCTCGGCTGGGCACGGCGCTGATGGGCCGCTCGCAATCGTTGATCTGGTAGCAGTGGGGCAGTCGGATCAATGCTTCGTGGAAGGCGTTGGGCCGATCGGGTGGGGCGACGATGGCGTCGACAATCTGGTAGTCGATCCAGTCGGCGCCCAGCGTGCCGGGGTAGCCCAGATAGTGCAGCTGCAGCGGCGCAGGGCGGTAGGCCAGTACCTGGGTGCGTGTGCGGCGGGTCCAGCCCTTGAGGTCGATGAGGATATCGATGCCGTCGTCGCGGATGCGTTGCGCGAGGGTCGGGTCGTCGAGCGTGGCGACTTGTTCGAAGCGATCAAACCCGGCCGCCACCCGTGCACGTAGCGGCGATTGATCGTCGGGGCCGTAATCGTAGCCGATCACCTCAAAGCGACTGCGATCATGGCGGGCAAACAGGCCGGCGGTGAGCCAGCTGGTAGCGTGGCTGTGAAAATCGCCACCCAGATAGCCGAGGCGGATGCGCGATTTGGGCTGTGCCGTTATGGCGGGCAAGCGCGTGCGGGTATAGCCGGCAGCCCAGCGTCGGGTAATGTCGAGCTGGAAGGCGGGGTCATCCTGCAAAGCCAGCGCCATGAAGGGCGCGATGCGCGCGCTGGGCCGGGCTTGCAGCGACAGCATCAGTGCCTGACTGTGATGCGCCAGCGAGGGCCAGTCAACACGATAGAGGTCCATGAATGCCAGCCCGGCTAGCGGTTCAGGATCGCTGGGCAGCAGGGCATGCGCCTGCGCGTAGGCTGCACCGGCTTCATTGAAGCGACCCTGATCTTGCAGCAGGGAGGCGTAGTTTTTCCAGCCCACGCCATAGTCACGCTGCAAGGAGAGGGCGCGTTGATAGTGCGCCTCGGCGCGGCGCATCTGGCCGAGCTGTTGGAGCAAGATCCCGTAATTGTTATGTACGACAGCAAGCTGGTCGTTGCATTGCAAAGCTTGTTCATAGGCAGCCTGTGCCTGCGCGAGCAAGCCTGCGCCATGCAGCAACAATCCCATGTTCGTCCAGGCATGGGCGTGGCGTGGCGCGAGCTGCAGGGCCTGGGCATAGCAGTATCGGGCTTGCTCAGTCTGCCCTTGCTGGTAGTGCCGGTTACCTTGTTCGAGCAGTGCATCGGCACGCTGCCCCTGCTGCTTTTGCTGCTGTAGCGCGCGTATCTGGTCGAGGGCGGCAGACCCAAGATCTGCACAGGCTTGGGCACGTTGCAACAGCGGTTCGGCATTGCCGCCACCAAGGATGGCGACCTGCGCACGCAGCAGCCATGCCGCACTGATATGCGGATTCTTCTCCAGAATCATGGCAGCCAGATTGTCGGCACCGGCAGGGTCGCCCTGCTGCAGCTTGAGGGCGGCGTAGGTCAGGACTTCCTGCGGGCTGAGCGTATCGGGCATGGGCGGCTGTAGGGTGAACGTTGCGGCATCAGCATAGCTGCAAGCGCCGACGATGGGCGCGAACTTGTTGCGAGGGGGCTGGTTCGCATCGGCCATGAACAACAAAAAAGGCGCCCCGAGGGACGCCTTTTCTGTGTGCCGCTGAGCGGGAATCAGCCCAGCAGGTGTGCTACGCCAGCGCGCTCTTCTTCGAGCTCGGCCAGCGTCTTGTCCATCATCGTGCGGCTGTATTCGTCGATTTCCAGACCGGTCACGCGGGTGTATTCACCGTTGGCGCAGGTCACGGGTACGCCGTACATCACGCCTTCGGGGATGCCATAGCTACCATCCGACGGGATACCCATCGTCACCCACTTGCCGTTCGTACCCAGCACCCAGTCACGGATGTGGTCGATGGCGGCGTTGGCAGCCGAAGCAGCCGACGACAGGCCGCGGGCTTCGATGATGGCGGCGCCACGCTTGCCGACCTTGGGGATGAACGTTTCGCGGTTCCAGGCTTCGTCGTTGATCTTGGCCTTGAGCGATGCGCCGCCCACGGTGGCGAAGCGGTAGTCCGGGTACATCGTGGGGCTGTGGTTGCCCCAGACGATCAGTTTGTCGATATCGGCCACGGCCACTTCTGCGCGCGTTGCCAGTTGCGACAGAGCGCGGTTGTGGTCCAGACGCAGCATGGCGGTGAAGTTCTTGGCCGGCAGATCCGGGGCCGACTTCATGGCGATGTAGGCGTTGGTGTTGGCCGGGTTACCGACAACCAGCACCTTCACGTCGCGGCTGGCAACCTTGTTCAGGGCGGCACCCTGAGCGGTGAAAATCTTGGCGTTTTCGAGCAGCAGGTCCTTGCGCTCCATGCCGGGGCCGCGCGGACGGGCACCCACCAGCAGGGCCACATCCACATCCTTGAAGGCGACTTCGGGATCATCGGTGCCGACCATGCCGGCCAGCAGCGGGAAGGCGCAGTCTTCCAGTTCCATCATTACGCCCTTGAGTGCGGCCTGAGCCTTTTCCATGGGCAGTTCAAGCATCTGCAGGATCACCGGCTGGTCTTTGCCCAGCATCTCGCCGGAAGCAATACGGAACAGCAGGCTGTAGCCAATCTGGCCGGCAGCGCCGGTAACGGCAACGCGAACGGGTTTCTTCATCGTGGTGCTCCTGGAGCTTGTGGGGAAAAGTGGCGTGTCCCCGTGTCGTATCGGGAACCGCATATGTCGCACTACTACAATCTGGCGAAGTCTAGCACTTTTGCCGGGCGAAAATCACGGTGCCGGCGTGTCTGCGTGGTATTTCTGCATCTGATTCTTATGTCTTATATAAGACCTGGTTGGACATTGTGCCCTGCGTGGCGTATAAAGCGGCAACTTGTGTTGTATTGCGCGTCATGGCCCTTGTTTCTCAATCCGCCAGGCAGGACATGCCCAGCCGCCAGCCGCTGTACGCGCAGGTGCGTTCGCGGGTGATTGCGGGGATCGAGCAGGGAGAGTGGGGCGCAGGCGAAGCCCTGCCTAGTGAGATCGAGTTGGCTGATCGCTTTGGCGTCAGCTCCGGCACGGTTCGCAAAGGCCTCGATAGCCTTGTGGCTGAAGGGGTGCTGGTACGACGTCAGGGCTTGGGTACGTTTGTGGCCCTCGCCGACGACGAGTGGGGGCGGGCTGAGTTGCCGGCCGGTGCCAGAGCGGTGGATGCGTCGTTGGAGTTGCTTGCTTGCGCGCGCAGTCACGCGGGCGAGGAGGCGGCGGTGGCGCTCGGTTTACGCCGCGGTGCGGCGGTGTTGCTGATTACGCGTCTGGTGCGCGTGCTGGGTGAGCCCTTTGCGTTGATCGATAGCTATGTGGCTGCCGATCGCTTCGAGGGCGTGGATGCACGGCGCATCCGTCAGGCCGATTGCAAGCTGCATCGGGTATGGTGGCGCGAATTCGGTTTGCGTGTCGTGGCGGGTGAGCCGCAGTTTCGGGCGGTGCTGGCAGGTCGCGATGAATCACGTCTTCTCGGGGTGCCGGCAGATGGCCCGCTCCTGGAGGTGGCAAGACTGGCTGCCGGGCTCGATGGTCAGGCAGTGGAATGGTCGGTATTGCGTTGTCGTACCGATCGCTATGTATACCGGGTGTAGGCCGTGGGCTGTACATCCTGTTGTATCGGCCGGTAGTTGTGGCGTGCTTTGCTACAATCCAGTGCTGTTTCTGCTGTAGAACGGGTGTCGGCTTGGTCCGGCAAGCCGTAAAGAACAAGTTGCAGCCGGATTTCCCCGGCATGAACCCGTGACCCTGTCTGGGCATGGGCTTGCAGTGAATGTGCCGCCATGCGGCCAGGTAATAACCACAAGGAAAGTGTCATGGAGAAAACACGGCCCAAGCATCTGGACCTCCCCAAGATCCGGCTTCCCATTCCGGGCATCGTTTCTATTCTGCATCGTGTCAGCGGCGCAGTCCTGTTCCTCGCGATTCCTTTGGTGATCTGGCTGCTCGCCGGTTCGCTCGCCAGCGAGGCGCGCTATGAGGCATTTCGCGGCTTCATCAGTCATCCCGTCATCAAGCTGGGTCTGATCGGACTCCTGTGGGCCTACCTGCACCATGCCTGCGCCGGCATCCGCTTCCTGTTCCTTGATGTGCACAAGGGGATCGAACTCGATACCGCACGTAATACCGCCAAGCTTGTCATGGTGGTCAGCCTTGTTCTCACTGCCGTCATCGGAGGTCTGCTGTGGTAAACCGTCACGTTATCGGTGCGCACTATGGTCTGCGCGACTGGCTGCTACAGCGGGTTACCGCCGTGATCATGCTGGTCTACACCGTGGCCGTTCTGGCCTTCCTGTTCCTGGCGGCCAATGCCAGTTTCGATACCTGGCGTTCGCTGTTTGCCCATACCGGTGTGAAGGTACTCTCCACCTTGACCGTGCTGGCCTTGCTGCTGCACGCATGGGTGGGTGTCCGTGATATCTGGATGGATTACGTCAAGCCGCTCGGCCTGCGCGTCACGCTGCATGTGCTGACCATCCTCTGGCTGATTGCCAGCTTTGTGTATGCAATTTCCGTGTTGTGGGGTGTGTAATGGCGAATCTTCCCAAGCGAACTTTCGATGCAGTGGTGGTGGGTGCCGGTGGTGCCGGTCTGCGCGCTGCACTGCAACTGTCGGAGTCCGGCCTGCGCACCGCCGTGCTGTCCAAAGTCTTCCCTACTCGCTCGCATACGGTTGCCGCGCAAGGTGGTGTGTCCGCTTCGCTGGGTAACTCGGAGCCGGATCACTGGCACTGGCACATGTACGACACCGTCAAGGGCTCGGACTGGCTGGGCGACCAGGACGCCATCGAGTTCATGTGCCGCGCCGCGCCGCAGGCCGTGATCGAGCTCGAGCACTTCGGCATGCCGTTTGACCGTAATGCCGATGGCACCATCTACCAGCGCCCGTTCGGCGGCCATATGTCGAACTTCGGCGAAAAGCCGGTGCCGCGCGCCTGTGCTGCCGCCGACCGTACCGGCCACGCCATGCTGCACGCGCTGTACCAGCGCAATGTGCGCGCCAACACGCAGTTCTTTGTTGAGTGGATGGCGCTGGACATGATCCGCGACGCCGACGGCAAGGTACTTGGCGTGATTGCCATGGAAATGGAAACGGCCGAAATCGTCATCTTCCAGGCCAAGGCCACGCTGTTTGCAACCGGTGGCGCAGGCCGTATCTACGCCTCGTCGACCAATGCCTTCATCAACACCGGCGACGGCCTGGGCATGGCAGCGCGTGCCGGCATCCCGCTCGAAGACATGGAATTCTGGCAGTTCCACCCGACCGGCGTGGCCGGCGCAGGTGTGCTGATTACGGAAGGCGTGCGTGGTGAAGGCGGCATCCTGCGCAACAGCGCGGGTGAGCGCTTCATGGAGCGTTATGCCCCGGTCGCCAAGGATCTGGCTTCGCGTGATGTGGTGTCGCGTGCCATGGTCACCGAAATCAACGAAGGTCGTGGTTGCGGCCCGGCCAAGGATCACGTGTTGCTCGACATCACGCACCTTGACCCGGATCTCATCAAGACCAAGCTGCCCGGTATCCGCGAAATCTCGATCAAGTTTGCCGGCGTGGACCCGATCACGGCGCCGATCCCGGTGGTGCCGACCTGTCACTACCAGATGGGTGGCATCCCCACCAACTACCGCGGCGAAGTCATTGTCGATGGTCAGGTGGTGCCGGGCTTCTACGCTGCAGGCGAAGTCGCCTGTGCTTCGGTGCATGGTGCCAACCGTTTGGGTACCAACTCACTGCTTGATCTGGTGGTGTTCGGCAAGAGCGCGGGCGATTCGGTGGTCGAGTACGTCAAGACGCAGGTCAAGGCATTGCCCGAGATCCCGCAAGGCGAAATCGATCGTTGCCTGGCGCGCGTCCATCGTCTGGATAACCAGAAGAACGGCGTTGAGGTCAACGATGCCCGCAATGCCATGCAGCGCACCATGCAGGCACATTGCGGCGTATTCCGTTTCAAGGACATGCTCCAGCAGGGCGTGGACAAGATTCTCGAAGTGGAAAAGATGGTTCAGCAGACCCAGATCCACGACAAGTCCAAGGTGTTCAACACCGCGCGCATCGAGGCACTGGAGCTGGAAAACCTGATCGAAGTGGCCAAGGCCACGATGATCTCGGCCAATGCCCGCACCGAATCGCGTGGTGCCCACGTGCGTGATGATGCGCCCGATACGCCGGAAACCCCGAACGGCCGAGACGACAAGAACTGGCTGCGCCACAGTCTGTGGCAGCGCGAAGGCAACAAGCTCGACTACAAGCCGGTGAACCTGACTCCGCTGACCGTTGAAACCATCGCGCTCAAAGCGCGCAGCTACTAAAAGGGCGTCCCATGAGCACCCAAACCGTACACTTCAAGATCTACCGCTACGATCCGGACAAGGACGCCAAGCCTTACATGCAGGACATCTCGGTCGAGGTAGACCCGACCGAGCGCAAGCTGCTCGACGCCCTGGTGAAACTCAAGGTCAAGGACGACAGTCTGTCGTTCCGCCGCTCCTGCCGTGAAGGCGTGTGCGGTTCCGATGCAATGAACATCAATGGCAAGAACGGCTTGGCTTGCATTACCGATATCGCCGATCTCAAGCAGCCGATCGAGATCCGCCCGCTGCCGGGCCTGCCCATCATCCGCGACCTGATCGTGGACATGACGCACTTCTTCAAGCAGTACCACTCGATCAAGCCGTACGTGATCAACGATACGCCGCCGCCCGAGAAAGAGCGCCTGCAGGATCCGAAAGACCGTGAAGAGCTCGATGGCCTGTACGAGTGCATCCTCTGCGCCTGTTGCTCGACATCCTGCCCCTCGTTCTGGTGGAACCCCGACAAGTTCGTGGGTCCGGCTGGCCTGCTGGCTGCGTATCGCTTCATTGCCGATACGCGCGACACGGCCACCAACGAGCGTCTGGATGATCTCGAAGACCCGTACCGCCTGTTCCGTTGCCACAGCATCATGAACTGCGTGGACGTTTGCCCCAAACACCTCAACCCGACCAAAGCGATTGGCAAGATCAAAGAGCTGATGGTCAAACGCATCGCCTAAGGAACTGCCGGCATGCACACGCAGGCGGACAAGAACCGGCTCCGCTGGCGCTCGCGGCGGGGACTACTGGAGCTTGATCTCGTGTTCGAGCCGTTTCTCGAACACGATTTCGACCAGTTGACCCCGGCCGAACTGGATGTTTACCAAGACTTGCTGATGCTGCCCGACAACGACCTGCTGGATATGGTTGATGGCCGGACTGAACCCGCAGAGCCCCGTTTCGCACCTTTGCTGATGCGACTGCGCCACTGGCAAGTCACGGGTAAACAACAATAATGGCTTAACCGATTCACGCCCTGGCGCCGCCAACGTCCCGGACCGCGCGTCACCGAACCCCCATCAGGAGTTTTTTCAATGGCTGATTCCAAGACCGTAACGCTTACCTACAACGACGGCCAGAACACCGTCGAGTTGCCCGTACTGAAGGGCTCGCTGGGTCCGGATGTAGTTGATATCCGCGCGTTCGGCAAAACCGGCATGTTCACGCACGACCCCGGCTTCATGTCCACGTCGAGCTGCGAATCGAAGATCACTTTCATCGATGGCGATCTGGGTCAGCTTTACTACCGCGGTTACCCGATTGAACAACTGGCCGAGAACAGCGACTACCTCGAAGTCTGCTATCTGCTGCTGAATGGCGAGCTGCCTACGGCCGAACAGAAAGCCCAGTTCGACTACACCGTCATGCGCCACAACATGCTGCATGACCAGATCCACAACTTCTTCCGTGGCTTCCGCCGCGATGCTCACCCGATGGCTGTGATGGTCGGCGTGGTGGGTGCCTTGTCGGCCTTCTATCACGACTCCCTGGACATCAACGATCCGCGCCATCGTGAAGTTGCCGCCTTCCGGCTGATCGCCAAGCTGCCGACGATTGCTGCCCAAGCGTATCGCTACAACCGTGGCCTGCCGCTGAACTACCCCAAGGCCGGCCTGACCTACTCCGAGAACTTCCTGCACATGATGTTCTCGACGCCTGTGTCCGAGTACAAGGTCAATCCGGTGCTGGCCAAGGCACTGGATCGCATCTTCACCCTGCACGCCGATCACGAACAGAATGCCTCGACCTCCACGGTTCGCCTGTCGGGCTCCTCGGGCGCCAACCCGTTCGCCTGTATCGCTGCCGGTATTGCCTGCCTGTGGGGCCCGTCGCACGGCGGTGCCAACGAAGCCGTGCTGAAGATGCTCGACGAGATCGGCGATGTGTCGAAGGTTGCCGATTTCATGCAGGGCGTGAAGGACAAGCGCTACAAGCTGATGGGTTTTGGTCATCGCGTTTACAAGAACATGGACCCGCGCGCCGCCATCATGAAGAAGACCTGCGACGAGGTGCTGGCCGAACTGGGCCTGCATAACGATCCGAAGTTCAAGCTCGCCATGGAGCTGGAAAAGATCGCCCTGAACGATCCGTACTTCATCGAACGCAAGCTGTACCCGAACGTGGACTTCTACTCGGGCATCGTGCTCAGCGCTATCGGCATCCCGGTCTCGATGTTCACCCCGATCTTTGCGCTGGCCCGCACCGTGGGCTGGATCTCGCACTGGAACGAAATGATCGCTGACCCCGGCATGAAGATCGGTCGCCCGCGTCAGCTGTACACCGGCGCACCGCGTCGCGACTACATCCCGATCGACAAGCGCAAGTAAGTACCTAACACCCGCCCGCTGACACGGGCGGGTGTTGCTGTATCCAGTCATCGCCCGTTACGCCCAAGCAAAAAAAGCAAAGCCATAGGCCAGCTCACCATGATGCAAGCATTCCAAGCCCAGTCCCATCTGTTCGGCGGCAACGCGCCGTTCATCGAGGATCTGTACGAGCAATATCTTGTTGACCCGCAGTCCGTTGCCCAAGAGTGGCGTGACTACTTCGACAAGCTGCAGCAACTGCCCGGCAATACCGACCGTGACATTCCGCGCGCCGCCATTGAAGAGAGCTTCGCGCAGATGGCCAAGCAGCCGCGCGTGGGCGGCATGTCGGCTGCCGCGCAGAGCGAAGCCAACAAGAAGCAGGTCGCGGTACTGCGCCTGATCTCGGCCTACCGCATCATCGGTGCGCGCCATGCTTCGCTGGATCCGCTCAAGCGTCTCGACCAGACCCTGCTGCCCGAACTCGATCCGGGTACCTACGGCCTGACCGATGCCGACATGGCCCGCACATTCGACTGCGGCAACCTGGTCGGCCCCGAGCGTGACACGCTAGCCAATATCCTTGCCCGTCTCAAGCAGACTTACTGCGGCACCATCGGTCTTGAGTACATGCACATCACCACCTCGGCCCAGCGCCAGTGGGTGCAGAAGCGTTTTGAGGGCGAGCGTTCGACGCCGAGCTTCAGCAAGGAAAAGAAGCTTCGCATCCTCAAGCAGATCACCGCTGCCGAGACCATGGAGCGCTACCTGCACACCAAGTACGTGGGCCAGAAGCGTTTCTCGCTGGAAGGTGGCGAAAGCATGATCGCAGCCATGGACCATCTGGTTCAATCGGCCGGCGAGCAGGGCGTGCAGGAAATGGTTATCGGTATGGCACACCGCGGCCGTCTGAACGTGTTGGTGAATACGCTGGGCAAGCGCCCCGGCGACCTGTTCTCCGAGTTCGAAGGCAAGTACAGCTACGATCTGCCCTCGGGCGATGTGAAGTACCACATGGGCTTCAGTTCCGACATCCCGACACCGGGCGGTGCCGTGCATGTCTCGCTGGCCTTCAACCCGTCCCACCTCGAAATCGTCAACCCGGTGGTCGTCGGTTCGGCTCGTGCGCGTCAGCAACGCCGGGGCGACCGCACCGGTGAGCAGGTGCTGCCGGTGCTGCTGCACGGTGACTCGGCCTTTATCGGCTTGGGTACCAACCAGGGTACCTTCAACCTGTCGCAAACCCGTGGTTACGGCGTGGGCGGTACGGTGCACATCGTCATCAACAACCAGATCGGCTTCACCACCAGCGACACGCGCGACACGCGCTCCTCGCTGTATTGCACTGACATCGCCAAGATGATCGAGGCGCCGATCTTCCACGTGAACGGTGACGATCCTGAAGCCGTCTGCTTTGTCATGCAGGCCGCACTCGATTTCCGCCGCGAGTTCAAGAAAGACGTCGTCATCGACCTCGTCTGTTTCCGCAAGCTGGGTCACAACGAGGGTGATGACCCGATGCTGACGCAGCCGATGATGTACAAGAAGATCGCCAAGCACCCCGGCGTGCGCAAGATGTACGCCGACCGTCTGGTGACCGAAGGCCTGCTGAGTGCCGAACAGGCCGATGGTCTGATCAAGGACTACCGCGCCGCGCTGGACAAGGGCGAGCATGTCGAACAGACCACGCTGACCGACTTCAAACGCAGCTTCGCGATTGATTTTGGCGCCTACAAGGGTACCCACTGGGCCCACCCGACCGACACCACGCTGAGCGCGGCTGAAATCGCCCGCCTCGGGGAGAAGGTCACCAAGGTGCCGGACAACTTCAAGTTGCACCCCACGGTCGAGAAGGTCATGGCTGCACGCCGTGACATGGCGACCGGCAAGCAGAACATCGACTGGGGCATGTCGGAAATCCTCGCTTACGGCTCCTTGCTGGAAAAGGGCTATGGCGTGCGCATTTCGGGCGAAGACTCGGGTCGCGGTACCTTCAGCCATCGCCATGCCGTGATGCATGACCAGAACCGCGAGAAGTGGGATGCGGGTGCCTATGTGCCGCTGCGCAACCTGAGCGACAGCCAAGGCCATTTTTTGGTCATCGACTCCATCCTCAACGAAGAAGCCGTGCTCGCCTTCGAATACGGTTACAGCTCCTCGGCGCCCGACGAGCTGGTGATCTGGGAAGCCCAGTTCGGTGACTTCGCCAACGGTGCTCAGGTTGTGATTGACCAGTTCATTACCTCGGGCGAAACCAAGTGGGGCCGTTTCTGCGGTCTGACCATGGTGCTGCCGCACGGTTACGATGGCCAAGGCCCCGAGCACAGCTCGGCGCGTCTGGAGCGCTATCTGCAGCTGTGTGCCGAGCACAATGTGCAGGTGGTCATGCCCTCCGAAGCCGCACAGATGTTCCATGTGCTGCGTCGCCAACAACTGCGCCCGTACCGTAAGCCGCTGATCATCCTGATGTCCAAGCGCCTCTTGCGCTTCAAGGATTCGATGAGCCCGCTGGAGGCCTACACCCAAGGCGGTTTCCGCACCGTGATTGGCGATCCGGATCAACCGGATGCCAAGAAGGTCAAGCGCGTGGTCGTGTGCTCGGGTCAGGTGGCTTACGACCTGATCAACGCTCGCCGCGAGCGTGATGCCAAGGATGTGGCGATTGTGCGTCTTGAGCAGCTGTATCCGTTCCCGACCGACGATCTGCGTGCCGAGCTGGGCAAATACACGGCCGCCCGCGAAATCGTCTGGACCCAGGAAGAGCCCAAGAACCAAGGTGCCTGGTACCACATCCGCCATCGCCTCGAAGGCTTGCTGGGTCCCAAGCAGACGCTGGCTTTCTCGGGTCGTCCGTCGTCGGCGTCGCCGGCCGTGGGCTACATGAGCAAGCACGTGGCCCAGCTCAAGGCGTTGGTCGACGAAGCGATCAATACTGGCAAGTAAACCCGAAACCACGCAGAAGCGGCCTGAGCCGCTTTTGCGCTGATAAATGCAATAACCCCAAGCAGGCGCAAACCGGAGCCTAGAACATGCTGATCGAAGTCAAAGTCCCGCAACTGCCCGAATCCGTTTCCGAAGCCACGCTGGTGGCTTGGAAGAAGAAGGTCGGCGAATACGTCGAACGCGACGAGAACCTGATCGATCTCGAAACCGACAAGGTCGTGCTGGAACTGCCGGCACCGCAGGCCGGTGTGATCGTCAAGATCGTCGAGGGTGATGGCAGCACCGTGGTGAGCAACCAGGTCATCGCCACCATCGATACCGAAGCCAAGGCCGGCGCCAGCGCCGCCGCCCCGGCGCCCGCTGCCGCTGCAGCCGCACCGGCTGCCGCCAAGGCAGAAGCCGCCGTGATGCCGGCCGCCAAGAAGGCCGCTGCCGATGCGGGCGTGGACACCAGCAAGATCGCCGGATCGGGCCGCGATGGTCGTGTGCTCAAGGAAGATGTTGTTGCTGCTGCCGGCAAGCCGGCCGCCGCACCGGCTGCCAAGGCTGCACCGGCCCCGGCTGTGGTGGTTGCCGCTGGCGATCGCGCTGAGCAGCGAGTGCCGATGTCGCGTCTGCGTCAGCGCGTGGCTGAGCGTCTGGTCGAGTCGCAATCGACCGCCGCCATCCTCACCACCTTCAATGAAGTGAACATGAAGCCGGTGATGGACCTGCGCAACCGCTACAAGGACAAGTTCGAGAAGGAACACGGCATCAAGCTGGGCTTCATGGGCTTCTTCGTGAAGGCCGCCGTGCACGCGCTCAAGAAGTACCCGATCGTCAACGCCTCGGTCGATGGCACCGATATCGTCTACCACGGTTACTACGACATCGGCGTGGCCGTGGGCAGCCCGCGTGGCCTGGTGGTGCCGGTGATCCGCAATGCTGACCAGCTGAGCCTGGCTGACATCGAGAAGCAGATTGCCGACTTCGGCAAGCGTGCTCAGGAAGGCAAGCTGACCATGGAAGAACTGAGCGGCGGCACCTATACGATCTCGAACGGCGGTACCTTCGGCTCGATGATGTCGACTCCGATCATCAACCCGCCGCAAAGCGCGATCTTGGGCATGCATGCCACCAAGGAACGTGCCGTGGTGGAAGACGGCCAGATCGTGGCACGCCCGATGATGTATCTGGCGCAGTCCTACGACCACCGCATCATCGACGGCCGCGAGGCCGTGTTGAGCTTGGTGGCGATCAAGGAAGCCATCGAAGACCCGGCGCGTCTGCTGCTGGATATCTGATCAACCGTGTAGGGTGGGTTAGGCCGCAGGCCTTAACCCATCAAGGCAACGGTGGGCTAGACCGGAACGGCTGACCCACCCTACATGTTAGGAAACACCATGTCCCAACAATTCGACGTCGTCGTCATCGGTGGTGGCCCCGGCGGCTATGTGGCCGCGATCCGCGCCGCGCAACTGGGTTTCAAGACTGCCTGTATCGACGCTACCAGCGACAAGAACGGCAAGCAGAGCCTTGGCGGCACCTGCCTGAATGTCGGCTGTATCCCCTCGAAGGCACTGCTGCAATCGTCCGAGAACTACCACCACGCGTTGCATGGTTTTGCCGATCACGGCATCAACGTGGGTACGGTGAAGTTCGATGTGGCCCAGATGCTCAAGCGCAAGGAAGACATCATCGCCAAGAACACCGGCGGTATTGCCTTCCTGTTCCGCAAGAACAAGGTCACCCCGTTCCACGGTACCGGCAGCTTCAAGGTCAAGAATGGCGACAAGTACGTGCTGACCGCCAAGCTGGCTGACGGCAAGACGGAAGAAATCGAAGCCACCCATGTCATCGTCGCCACCGGCTCCAGCGTGCGTCAACTGCCCGGCGTGACCATCGACAACAAGCTGGTGCTCGACAACGAAGGTGCGCTGGCTATCCCGGCGGTGCCCAAGAAGCTAGGCGTGATCGGCGCTGGCGTCATCGGCTTGGAAATGGGCTCGGTGTGGAAGCGTCTGGGTGCCGACGTTACCGTACTGGAAGCAATGCCGACCTTCCTCGGCGCGGCCGATGAGCAGGTTGCGCGCGAAGCGCTGAAGTTCCTGACCAAGGACACCGGCCTGGATATCCAGACTGGCGTGAAGATCGGCGAGATCAAGGCCAGCAAGAAGGATGTCACTGTCAGTTACTTCGACGCTGCCGGTGCCGAGCACAAGGCCGTGTTCGACAAGCTGATCGTGTCGATCGGCCGTATCCCCAATACCGCCGGCCTCAATGCCGAGGCTGTAGGCCTGAAGCTCAACGAGCGTGGCCAAGTGGAGGTCAATGACGACTGCCAGACCAATCTGCCCAATGTCTGGGCAGTTGGTGATGTGGTGCGCGGGCCGATGCTGGCGCACAAGGCCAGTGAAGAAGGCGTGGCTGTGGCTGAGCGCATTGCCGGCCAGCACCCGCACGTAGACTTCAACAATGTCCCTTGGGTCATCTACACCAGCCCCGAGATTGCCTGGGTCGGCAAGACCGAGCAGCAGCTCAAGGCCGATGGCGTGGAATACAAGAAAGGCCAGTTCCTGTTCTCGGCCAACGGCCGTGCGCTGGCACTGGGCGAGGCCAAGGGCTTTGTGAAGATGCTGGCTTGCAAGCAGACCGACCGCATCCTCGGCGTGCACATCGTCGGCCCCTATGCCTCCGAGCTGATCTCGGAAGCCGTAGTGGCGATGGAGTTCTCGGCCAGTTCCGAAGATATTGCCCGCATCGTTCACGCCCACCCGTCGCTCAGCGAGGCTTTGCACGAAGCCGCACTGGGCTGCGATGGCCGCACGCTGCATAGCTAAACGTACTTGAGAGAAGGGGGATGGGCGCAGGGCAGGGCGATAACCTGCACCTTCGCCCCTCGCCCTTCCCTGTTAAGCAACTTCTCTCAAAAGGGAAACATCCATGAATCTGCACGAATACCAAGCCAAAGACCTGCTCGCCAAGTACGGCCTGCCGGTACAGAAGGGCATCCTGGCCACGACGCCGGAAGAAACCGCCAATGCCTTCCGCTCCATGGGCGGCAAGTTCGCCGTGGTGAAGGCGCAAGTTCACGCGGGTGGCCGCGGCAAGGCCGGTGGCGTCAAGGTCGTCAAGAGCGCCGACGAAGCTGCTGAAGTGGCCAAGGGCCTGCTGGGCAAGCGCCTGGTGACCTACCAGACAGACGCCAAGGGCCAGCCTGTGAACAGCCTGCTGGTCTGTGAAGACATGTACCCGGTCGAGCGCGAGCTGTATCTGGGCGCTGTGGTGGACCGTTCGACCCGTTCGATCGTGTTCATGACCTCGACCGAAGGTGGTGTGGAGATCGAAGAAGTCGCCCACAACACGCCCGAGAAGATCATCAAGACCGTGGTTGATCCGCTGGTCGGTCTGCAGCCTTACCAAGCCCGTGAAGCCGGCTTTGCCCTGGGTCTGAACGATGCCCAGATCAAGCAGTTCACCGGCCTGATGATGGGTGCTTACAAGGCCTTCGTGGAAAACGACTTCGCCCTGTTCGAAATCAACCCGCTGGCCATCCGTGGCAATGGCGAACTGTGCTGCGTGGATGCCAAGATCGGCATCGATAGCAACGCCGCTTTCCGCCTGCCGCAGATCGTGGCCCTGCGCGACAAGTCGCAAGAGAACGAGCGCGAGCTGAAGGCGTCCGAGTTCGACCTGAACTACGTGGCGCTCGAAGGCAATATCGGTTGCATGGTGAACGGTGCCGGTCTGGCCATGGCCACCATGGACATCATCAAGCTCAAGGGTGGTCAGCCGGCCAACTTCCTGGACGTGGGCGGTGGCGCCACCAAGGAACGCGTGATCGAAGCCTTCAAGCTGATCCTGGCCGATGAATCGGTCAAGGGCGTGCTGATCAACATCTTCGGCGGTATCGTCCGCTGCGACATGATTGCCGAGGCCATCATCGCCGCCGTGAAGGAAGTGAACGTGACCGTGCCCGTGGTGGTGCGTCTGGAAGGCAACAACGCCGAACTCGGCGCCAAGATCCTCGACGAGAGCGGCCTCAAGCTGACCTCGGCCCAGGGTCTGAACGATGCTGCCGAAAAGATTGTTGCCGCTGTTGCAGCCGTCGCCTAATCACCCGCACTGAATCAGGAGTCAAACAATGAGCGTTCTCGTCAACAAGAACACCAGGGTGCTGGTGCAAGGCTTTACCGGCAAAAACGGTACCTTCCACGCCGAACAGGCGCTGAAGGTCGGCACCAAGGTCGTCGGCGGTGTGACCCCCGGCAAGGGCGGCAGCAGCCATCTGGGCCTGCCGGTGTTCAACACCATGCGCGATGCCGTGCGTGAAACCCAGGCTGATGCCTCGGTGATCTACGTGCCGGCTCCGTTTGCCAAGGATTCGATCCTGGAAGCCATTGATGCCGGCGTGAAGCTGGTCGTGTGTATCACCGAAGGCGTGCCGACCATCGACATGCTGTACGTGAAGCGCGCTGTCGATGAAGCCGGCATCCGCCTGATCGGCCCGAACTGCCCCGGCGTGATCACCCCCGGTGAGTGCAAGATCGGCATCATGCCCTGGCACATCCACAACCCCGGCCGTATCGGCATCGTGTCGCGCTCGGGTACGCTGACCTATGAAGCCGTGGCGCAAACCACCGCGCTGGGTCTGGGCCAGTCGACCTGTATCGGTATCGGTGGCGACCCGATCCCTGGCACCAGCCATATCGATTCGCTCAAGCTGTTCCAGGATGATCCGGACACCGACGCCATCATCATGATCGGTGAAATCGGTGGTTCGGCCGAAGAAGAAGCCGCCGAATTCGCCAAGTCCTACGTGACCAAGCCGGTCGTGGGCTACATCGCCGGTGTGACGGCCCCCAAGGGCAAGCGCATGGGCCATGCTGGCGCCATCATTTCGGGCGGCAAGGGTACGGCCGAAGAGAAGTTCGCCGCGTTCGAGAAGGCTGGCATTGCGTACACACGCAGCCCGGCTGAAATCGGCAAGACCATGTTTGATCTGCTGAAGTCCAAGGGCATGATCAAGTAAGTCTCGCGACTCGCTGCAAACAACAACGCCACCTGCAAGGGTGGCGTTGTTGTTTGTAGGCCCGGCGGCTGGCCATGCCGGAGCGCTTAGCCAGCCCTTGCCGGCAGCTCCACGCGCACACGGTTGCGGCCGCCGCGCTTGGCCCGGTAGAGCGCTTTGTCGGCGCGGTAGAAGAGCGCGTCGCCGTCGTCGTCCGGGCCACACAAGGCTATCCCCACGCTGAAGGTGGTCTGGAACCCTTTGTCGCCAAAGCGATGTTCCAGCGCGGCAAATTCGTCACGGAGCTGTTCCAGCAAGGTTTCAGTATCGGCTAGCGAGGTGTCGGGCAGCAGGATGCAGAACTCCTCACCCCCGTAACGCCCGGCAATATCGGTCTGTCGCAGGCGCCGGACCAGCAGGCGGGAGATATTGCGCAGTACCACGTCACCCGCCTGGTGACCATGGCGATCATTGACCTGCTTGAAGTGGTCCAGATCGATGATGGCCAGTACCAGTGATTGCTGGTTACGCACGGCGCGACGGGTTTCGATATCGATGGCTTCGTGCAGGCGTGCGTGGTTGAGCAGGCCGGTCAGGCCGTCCTTGCTCATCTGCATGCGCAGGATGCGGTGGCGTTCGGTATGGGCGACGACGCGTTCGACGAGGTGATCCGGATGGACCGGTTTGCGCAGGAAATCGCTCGCTCCGCAGCGCATGGCATGCAGGTGACGGGCATCGTTGATGTCGCCCGAGACCACTACGATGGGAATGCCCACCCATTCCTCCTGCTGGCGGATCACGGTAATCAGCTCATCCCCGTTGCAGCTGGGCATGTGCAGATCCATCAGGATCAGATCGGGTGCAAAATCCTCCATCACCGTGAGCACCTCCATGGGGCTGGAGAGCGGGCGGGCAATCATGCCGGCCTCGGTGAGCACATCGGCATAGAACTGGGCTACCGTGCGCGAGTCATCCACCACCAATACGCGATCGGGAGGGAAGTTCACCCCGCCGGTGAGCATGTCGAACTGGGCAACTACCGAGCGAGCCTTGGGCGGGAAGGGGACAAACCCCCGTGCGCCGGCACGCAGCGCAGCAAGCCTTACCGGCAGGCTGCCATCCCGACCGAAAAAAACCTTGGTGGTGTTTGCGCTATGGGTCTGCCATTGATCACTGTGCAGCCAGTCTGTGCGCTCCGTGTCGTCCAGGAATCCTGTGTGGATGGCCAGAACAGTACGCGGGCGGTGTTCGCTGATCAGCGGCAATTCGGCGGGGTGGGCGACCCATTCAACCGTGTAACCCACAGGGACAAGCTGTTCGGCGAAGCTGTTCATGCTTGCGCGATCAGGCGAAATGACAATGACGCGGCGTGGCCAGTCCTCGGTACTGCTTTCGGCGGACGTGCTCAGTCGCAGGAAGGCTTGCTCATTGAAAGGCGGGATGGGGCTAGGCTGCGAGTCGGCGCGCAAGGCGCTCAGGGCGGCGACGCGGATGGCGTCGACATACTGTTCCAGCGCCCCCCGCATACGGGGTCCGAACAGCGCATGGTCAGCAGCCAGGTCAGTCAGAAAGGCAACCAGTGCCCTGCAGGTGCGGCCTATTTCTGGCAGGCCGGCTTCGTCACTGAGCAGCGCGATTTCCTGCGCCTTGCTCAGGCCATCATCAAATCGGGCTGGTGTAGCAGCGAGGCTGGCGGACAGCGCATCCAGATTGGCCGGCAGGCCCTCCAGGAAGTACCGGCTGATCTCCTCCAGCGGATCCTGCATGCGTCCGAGCGACGTCATGGTTGATCTCCCCTTCCTTGCCCAATCGGGGCAAGGCCTGTATTTATGTATTTTGTAGTGGCGAGTGGCAGAAAAAACGGATTCCGCACCGCTCGAATCCATTATAAGCCAGCATTTGACATATAAATGTTGCCAGACAACATATTGCTACGTTAATCGCGAGCCGTTTCTGCGTCACCATCGCCGGCTACGTAAAATGGAGTTGTTTGATGGCCGCATCCTTGTCCGGCCGCCTCGGCAAGAACATTGCAGCAGCCCGCAAGCGCACCGGCATGACGCAGGCGCAGCTGGCTGAAGTTGTCTCGGTCGATGCCGAGACCGTATCGCGTTTCGAGCGCGGCAATGTCACACCCAGCCTCGCCACGCTGGATAATCTGAGTGCCGCCTTGGGCGTCTCCTTGGCCGAGTTGGTCAGTGGTATTTCCTCGACACCACAATCGCTGGCAGCCGAACTCGCCGGTCTGCTTGAACCCTTGGCCGATGCGGATCGCCTCCTGATTGTCGATCTGGTGAAAACGCTCTCTGCGCGCATGCGCGACTGAGTAAAGACCGGGCAGCCAGAGCGGAAAGTCGCCCCGGCTTGCCTTAGAATGCGGGTCAATCCGGCTGCTACGCCCGTCACCTCAGAGCCCGCTGCATATCGACTCCATGTCCCAGGACAAACGCGCAGCCTTACGCATCCCGGTTTCCTGTCCGGCCCGCATCCGCACCGCGGATATTGGCCCCGCCTTCTATGGCACCTGCACCGACCTGTCCGTGACCGGGCTGACCATTCAGAGTAATTTTGTGCCCCGTCACGACGAGTTGTTGGAGGTGACGGTCATGCCGCCCCGTACGGCCAAACAGGCTCCCGTGCCGATGGTCATCCGCGCGCGCGTACGCCGTTGCCATGAGTTGGAGCCGGGCGTCAGCTATGAAATCGGCCTGGCGATTGTCGAGATTCTCGCGTGATCACCGCCCATACCTCGATGTTCCTGCCCACCCATTTGCCACCGGCCATGCCGACTACCGAGGCTTGGTACTTTGTGTTCGTCGGAAAGCAGCTGTGCTTGCCAGCGGGGCTGGCCGAGCGTTTTCTGCCCATCTCGGCCCAGAGCGACTGGCTGCACGGTGCCACGCGCCACTATCTGGGTGCGCTGGCGGGCAGCGACTGCTGGGCGCTTGGTCTCGATACGCCGCCACCGGGTTGGCAGCTCTTGAGCCTGCGTGCCGCCATGATGGCCATGACCGCCGAGATGCTGCCGGTGGCCAGCCGTGCTGCCCAGGTGATGGAGTGGGATCGTAGCCATCGCTTTTGCGGTGTCTGCGGTACGGCGACCGAACTCAAGCAGGGCGAGCGCGCGCGGGTCTGCCCGGCCTGTGGCCATTTAGTCTATCCACGCATCAGCCCGGCCATGATGGCGCTGGTGTGGCGGCCGGGCGAGATTCTGTTGGCGCGTTCACCGGGCTTTACCCCGGGCGTTTACAGCGCGCTGGCCGGCTTTGTGGAGGCTGGTGAATCGGTAGAGGATTGCGTGCTGCGCGAAGTCCACGAAGAGGTGGGCGTGCGCGTTGCCGATCTGGCTTACTACGGTAGCCAGAATTGGCCGTTTCCGCACAGCCTGATGCTGGCGTTCACGGCGCGCTGGGTTGAAGGGGAGATAGTCCCGCAGGCGGGCGAGATCGAACACGCTGCCTGGTTCGCGCTGGATGCGCTGCCACCCATTCCGCCACGCTTCAGCATATCCGGCTACTTGATCCGCGATACGGTAGCCAGGCTGCAAGCGGGCGAGTTGATGCCTTAGCGGCTCGGTGTGTAACCGCGCTGCACCAGTTCCGCTGCCAGCCAGTCTGCCGCCGTTGAGGCGAGCCCGGGTTTGCCGCTTATCCCGAATTCGATATGCGGCCCGGCATGACGGGCGTTGCCAAAGCTCGGCAGGCTCGAAAAGCCGGTATCGGGAAAGCGGGCCGTGAACGCTTCCATCAAGTCGATCAGATCGCCTTCGCGTGCATCCGGCACGATAAAGCTGCAACGCTCGCGTGCCTCGCCCAGGCCTGCATAGCGGGTATCGAGTACCCAGCGCACCATGGGCCAAGCCATATCGGGAAAACCGGGGACAAAATGATGATGGCCGACTGAGAAGCCGGCAATCTGGTTGACCGGGTTCGGGATCAGCACACAGCCATCGGGTAGCTGGGCCATGCGGATCCGGTTGGGCCGCGCGGCTTCGCCAAAGCGGGTTTCGATCATCGCTGTCGCCCCAATGTGCTGGATCAGCTCGACACCGGCTGCTTGGGCTGCTGCTGCCCGCGTATGGTCGTCCGGCGTGGCGCCGATGCCGCCAAAACTGAACACGATATCGCTGCCCGCCATGGTCTCGCGATACAGCGCCACCTGCTCGGCCGGTACATCGCCTACATAGCGCGCCCAAGCTAGCGAAAGACCGCGCTCGTCGAGCTCCTTGGCGATGAAAGCCAGATGCTTGTCGGTGCGGCGGCCGCTGAGGATTTCATCACCGACGATGATCGCGCCAAAGCGGGTGCCCATGATCACTCGCCCAGATAGGCTTGCTGCACCTTCTCATTCGCCAGTAAGGCCTCGGCAGTATCGGCATGGGTGATCAAGCCGCTTTCCATTACGTAGCCACGATGCACGGTCTTGAGCGCCAGCCGGGCGTTCTGTTCGACCAGCAGCATGGTCACGCCCTCCGACGCAATCTGCCGCAGGATCTCGAAAATCTTCTGCACGATGATGGGTGCCAAGCCCATGGATGGCTCGTCCAGCAACAGCAGCTTGGGCCGCGACATGATGGCGCGGCCTATCGCCACCATCTGCTGCTCGCCGCCCGAGAGCGTGCCGGCCAGTTGGCGGAAGCGCTCCTTGAGGCGCGGGAACAGGCCGTAAACACGTTCCAGATCGGCGGCGATATCGGCCTTATCGTTACGGCAGTAAGCCCCCATCAGCAGGTTCTCTTCCACACTCAGGCGCGAGAAGATGCCACGGCCTTCGGGTACCAGCGCGAGGCCGCGCGATACATATTGATGGACGGGAATCTGGGCGCAATCGGCACCTTGGTAGTGAATGCTGCCGGCTGATGGTTTGACCATGCCGACCAGTGTTTTCAGCGTGGTGGTCTTGCCCGCGCCGTTGGCGCCGATCAGTGCAACCAGTTCGCCTTGGCGGATATCGAGATCAATGCCGCGCACGGCACGAATACCGCCATAGGCCACTTCGAGGCCGCGCACTTGCAACAGGGTAGGGGTATTGTTGTCACTCATTCCATTACTCCGGCGCGGCGCCCAGATACGCTTCGATCACGCGCGGATCACGCCGCACGACTTCGGGTACGCCTTCAGCAATCTTCTTGCCGTAGTCGAGCACTGCAATGCGGTCGCACAGGCCCATGACCAGCTTTACATCGTGTTCGATCAGCAGCACGGTCACGCCATCGCGGCGGATCTTGTCCATCAGCGCGCGCAGGTCTTCGGTTTCGCGGCCATTCATGCCGGCTGCTGGTTCATCGAGCGCCAGCAGTGTGGGGTCTGTCGCCAGTGCGCGGGCGATTTCAAGACGGCGCTGGTCACCGTAGGACAGGTTGCGCGCTTGCTCCTGCGCACGCTTGCCCATACCCACGTAATCGAGCAGCTCGATAGCACGTGCGCGGATGGCGGCTTCCTCGGTACGTGTGCCGGGGTTGCGCAGCACGGCACCGAGCACACCAGCCTTGGTACGCACATGGCGGCCCACCATCACGTTCTCGATGGCGCTCATATTGTGGAACAGGCGGATGTTCTGGAAGGTGCGTGCAATACCGCTGGCCACGACCACATCGGGCTTCTTGCGGAACAGATCAATGCCCTTGAAGGTGAACTGGCCTTCATCGGGCTGGTACAGACCGGTCAGCACATTGAACAGCGTGGTCTTGCCTGCACCGTTGGGGCCGATCAGGCCGTAGATTTCGCCCGCATTGATTTGCAGTGAGACATCGTTGAGCGCATGCAGGCCGCCAAAACGTTTATGGATGCCGGCAATGCTGAGCAAGGTATCAGCCATGAGCAGCCTCCCCCTTGGTCGCGTCGCCTTCGTGCAGCTCGGCCTTGCGACGGCGCGATGGCCACAGGCCCTCCGGCCGCACCAGCATTACCAGTATCAAGGCAATGCCGAACAGCAGCATGCGCAGGTTCTCCGGGTTGACCACGCGTTCGCCGATCAGCTTGTCCTGCAGCGGGTTGACTACATCGCGCAGCACCTCGGGTGTGAGGAACAGCAGCACTGCACCCAAGATCACGCCGGGAATATGGCCCATGCCGCCCAGTACCACCATGGCGAGCACCACGATGCTTTCCATCAGAATGAAGCTCTCGGGCGAGATGAAGCCCTGGAAGCTCGCGAACATGGCCCCCGATACACCGCCAAAACTTGCCCCCATAGCAAACGCCAGCAGTTTGACGTTGCGTGTGTTGATGCCCATGGCTTGCGCGGCGATTTCGTCCTCGCGGATGGCGACCCAGGCGCGGCCGATGCGCGAATCCTGCAGGCGGATCGACACGACGATGATCAGCAGGGCCAGCATCAGGAACAGGTAGTAATACAGGTGGATGCTGCGGAACTCGACACCGAACACGGTGATGGCTTGCGAGAACTTGTGGCCGAAGATCGTGACGGGTTCGATCAGATTGATGCCTTGCGGACCGTTGGTGATGTTCACCGGGCGATCGAGGTTGTTCATGAACAAACGCACGATCTCGCCGAAACCCAACGTAACGATGGCCAGATAGTCACCGCGCAGCTTCAGGGTAGGTGAGCCAAGCAGCACACCAAAGATCCCGGCCAGCAGCGCAGCCATGGGCAACACGAACCAGATCGGCGCATGGCTGATCCACTCGAATCCAGTACCGGCCAGCAGCGGCGCCAGATGCGTAGAGTTCAACAGCGCATAGGTGTAAGCACCCACGGCGTAGAAGGCGATGTAGCCCAGATCGAGCAGACCCGCGTAGCCGACGACAATGTTGAGGCCCAGCGCCAGCATGATGTACAGCATGGCGAGATCGAGATTGCGCACCCAGGTGTTACCCAGCGTGGCGCCGATCAGGAAGGGTAGGACGGTGAGGATGACGGCGATCAGCAACAACCCGATATAGGCCGCTGGCTTGCTCTGTTTGATGGCATGCAGGTTCATGATGCCTCCTCAAGCCCGCTCGGCCACGCGCTCGCCCAAGAGGCCGGACGGACGGAACACGAGGACGAGGATCAGTACCAGAAAGGCGAAGATATCCTGATAGTGGCTGCCTAGCACGCCACCGGTAGCCGCCCCCAGATAGCCGGCACCCACGCTTTCAATTACCCCAAGCAGGATGCCGCCTGCTACCGCACCGCCGAGGTTGCCAATGCCACCCAGCACGGCAGCGGTAAACGCCTTGAGACCGATCAGGAAGCCCATGGTCGGGTAGGCGAGGCCGTAGTTGGCACCGATCATGACCCCGGCAATCGCACCGAGTGCGGAACCCAGCACAAAGGTCATCGAGATCACATGGTTGATATTCACGCCCATCAGGCTGGCGACGGGCTGGTTCATGGATACAGCACGCATGGCGCGGCCAAGTTTGGTTTTTTCGACCATCAGCAGCAGGGCCGCCATGATGGCGATGGCGAGCACGATGATGACGATCTGCAGATCGGTAATCACCGCGCCGAAGATATTGTGGCCTTCGTGCGAGAGCAGGTCGGGGAAGGAGCGCGGGTTGTTCTTCCAGATCAGCACGGCCACCTGCTGGAGCACGATGGAGACGCCGATCGCGGTGATCAGTGGCGCGAGTCTGGGTGCATTGCGCAATGGCCGATAAGCCACGCGTTCGATCACGAAGCCCAGCAACATGGTGCAGGGCAGGGCGATCAGCAAGCCTGCCAGCACCATCATCGGACCAGGCAAGCTGACGCCGTTACCGACCAGCAGGCCAATGGCGGAGATAGTGATCATGGCGCCCATCATCACGACTTCGCCGTGGGCGAAGTTGATCAGCTGGAGTATGCCGTAGACCATGGTGTAGCCCAGTGCGATCAGCGCATAGATGCTGCCGACGACCAGGCCATTGATGAGTTGTTGAATCAGGATATCCACAGCGGGTTCCTCGTTTTGCCTACTGAAGCGTCAGAGTGTCTGGATGCCGGCAATACAGGTATTAGGGATTCCGCCGATACGCGAAACCCGTTTGCACCATCCGGCCATATGGAACAGCCGTTGTGCTGGAGCTAATGAGGGTATTGCATGTCTCCGCCGCGAAGGCCAGCCACAACAGACGACTGGTAGACGGGACTTACTGTGGTCAGGACGAGACACATAAGAAAGGCGGCGCCCGAAGACGCCGCCTTGATCCAGATAACTTACTGCTTGGGTGCCGCTTCGGCTGCTGCCGGTGCGGCGGCCTCGGCAGCTGGGGCTGCTTCAGCCGGTCCACCGATGGTGGCAACGGTTTCCCAGGTGCCATTGGCGACCTTGTAGACCGTGACCGAGCCACCAATGATGTCGCCCTTGTCGTCAAACTTGATCTTGCCGGTCACGCCATCGTGTTCGATCTTGGCGAGTTCGGGCAGGTATTTGGCCGGATCGGTGCTGCCTGCCTTCTTCATGGCCTCGACCATCACGCGGGTTGCGTCATAGGTAAACGGGGCGTAGATCTGGATGTCGGTGTTGAACTTGGCCTTGTACTTCTTTTCGAACTCGGCGTAGCCCGGCATCTTGTCCTTGGGCATGCCGGGTTGCGAGGCGAACTGGCCATCGGCATTGTCACCAGCGAGCTTGATGTATTCGCCGGTCTGGAAGCCGTCGCCACCGATCACCTTGGCGGTGATGCCCAGCTTCTTCATCTGCTGGGTCAGCGGGCCGGCCTGAGCGTCCATGCCGCCGTAGAAGATCAGGTCAGGCTTCTTGCCCTTGATTGTGGTCAGGATCGACATGAAGTCGGTGGCCTGGTTGTTGGTGAATTCGCGGGCAACAATGTTAACGCCCTTGGCCTTGGCGGCCTTTTCGAACTCATCAGCCAGACCTTGGCCGTAGGCGGTGCGGTCATCGATGATCGCAACCTTCTTGGCCTTGGCGTTTTCAGCAGCAAACACGCCCAGCGCGCCGCCTTGAGCCACGTCGTTGGCGATCACGCGGAAGGCGGTCTTGTAGCCGGCCAACGTGTATTGCGGGTTGGTGGCGGAGGGCGAGATCTGCGGGATGCCGGCGTCGGAGTAGATCTTCGATGCGGGGATCGTGGTGCCCGAGTTCAGGTGGCCGATCACGCCGGCAACCTTGGCGTCGACCATGCGCTGGGCAACGGTAGTGGCCGTCTTCGGATCGGCCTGGTCGTCTTCCGAGATCATCTCGAACTTGGCTTTGACACCGCCGATTTCGACGCCTTCGGCATTCAGCTCCTCGATGGCGAGGCGAACACCGTTTTCATTGTCCTTGCCCAGGTGGGCGATATTGCCAGTGAGTGGGCCGACGTGGCCGATCTTCACCACCAGTTCAGTCGGCGCAGCCGCTGCGGCTGCTGCGGGTGCTGCTTCTTCCTTCTTCTCGCCACATGCGGCCAAGGCCAGCACGGCGGAAGCGATCAGGCTGTAACGAGCCAAGCTCATGAATCTTCCCCTTTTCGACAAACGCAAAACATCAATCACGGGCCGTAGCAAGCCACGGCCGAAAGTCAGTCAAAATGCGAGCTGAATAGTGCGCTCTTGATTTTGCGCTTGTCAACGCGGGTGATGCGCTTGCGTGCCGCTTGCAACAAGGCTTTGCGCCCGATTGCGGGCACTGATTTGCGGCCATTGCACCGGCTCGGGGCGCAAGGGGGCGAGGCAAGGGCTGAATCTGGCTAGGCTTACACCGCTAGATCCACTTGCTGGAGCGTGCCGACGCGGCCATCCTCGCCAAGAAAAACCCCGCTCTGGCGTACTTGGCCCAGCTCGCGATGGGTGCGGTCGTGCAGGGAGAAGTCGGTTCTGGCACTTCCCAGATACAGGGCGCCGATGCCCGCGGCGGCCAGATCAATGAGCGCAAGTTCGCCGGACTCTTCACGCAGCCAGAGCTTTAGCGAGCCCCACACCCGATCACTTTCGTCTATCCAGCCATTGCCGTCATCGTCGAGTTGGGCAAGGTCGGCAAAGCCATTGCCGCTGCGCGTACCGAACAGCTCGCTGCCATCATTGATCTGACCATCGCCGTTGCGATCGAGCGCCAGAAAGCTGCTGCCGGGTCCTGCAAAGGAGATGCTGTCCTGAACGCCGTCTGCATCAAGATCAAAGGCAAATTTTTCTTCGGTCAGGCTGGCGGATGCGGCGGCGTGATTAACGACCAGCGGGTCTTTGCGTACAGGCGCTTTGTTGGCGTCGAGCATGACCTCGCTGACTTCGTGATACTCGCGATACAGATCCAGCGCCGCTGTGAAGTCGATCTGTCGTCCGTCTGCCGTCTTTACACTACCTTGAGCGCTGAACCGGGTCTGTTCGGTCTCGTGGATCTCCTCGCGGCGCAGATAGCTGACGCGCCACTCGGTAATCGGCGATATCGGCGCTGGTGCAGGGGCAGCTGCTTCGGCGGCCCGCTGCTGGCGGCCGGGCGGCACGATATTGTCGAGCTCGATCTCTTGCCCGGTCAGCTTCTTGACCAGCTGCTGGATCAGTTGCCACAGCGGGTGGCCTTCCAGCTCGGCACGCAGATCCAGTGCGGTGTCGGCTTGCTGGGCTGCGCGGGCAGCAGCGGACAAGGCGACGGGGTCGGGCAGGGGCTGCGAGGGCATGCGGGATAGCTGTAGCTGTTCGGTAACGCGGTGTTCGCGCGCAGCCTGGCGCTGTCCGGCAAGCTGGACATCGGATTGGGTGATTTTCATTTTTCTGGCTCCTGGTCGCCTGTCACGACCTTATGACCCAGATATCGACCCATTGGGACGGGGGCTTGAGCTGACGGCGACAGTCGGTCAGCCTGCCAGGTACCCCCGCTCAGCAAGGGAGACGGCAGTCTGCCGAGTCACAATGAAGTGATCGAGCAGGCGGAGGTCGATCAGCCGTAGCGCATCGCGCAGATGATGGGTCAGCGAGATATCTGCCGGACTCGGTTCAGCGTGGCCCGAAGGGTGGTTGTGCGCCACGATGACAGCGGCAGCATTGAGGCCGAGTGCGCGCCGGGCAATTTCACGCGGGTGCACCGTGGCTTGGTCCAGCGTGCCGCGGAACAGGATATCCGCGCTCAGCAGCGCGTGACGGGTATCCAGAAACAAGGCGGCAAAACACTCGCGCGCCTCGCCGCCCAGCCAAAGTCGCAGGTATTCACGCACGGCGGCAGGATGTTCAAAAGCCTGCGGTTGGCGCAGTTCCTCTCCCAAAGCGCGCCGGCTCATCTCGATGACCGCTTGCAGCTGGGCATACTTTGCCTCCCCGATACCGGCAATCGCGGCAAAGTCGCCAAGCCGGGCCTGGAAAAGACCTGTCAGTGAACCAAAGTTACCCAATAGCTGGCGGGCCAGATCGACCGCACTCTTTCCTGGTAGACCAACGCGCAGGAAGATCGCCAGCAACTCGGCATCGGAGAGTGCCTGTGGCCCCTGCTTCAGCAACTTTTCGCGGGGGCGTTCATCAGTGGGCCAGTCGGTAATCGGCATGGTAAAGGTGTCTATATCCGTATAGCGGCATGAATCCGGTTACGCCATCAGGCAGCTCTTCCCGCCTGCGCATGTGCTGGCGGGCATTGTGCGGTGTTCTGGCGACCCGCCTTGGTGGCCCTTGGACTGACCACCATGGGCTTGTCGCCCTTACACCGATTCGCACGTACGTTGCCAAGCCATCATCACGCGTCCTGATGAGTTATCCGGGTTAAACTTTTGGACTTGAGTGTCCAATCAAGGAGCAAGCATGGCCGAGGCAGCCAATCCGAGCCGACCACAGCGCGTGCTGCTGGGTGTTACCGGCGGCGTTGCCGCCTACAAATGCGCCGAATTGACCCGCTTGTTGGTCAAGAACGGTTACGACGTGCAGGTTGTCATGACCGAAGCGGCGACCCGTTTCGTGGCGCCCGCGACATTCCAGGCCCTTTCCGGCCGGCCGGTATTCACCGACCTTTGGGATAGCCGCGTGGATAACCACATGGCGCATATCGATCTGGGCCGCGGCGCCGATCTGATCCTGGTTGCCCCGGCATCCGCCGATTTCTTGTTCAAGCTCGCGCACGGTGCAGCGGATGATCTGCTCTCTACGCTGTGCACAGCGCGTGACTGTCCACTGTTGGTGGCGCCCGCCATGAACCGGCAGATGTGGGACAACCCGCCCAACCAGCGCAATGTAAACCTGCTGCGGCAAGATGGCATCGCTATCCTGGGCCCGGATGCTGGTGAGCAAGCCTGTGGCGAAACCGGGTTTGGCCGCATGCTGGAACCCGAGGTGCTGTTCGAGCTGATTGAAGCGACCTTCCAGCCCAAGGTGTTACGTGGCGTACGCGTGCTGGTCACGGCAGGCCCGACGTTTGAACGTATCGATGCGGTGCGCGGCATCACCAATCCCAGTTCGGGCAAGATGGGTTACGCCCTGGCCAAGGCAGCCATGGAGGCGGGTGCATCGGTAACGCTGGTATCCGGCCCCACTGCGCTGGCCGCGCCGTTTGGTGTGAAACGCATCGATGTTGAAGGCGCGCGCCAGATGCTGGCGGCGGTGACGTCCGAGGTGTCAAAAACCGATGTCTTCATCAGTGTGGCTGCGGTGGCGGACTACCATCCGGTGAGCCCTTCGGAGCAGAAGCTCAAGAAAACCGGCAGCAATCTGGTGCTGGAATTTGCCCAGAATCCCGATATTCTCGCCACCGTTGCGGGCTTGGCCGAGCCACCATTCTGTGTAGGCTTTGCCGCCGAAAGCGAGAACCTGCTTGAGTACGCCGAGCAAAAGCGCCGCCGTAAAAAGCTGCCACTACTGGTTGCCAATCAGGTGCAGGATGCGATCGGTGCCGACGACAACGAGGTACACCTGCTGGATGATCACGGCCAGCACTTGCTTCCACGGGCGCCCAAGCAGGCCATTGCCCGCGCCATCATTTCTCATACTGCCAAGCTATATCGCGAGTACCACAAACCATGAAGAAATCTGTTGATGTCCGTTTGCTGGACGAGCGGCTCAAAGCGCAGGCGCCGGCTTATGCAACGAGCGGTTCGGCCGGACTGGATCTCCGCGCCTGTATTGAAGCCCCGGTCGAATTGAACCCTGGTGCCACCACACTGATTCCTACCGGCATGGCGGTGCATCTCGCCGATCCCAACTACGCGGCAATGATCCTGCCTCGCTCGGGTCTGGGCCATAAACACGGCATCGTGCTGGGTAATCTGGTCGGCTTGATTGATTCGGATTACCAAGGGCAGATCTTCGTGTCGGTCTGGAACCGTGGACACGAAGCCTTTCTGATCCAGCCACTGGAGCGAATTGCGCAATTGGTGGTTGTGCCCGTGGTGCAGCTCGATTTCAATATCGTAGACAGCTTTGAAGCCAGCTCGCGGGGCGAGGGCGGATTTGGAAGTACCGGCAAGCATTGAGCTTGTGCTGCCACCAAAACAAACAGCCGCCCGAGGGCGGCTGTTTGTTTTGGTGATGAACCTCGGTGTAACGGAGGGGTTAAACGCCCAACTCTTCCACCCAGGCCAGCGCGGAGACATGCGCCTTGTTGAGCATTTCCGGCGTGATCTGCAAATTGGCACACAGACGCGGCACTTCAGCCATATCCGGGTCTTCACAGGCTTCGGCAAGCTCCAGGAACGGGCCGTAAATGCCACCGCGATCTGTGAGGGCCTCGCTGACCGTATCGGGCAGCAGCAGCGTCTCCAGGATGTTCTCCATGGGCATGTCTAGCATTACGTCCAGCAGCGAGAAGACGCCCACAATGAACAGGTTGTCGCGGTCGGTACCATCCAGCAGATGGCTACCCAGCAGCTCGACCAGGCGACCACGGGTGATCGCGGTTTTCATTAGTGCGGGTGGCGTGCCAGCGTCGGAACTGGCAGTTACCAGCAACAGCGTCAGCCAGCGATAAAGCTTTTGGTAACCCAGAATCGTCACGGCGTGACGGAAGGAGTGAATCTCGCACGAGAGGCCAAAGCCAGCCGAGTTGATATAGCGCAGCAGCTTGAACGAGAGCGCCACATCACGCTTGAGCGCGTTCTCGATCTCGGAGATCTCGGCGTTGTTCCGCAGCATGTTGAGCAAGCTGAGGATATTGGCATAAGCCGGATTGATGACCTTGGCCGACAGCGTTTCCGGATGCGCAAAGTAGTAGCCCTGGAAGCAGTCGAGGCCTACGTCGAGACAGAATTTGAACTCATCCTTGGTCTCGACCTTCTCGGCCACCTGCAACACCGGGAATTTGCGCAATTCCTTGGACAGGCTCTTGACGTTATCCAGACCGAGTTGCTGGATATCCAGCTTCACGTAGTTGGCGAACTCAAGGAAAGGCGCGGTTTGCGGCGTATAGGTGAAATCATCAAGCGCAATGCCGAAGCCTTGGGCGCGCAGTTCCTTCGCGCGCGCCAGCAGCTCGGGCGTCGCGTTGACCGATTCCACGATTTCGAGCACCACGCGTTGTGGGTGCAGGAGTTCGAGGAAGTTGCTTTCCAGCATGGAGGTCGCAACGTTCACGAAGGCTAGCTTGCTGCCCACGAGCCAGTCGGCACCCATATTCGATAGCGTGTTGACCAGAATGTTGGTTCCGGCCTGCATGTCGCTGGAGAAGTCTGCGTGGAGTGAAGTCTCATCAAGCCGGAACAGCAATTCATAACCAATGATTTGCTGTTGGCGGTTCAGGATGGGCTGGCGGCCAATAAAGGCGTTGTTCTGCATGGGGACTCGCGGTTGCGTAAGCAGTCAGTGGCGTGAAAACGGCGGTCTCATTATGCAAGACCGCCGCTAGGCTTGGCAATTTCGCCTCAGGACTTGTCCGTAAGCATTTCGAGCAACTGGGTGGACTTGATCGCTGATTGGTCAGACTGACTATCGTCGAGCAAGTTCTCCATGTCCAGTACCAGCACGACCGAACCATCGCCAGAGAGGGTTGCACCGGCAATGCCACGGGGGCGGATATTCTGGAGTGGCTTGATCACCACATCATCGCGACCGATGAAGCTGTCGATCGCAAGGATGAAGTTGTTTTCGCCACTTTGCATCAATACACCGAATTGCGGGGTTTGTGTTTCCTGCCAACCGAGCAGGCGCGCCAGAGACCTGACGGACAGTATTTCGTCGCGCACCACGATGGTGGCCCGACCGGAAACTTCCTGAACCTGCTCCGAGCGAATCGGGATGATTTCCCGCACCATGGCCAAGGGGACACCAAACGGCTGGTTGCAAACTTGCACCACCAGCACCGGCAGAATTGCCAGGGTCAGTGGCAGCGAGATCGTGAAGCGTGAGCCCTCGCCGACGGTGGACTGGATATCGATCCTGCCGTTGAGCTTCTGGATGTTGGTTTTGACGACGTCCATGCCGACGCCGCGGCCGGACACACTGGATATCTGATCCTTCGTCGAGAAGCCCGGCATGAAAATCAGTTGCAGGGCCTGCTTGTCATCCAGGCTATTGGCGGTTTCGAGGTCGATAATGCCCTTCTCGACGGCTTTGCGACGGAGCATGTCCGGGCGCATGCCCTTACCATCGTCGACAATCTCGATCAGGATATGGTCACCAACCTGTGTGGCCGAGAGCTGCACGATACTCTTGCCGGGCTTGCCCGCGGCAATGCGCTCCTCGATGGTTTCGACACCATGGTCTACTGCATTGCGAACCAAGTGGACCAAAGGATCGTTGAGATCCTCGATCATGGTCTTGTCGAGTTCGGTTTCCTCACCCGTAATGACGAGTTCGACATCCTTACCCAACTGGCGTGCGAGATCGCGTGCGAGCCGCGGGTACTTCTGGAACAGGCGGCCGATCGGCTGCATGCGCGTCTTCATGACCGCGTTCTGCAGATCACTGACCAAGAGGTCCAGTTGACCGATGGCCTCATCGAGCGCTTTGAGCGTGCCGGGATCGGTTTTGCCTCCCAGAATGTCGGTACGCAGGGTGGTCAGGCGGTTTTTGGTCAGACCAATCTCGCCAGACAGATTCAGCACCTGATCCAGTCGATTGGTATCGATACGGATGGTATTTTCCTGCGTCGACAACTGCTGCATGGCTGCCGGCGCTTTGGCAGGGGCAGCTTGTGCCATGGGCTTGGGCTGAGCCGGAGCCGCCACCGGCGATGCGGCGGGCAAGGGCGGTGTGGTGGGTGCGGGTGCAACGGCAACCGGCGCGCTGACGACAGGGGCGCTGCTTGGCGCCGGGCTGGAAACAGGTGCAGACCCGGTAATGGCCTGATGCAAGGCGGCCCAGTCGGGTTCATTGCCGCTTTGCGCAGGTGCAGGGGCGGGCGCGGACGCCACTGGCGCGGGAGCCGGTGCGGGCGCTGCGGCCGGCGCGGGTGCTGGGCTGCTGCTGTTGAGCCGCCCCTCCAGTGCGTTGTCCAGTTGCGTGAGCAGGGATTGGTCCGCAGGTGCGGGCATGCGTCCTTGGGACAAGGAGCCAAACATGTCACGCACGACGCCGGTGGCGGCAAGAATGGCATCCATCAGCTCGGGTGTGAGCTTGAGCTCAAGGTTACGCAGCTTGTCGAACAGGTTCTCGGTGCGGTGGCACAGATTGACCAGTGGGTCGACATTCAGGAAACCGGCACCGCCCTTGATCGTGTGAAAGCCACGAAAAATCACGTTGAGCAGATTCTTGTCGTCGGGCCGTTTTTCCAGCTCGACCAGCTTGTTATCCACATCGGACAGCAGCTCACTGGCTTCAGTCAGAAAATCCTGAAGCAGTTCTTCCATCCCGCCAAAGTCGCTCATGACAACGTCCTTTCAGACTTCAGGGTGCATCCGTGATCAGAATCCAAGGCTGGCGAGCAGATCGTCGACCTGGCTCTGATCGGTAACCACATCGGTACGGCCTTCCGCGTTGTAAACCGGGCCGTTCAGCAGGCTGGCGTCAACGTCGGCTACTTTGGGTGGCACACCGCCGGCGGGCGAGAACTGAACCAGGAACTCGAGCAGGCCGCCTTCCATTTCTTTGGCCATTTCGACGATCTTCTTGATCACCTGACCCGTGAGATCCTGGAAGTCCTGCGCCATCATGATTTCCAGCAGTTGCGCATTGGTGGCGCGTGCGTGGCCGGCCGATGACTTCAGGTGCTCGCGGGTCTTGGCCGCGAGTTGCTTGAACTCTTCGACCGACAACTGGTTGGCAAAGAGTTTGTCCCATTGCTGTGCCAAGGCTTCGGATTCACTCTCGATCTTGTCCTGCAACGGCTGGGCGGCGTCCACGGCGTTGAGCGTGCGGTTCGCCGCCTGCTCGGTGAGTGTGGCGATATACGACAAGCGATCACGCGCATCGGGAATGGCGGCAGCGGCCTTTTCGATGGATTTGTCGTAACCAAGCTCGCGCAGGGCATCGTGGATCTTGCGAGTCAGCTGGCCAATGCTGGCAAACATCGAGCGTGCCGGGTCGGAGCTTGCGTCCATTGCGTTGGCGAGGACTTGCTGGGCTGCACTGGCGCTGGACTCGGTGCTGGTGCTTGTTTCTGCTGGCGCTGCTGCTACGGGCTCCGCAACCGGTGCGGGTTCACTGCTTGAGCTTGCCGACACGATGCTGTCGAACAACGCCTGCAGTTCGTCGGAGTCGCCGCTATTGTTGGCTTTGTCGCTCACGTTGAACTCCTGCTTGGGTTACTTGTTCAATGACTGGAAAATTTTGCCGAGCTTTTCGTCAAGGGTGGCCGCGGTGAACGGCTTGACGATGTAGCCGCTGGCACCGGCCTGAGCTGCTTCCACGATGTTTTCTTTCTTGGCCTCGGCCGTGATCATCAGGAAGGGGAGATGCTTGAGGGTTGGGTCGCCGCGAACCGCCTTGAGCAGTTCGATGCCGGTCATATTGGGCATGTTCCAGTCGGAGACGACAAAGTCGAAAGCAGAAGACTTGAGCTTGTGCAGGGCAACCTGACCGTCTTCCGCTTCTTCCACATTGCTGAAACCCAGCTCTTTGAGCAGGTTGCGCACAATGCGGCGCATGGTCGAGAAATCGTCCACCACGAGAAATCTTAGATTTTTATCCGTCATGTCTTGCTCCGAGAACCGTTACCGCGGGTTTGCGGCGTGTCGCTATTTTGTTTGGGCTTGTTTGCCGTTGTCAGGCCTGCAGATAGGGTGAAATCGTCTCTGCGAGGACGAGAGGATCGAATTTGGCGACATAGGCGTCAACTCCCACGCTACTTCCCATGGCTCGGTTGGCATTGGAAGACAGTGAGGAATGCATGACGACGGGTATGCCCTGGAAGCGGGAGTCGGACTTGATGTGCTTGGTGAGCACGTAGCCGTCCATCTCTGGCATTTCAGCATCGACCAGAATCAGCTTGAGGAAGCTGCGCAGCGGCTCCTTTTCGTGCTGATAGCGGTTGGCGATGTTCTGCAGCTTTTCCCAAGCCTCAGCGCCGTTGTTGGCCTGCTGGTACTTGACGCTGACTTTGTCCAGCACGCTGATGATTTCCTTGCGTGCCACGATGGAGTCGTCGCAGAAGAACATGAAGCGATCCTGCTCCATGGCTACCGCGGGGATTTCCGGGACGAATGTTTCGCCTAACACACTTGACAGGATGGATTCGACGTCGAGTATCGAGACGAGCTTGCCGTCTTCGAGCTCGGTGATGGCGGTGATCAAAGCCTGATTGCCCGCCAGCATGGTTTCCGGTGCACGTACCTTGTTCCAGTCCACGCGGATGATCCGGTCTACCGAGTCCACCAGGAAACCCTGGGTGTGCTTGGAGAACTCGGTGACGATCATGGTGGCTTCGGTGCTGCCCTTTTCTTCGTTCGGGCAGACAAACTTGGCCAGCGACATCACCGGGATGATATTGCCGCGCAGCGAAATGACACCTTCGACGCCGACCGGCATGTTCGGTGTCTTGGTGATTTTCGGGGTCTGCGACACCTCGCGGACCTTGAAAACATTGATACCGAACGTTTCCCGTGTTCCCAATGAGAACAGCAGGATTTCCATCTTGTTCGAGCCCGCAAGCTTGGTACGAGCGTCGACATTATCGAGCAGTGTGGCGTTCTCGTTAGACATGGTCTCCCCTTATCGGCCGCCGGTTACTTTGTTGCATTGCGCAGCATGGTGGTGACAGCCTCGGTCAGCTTGTGCGGCTCGAACTTGGCCACATAGGCATCGACACCGACAGATTGCCCGAGGCGCTGGTTGGACATGCCGGAGAGCGAGGAATGCATGAGGATGGGGATCCCGGTGAAGCGGGGGTCACTCTTGATGGACTTGGTCAGCATGTAGCCATCCATTTCGGGCATCTCAACGTCGGTCAGGATCATGTGCACGAATTCGCGTACCGGCTTGCCCACTACTTCGGCTTGCGCGGCAATGCGCTGCAATTCGGTCCAGGCGCGCATGCCGTTGATGGCTTCAATATAGTTGAGCTCAAGGGCCTCGAGCGTGCGCTGGATCTGGCGTCGGGCGACGGCTGAGTCATCGGCGTAGAACACGGTTTTGCCGATCAGGTCGCTGGCGGGCTGGATGGCCTTGAAGTCGGCCGAGTCGTCGATGTCGTTGGTCTCTGCGAGCACTTTCTCGACATCGAGCATCATGACCAGCTTGCCGTTTTCAAGCTCGGTCACGGCGGTGACCAGGCCGCGCAGGTTGTTGACCAGCATTTCGGGCGGGACGCGCATCTGCGACCAATCCAGCCGCAGAATCGTATCGACTGCCTCAACCAGAAAACCCTGTGTGTGGCCGTTGTATTCGGACACGATCATGATTTCGGGCTTGCTGTCGGTCTGCACACCCACATAGGTAGCCAGATCAATCACCGGGATCAGGTTGCCACGCAGGCTGACCATGCCCTTGACGGCCTCTGGCATCTCGGGTGCCTGGGTGATTTCGGGGGTACGCATGACTTCGCGCACCTTGAACACGTTGATACCGAAGTTCTCGCGGCGGCCCGTGCGTTGGTCCACGCCGAGGGTGAACAGCAGGATTTCGAGCTTATTGGTGCCCGCGAGTTTGGTGCGCGCGTCGATTTTCTTGAGCAAGTCGGACACGGTTGCGGCTCCGCGAATGGGGGTTGGAGAGTCTCAGTATGCTGGATACCAAGCCCGACTTGGCTTGGCAGGCAACTGGACTGCTTCTGGGAATTCTAGTTCAAGCATATGTCCGCATACCTTGTATAAGCACAAACATTGTATCCGGTGTCTTGTCTACGTTATCCACCGCGCAAGACAAGTTTTCAAGCCAGACAAGCAATCTGGGCCAGAATTAGCCTTGCCATGTTTTTATAAACCAAGCCTGTAGTCGTCACAAGGAAGCCAGTCGTGCAGGAAAATGACCGTGTTACATCCAGCCCCGCCAGCACCATGGATCGTGCGGAGCTTGAACAGGCGTTCACCCTGTTTACCGAGGCATCGCGTCAGCTGGTCGAGTCTTACCAGGAGCTTGAGCAAAAGGTCGCATCGCTGACCCGGGAGCTGGCGGTGGCCAATGGTGCTCTCCGGCAGCAGTTCGAGGAAAAGGCGGCTTTGTCCAGCAGGCTGGGTGCGCTTCTGTCTGCTTTGCCGGCGGGCGTTGTGGAGCTGGACCAGGCAAACCGCGTGGTTACCGCCAATCCTGCTGCCGTGGCCATCTTTGGCCAGGCCTTGGTCGGCCAGGTGTGGAGCGAGGTGGTTGAGCGCATATTGGCGCCGATTGCGGAAAGCCCGGAGTGGCAGCTCGCCCATCCTGATGGGAATGTGCGCCGGCTGACGCTGGCGGAGAGCCAGCTCGCCAGTGGTGAGCGCATCATGCTGATTCACGATGTGAGTGAGGATTGGCGTCTGCGGCAGCAGCTGGAGCACCATCAGCGCCTTGCGGCGATGGGGGAAATGGCTGCGGGGCTTGCCCATCAGCTACGTACGCCCTTGGCAACAGCGCTGTTGTATACCGCCAACCTGACCAAGCCGCACCTCGGTGAGGCGGAGCGGGTCAAGTTTGGCGAAAAATCGCTGGCGCGACTGCGGCATCTGGAAACGCTGATCAAGAACATGCTTCAGTTTGTACGGGGCCAGCAGGCTGAGCTGGAGCGGGTTGATCTGGTGGCGGTGCTGGAGGATGCCCTGCAGACTGTGCAACCTCAGGACGCGGGATCTACACGGCACTGGGTGGTGGCAGTGGAGCCTGCGTCTGCCTGGGTGGCGGCGGGCCGCAAGGAACTGACGGGGGCGCTGATCAATTTGCTGGAAAATGCCTTGCAGGCGACCGCTCCTGGCGATGCGATCAAGCTGGCGTTGAGCGCCAGAGGCGGCGATTGGCAGGTTACTTTGCAAGATGAGGGTTGCGGTATGGATGCCACGGTGCAGGATCGCCTTTTCGAGCCGTTCTTCACGACCCGCAAGGAGGGGACGGGTCTGGGGCTGGCGATTGTGCGTAATCTGGTGAGTGCCTATGGCGGCCGGATTGATGTGGTCTCTGCGCCCGGCGAGGGGGCGACTTTCACGATCCTGTTGCCAGCGCGTGACTAGCTCCCTAAGGTTAAGGCATTGCAGTAGTCACTCCCTTATCGAATTCAGGAAAGCATCCGTACCATGACAGCCATCGTTGAGATCAACGGCCAGACCGGCCGACTGCTGCTCTCTGGCCAGTTCGACTTCAGCGCACACCGGGATTTCCGGCAGGCTTGCGACGAGCTGCTCGGCAGCGAAGCGGTGCGCGAGATCCTGATCGATTTTGGTCAGGTGGATTACCTCGATAGCTCGGCGCTGGGTATGTTGCTGCTGCTCAAGGAGAAAGCCGCGGGCAGACAGCTGGCATTGATCAATTGCCGCGATACCGTAAGGCAGGTGCTGGAGATTGCCTGTTTCGGGAAGATATTCACCATCCGCTAGGTTGTTAACCCATCCCCCATGAAGATCCTGCTCGCCGACGATGCCGAGGTGGTCCGACTGGTTGTCGGGCGATTCGTGGAATCCATGGGACATGAGCTTGTGCTTGCACTGGATGGGATCGACGCTGTGGCCAGCTACCGTCAGCATCGGCCCGACATGGTACTGATGGACATGTTGATGCCGCGTCTCGATGGTCCGCAGGCGGGTCGGCAGATCAAGGAAATCGCCGGGGAGCACTGGGTTCCGATTGTGCTGATCACCGCGGTGGAAGAGGTGGCCCAGCTGGCCGACGCCATGGAGCTGGGTGTTGACGACTACCTGATCAAGCCTGTCAATTTCCGGATTCTGGAAGCCAAGATTCGCGCGATTGAGCGTACGCTGGAACTGAATCGCAAGGTGCGGGATCAGGCGCTCAAGCTGGCAGATTATTACGACAAGGCAGAAGAAGAGAAGCTGGTCGCGCGCCACCTGATGGAGCAGCTGGTCAACCGTGAGCGCCTGTCGGATACCCAGTTGCACGCCTGGATCGCCCCTGCGGAAAGCCTATCGGGCGACCTGATCGCAGCAGCCCGAACGCCGGGCCGGGTGCTGCACCTGATGCTGGCAGATGGGATCGGTCACGGTTTGACGGCAGCGCTCAATGTGCTGCCGCTGACGCAGCCGTTCTATGCCATGACGGCACGAGGCTTCGACATCGAAGACATCCTTGTCGAAATGCACTCCAAGGTGCGCGAAGTGCTGCCTTTGGGGCGTTTCGTGGCGCTGGCCGTGGTAACCGTGGATTTTGCCCGCAGGACGATAGGCGTGTGGAATGGCGGTATTCCGGCGCTGCGTTTGCTGGATGAGAATGGTGACGAGCGCATGGCCTGGCCCTCACATAACCTGCCGCTGGGCATCTTGGCCAATACCGAGTTTGTACCGGAAATCGAACGCTATGCATTTGCGTCACGCTGTAGCCTGGTGGCGTGTTCGGACGGCTTGCTGGAAGCACGCAATCCTGCGGGCGAGGCGTTTGGTGAGGCACGTTTGCTGGCCGCCTGTGCCGGAAAGTCGGCCGTCTCGGCCCGTCAGGACATTATTGATGCGCTGGCCCGGTTTGTCGGCGATGCCGAGCGCCATGACGACATCTCGCTGGTGTTGATCGATATCGATCCCGCTGCCGTTACCCCATCTCCTTCGCCCGCCCGCTGGCCGGACGTGCCCATGCAGATGGAAAGTGCCGAGTGGCAGTATGAGCTGTCCTTGGGTGCAGATGAGTTGCGGCACTTGCGTACGGTTCCGCATATTCTCGGGTTCGTGAGCCAGATCGACTCGCTCGTCAAAGTGCAGGCGGATCTGTTTGTGATCCTGAATGAGCTGGTTACCAATGCGGTCGATCATGGCCTGCTGGGGCTGCCCCCGAGTGTGCGCAGCGAGCCGGAAGGCATGATCCGTTACCGGCGGGCACGTATCCGTCGTTTGCAGGGTCTGAAGTCGGGTCGGGTTGATATCCGTTTGCGTGCCAGCAAATGCGCTGATGAGGTGATTGTGCGGGTGCGTGTCGCAGATACCGGACCCGGTTTCGACTGGCAGCGGTGGCAATCGGGTCATCTGCCGCCCGCTGAGGCGAGCAGGGGGCTGATGGTGGTTCGCGGTCTGGTCCGTGATCTGGTGTTCGAGGGCGTCGGCAACGCGGTGGAGGCCACCTATGTGGCGCGTGTGCAATGAGCAAAACCGAGAAGCACGCTTCCCGCCAAGTCATGCCGGCAATGCCCAAAATGGACATTCCGCCGAGCTATTCGGCAGATGCGGTGTTGCCCATTACGCCACGACCGGCGCGATTGCCGCAGCAGCGCTTGATTATTGTCGGTGCCTCCACGGGCGGCACCGAAGCCTTGAAGCAGTTGTTGCTGCATCTGCCTGGCGACTCGCCTGCTGTCCTGATTGCGCAACACATGCCCGCTGCGTTTACCAAGACCTTCGCCGCCCGGCTCGATACGATCAGCGCCTTGCACGTCAAGGAGGCGGAAGATGGAGAGCCCGTATTGCCGGGTCACGCCTATATCGCGCCGGGACACATGCATCTTTTGCTGAGTCTGGGCGCGGGCGGCTACCAGTGTGAGTTGTCCGATGCTGCTCCGGTGAATCGCCATCGCCCTTCAGTGGATGTGCTGTTCCGTTCTGCTGCCAACGTTGGCCGGCACAACGTGGTGGGCGTCATCCTGACCGGCATGGGGCGAGATGGGGCTGCAGGCATGCTGGAAATGAAGCGGGCGGGTGCCTATACCATTGCGCAGGATGAGGCGAGCTGTGTGGTTTTCGGCATGCCCAAGGAAGCCATTGCGTTGGGCGGTGCCGACGAGATCCTGCCTTTGGATAGTATCGCCCCGAGGCTGGTCGCCATGCTGCGCGGCGCGCTCCCCAAAGCCGGCGACCCCGTGTAAGCTCAATGCGCTTGTAAAGCATTGCCGCAAGACTTGCGCGTGGTGCACGCCGCCGTAGTTCAGTCCGTAACTCGGGCATGCCGCGTGCTAACTTGTCAGTCAGATATCAACCCGCTGTCTGTTTGCACTCCCTCTGCTTGTATCAGCCTGTCCCGGTGCGCTGATGCCACTGGAGGGCTTGAAGGAGCGACATGCAGCGGCTTCAACACTCACGCAGATTGCCTATGCCCGCATTACCCCTTCTGATTGTCGAAGATGATAACGACCTGCGCGAGGCGCTGACGGATACGCTAGAACTCGCTGGGTATCAGGTCCTCACCGCCGAAGATGGTGAAGCCGGGTTGGCTGTCCTGGAAGCGCATAAGGTCGGCATGGTGTTGTCCGATGTGCAGATGCAGCCCATGGATGGTGAAACTCTGCTCAAGCGGGTCAAGCTTGGCTACCCGCATATCCCTGTCGTGCTCATGACGGCCTACGGAGTAATCGAGAAAGCCGTGGCGGCACTGCACGCCGGCGCAGCTCACTATCTCCCCAAACCCTTCGAGCCTGATGAGTTGCTCGCCACGGTAGCCAAATACATGCTGCCGGCGGTGGATGATGAGTCGGTGATTGCGGAGGATCCGGGGATGTTGCGCCTGCTGGATATGGCCCAGCGCGTTGCACAATCGGAGGCTGCCGTGATGATCACCGGCGAGAGCGGCACCGGTAAGGAGGTGATGGCGCGGTATATCCACCGCCATTCATTTCGCGCCAAAGGGCCATTTGTGGCCATCAACTGTGCCGCCATTCCCGAGCAGCTCCTGGAGTCCACGCTGTTCGGTCACGAGAAGGGCGCATTTACCGGTGCGGCCGCGCAACACATTGGCAAGTTTGAGCAGGCGGATGGCGGTACTCTGCTGCTCGACGAAATCTCCGAGATGCCGCTTGGCCTGCAAGCCAAGCTGTTGCGTGTGTTGCAGGAGCGGGAAGTCGAACGCGTGGGCGGCAAGAAGCCGATCGGCATCGATATCCGCGTGCTCTCGACCTCCAACCGTGACATGCCCAAAGAAGTAGCAGAAGGCCGCTTCCGCGAAGATTTGTATTACCGGCTCAATGTATTTCCGCTGGCTCTGCCAGCCTTGCGCGAACGGGCTGACGATATTGTCCCGCTGGCACGCAGCATGCTATCCAGACATGCAGCAACCGCGAAGCGCCGTGTGCCGGCAGTATCGGCGTCGGCAGCGGCAACGCTGACTGCACATCGCTGGGAAGGGAATATCCGCGAACTTGAGAACGTGATGCAGCGCGCCCTGATTCTTGCGCCGGGTGACGAGATTGACGCCGAACATCTGTTTTTGCCGGTGCAGAGCCGGCAGGAATTGCCGGTGGCGGCAAAATCTGCCGCCCCGCTCTCGGTATCTGCCGGGGATGCTGCGCCAGCGGCATCCGCCATCACCGATATCAAGTTGCTGGAGCGTCAGCACATACTCGATACGCTCAGGCTGGCCGGGGGTGTACGGAAGTTGGCGGCCGAGCGTTTAGGCATGAGCGAACGCACTTTGCGTTACAAGTTGCAGCAATACCGTGCCGAAGGTTGGCATGAAGAATAAAGACTAGTTAGCGCTTGGCCTGTGGATTGCTTGCTATAGTGGAAGCGAGCCACATACAATCAGACGCAGTATTTGGAGTGCATCATGAGCGTGCAAGGCATAGACAACCTGTTGGGCGAACTGAAGGCGATGTCCGCCAAGGCGGCCTCGCAAGGTACGTCTGCTGCCGACGTAGTGCCGGAGGGTGCCGATTTTGCATCGGTACTCAAGGCCTCACTGGATCAGGTAAGCCAGATGCAATCCGAATCGCAGGCCAAGCAGCAGGCGTTCGAAATGGGCGACCCGAATGCCAACCTGCAAGACGTGATGGTCTCGCTCCAAAAAGCGAGCCTGTCTTTCCAGACCATGGTGCAGGTTCGTAACAAGCTGGTGTCCGCATACCAGGAAGTTATGAACATGCAGGTGTGATATCGCCTGACATATGGATGACGCGGTCGTAGCCGTCGATAATCGTGACGCGCAACCGGGTGAGAAACCAAACCTCATCCAGCGCTTCAATCAGCTTCCCAATCCCCGCAAGATACTGATCATCGCCGTTGCCGCTGCAGCGATTGCAGCCGCAGCGATGGCATTCTTGTGGGCCCGAGATCCTGGTTACAAGATATTGTTCTCCAATATCTCGGACAAGGATGGCGGGCAGATTGTCCAGTCGCTGCAGCAACTCAATATTCCCTACAAGCTTGAGCCTGGCGGGGTGATTTCGGTACCTGCCGAAATGGTCCATGGCGCGCGCCTGCAACTGGCGTCGCAAGGCTTGCCCAAAGGCGGTGCCAACGGTTTCGGCACGCAGGGCTTCGAGTTGATGGATAACCAGAAATTCGGCATCAGCCAGTTCGGTGAGCAGATCAACTACCAGCGCGCGGTGGAAGGTGAGTTGGCTCGCTCGATCGAATCGCTGTCGGCTGTGGCTTCGGCGCGTGTACATCTGGCCATGCCCAAGCAGACAGTCTTTCTGCGTGAGCAGCAAAAGCCGACTGCCTCAGTCTTGCTGACCCTGCATCCGGGCCGCACTCTGGATGGCTCGCAAATCGCGGGTATCGTGCATCTGGTATCAAGCAGCGTGCCGGATCTGCCGGTCAAGAACGTGACCGTCGTGGACCAGGATGGCAATCTGCTGTCGAACTCGCCGGATTTCCTGGGTGGCGGGAATGGCTCGCTCAACCAGCGCCAGATGGCGCTTGTGCATCAGCAGGAAATCCTGCTGTCGGAGCGTATCCAGAAGATTCTGGAACCCATCGTCGGCAACGACAACGTCAAGGCTGAAGTCACCGTACAGATGGATTTCTCGGAGGTCGAACAGGCCAGCGAGAGCTACAAGCCCAATTCGCCTCCCAATGCATCGGCTATCCGTAGCGAACAGTCCACAGAGGGATCTGGCGCGAGCGCCGCGCAACCGTCGGGTGTGCCGGGTGCCTTGTCGAATCAGCCACCGGGTGCGGCTGCTGCCCCCATCACTCTGCCGAATCCGCCGGGTGTGACGGTCAATAATGCGGGCAATACCACTTCGCACAAGGAAATGACCCGCAACTACGAGGTCGACAAAACGGTTCAGCACGTCAAGCAGCAGGTGGGTGTGCTCAAGCGTGTCAATGCGGCCGTGGTGGTCAATTACAAGCGGGTCCAACAGAAGGACGGCGGCGTGAAGTCTGTGCCGCTGACCCAGCAGGAAATCAACCAGGTTACCAATCTGGTTCAGGAGGCGATCGGCTACAACAAAGACCGTGGCGACTCGGTCAAGGTAGTCAACGCCGCCTTTGCCGACCGTATCCTGGATGTGGCGGGCAAGTCGTTCATCGAGAAACTCACCGAGTATCTGATCAACAACACGGCCAACATCATCAAGGTAATCCTGATCGGCTTGGTACTGGCTTATCTGATGTTTGGCGTGGTGCGACCCATCCTGCGTGATGTGATTCGTCCGCGTCAGGACAAGACGATAGGCGGCGAAGAAGGTGGCGTGGCGCTGACTGCCGAGGAGCTGGCGCAATCTGAAGTCGAGGCCGAAGTGGTGGCAGAGGCCGAGGCGAGTGCCCAGATGGCCGCGTTCAGCGAACTGCTGCAGCGTGCCAAGGAAATGGCCAAGGAAGATCCGCGCATGGTGGCTACCATCATTCGCGAATGGTTGAACGCCGATCCAGCCGACAAGACCGTGTGATGGGCTTGCGTTTACATGGCAGGGGTGCCGGGCCGTGCCTGCATGTCCTGCCGTGTTTTCGTCTGGGTTTGCAAGTGACTGCACAGGCGGGTTCCGCCCGATACATCAGGAGCCGTCATGGCCAACAATGAGGAAGCCATTCGTCGTAGCGCCATCTTGCTGATGAGCCTGGGCGAGGAGGCCGCGGTCGAGGTATTCAAGTATCTCGGCCCCAAGGAAGTGCAGAAGATCGGTCTGTCCATGGCGTCCATGGACAACGTCACCCGTGAGCAGGTGGAATCGGTGGTCACCGAGTTCCTGGCGGGGACGATGAACCGCGCCAACTTTGGTGCCGCAGATGAATACATCCGCTCTGTGCTCACCAAGGCGCTGGGTTCCGACAAGGCCGCCAACCTTCTGGATCGCATCCTTCAGGGTGGTGATAACACTGGTATCGAGTCACTCAAGTGGATGGATTCGGTAGCCGTTGCCGAGCTGATCAAGAATGAGCACCCGCAGATCATTGCTACCATTCTGGTGCACCTTGAGCCGGACCAGGTGTCCGAGGTTCTCAACCAGTTCACCGAGCGACTGCGTAACGACGTTCTCCTGCGGATCGCCACGCTTGAGGGTGTGCAGCCGACTGCCTTGCGTGAGCTGAACGATGTGCTCACCCAGTTGTTGTCGGGTGCAGACCGGGTCAAGAAGTCGGCCATGGGTGGCGAGGGCATGGCGGCAGAAATCCTCAACTTCATGGGTGGCGTCGTCGAGGCATCGGCGGTCAATGCCATTCGCGAGTACGACCCGGAGTTGGCGCAACGCATCCAGGACAAGATGTTCACCTTCGAGAACCTGGTCGACGTGGACGATCGTGGTATCCAGATCCTGTTGCGCGAGGTGTCGTCGGATTCCCTCATTGTGGCCATGAAAGGTACCAGCGAAGCTCTGCGCAACAAGGTATTCCGCAATATGTCGCAACGGGCGGCCGAAATGCTGCGTGATGACTTCGAGGCCAAAGGTGCGGTCAAGGTGTCGGATGTGGAAGCTGAGCAGCGCGAGATTCTCAAGGTCGTACGCCGCCTTGCCGATGAGGGCCAGATCGCTATTGCCAAGGGCGGTAGTGAAGGCTTTGTTGAATAAGGCCATCGAGCATGAAAGCCTGGGGCAGCAAAAAGATATTTCGCAGTGGCGAGCTGACCGGTCTGGAGCCGTGGCAGGCTGACGCGCTGAGTGGCCCCTCGGTACAGCGTCCTTATCTGCGCATGAAGGAATTTGTCGAGGTGCTTGGTACCGAGGCCGCCGACCCCGTCGCCGAGGTGCCCGCCAGCCTGGAAGCATCAGCCGAGCCCATGCCCGAGGCGGAGCTGTCTCCGCCTGTTCCACTGGTGCCGATGATTGAGGAAACTGAACTGGCGCGTATCCGCGAGGCGGCACGCCAGGAAGGTTATGAGGCCGGTTTCGAAGCTGGGCGCCAGTCAGGTTATGCCGCTGGCGAAGCGAGTGGCAGGGAGGCCGGGCATGCCGCAGGCCTGATCAGTGGTGAGCAGGCAGGCCGTCAGTTAGCCGACGCTGACGTCGCACGTTTTCAGGCGCTGTGTCAGTCCCTGACGGCGGCGATTGCCGCCTACGAAGACGCACTGGCCCTGCCCATACGCGACTTGGGTATTGCCGTGGCGCAGCAGATTGTGCGAACCCAGATCACGACGCAGCCAGAAAGCCTGCAAACGGTTATTCGCGAAGCCATTGCCAGCCTGCCCGAGCTGCACGGTCCCCTGAAGGTGACGCTGCATCCGGATGATGTCGCCCTGGTACAAGATTTTCTCGCCCACGAGGGTACCCATGCCACCTGGAGACTGGAACCCAGCGAGGCGATGGAACGTGGCGGTTGCCGGATCAACCACGCGACCGTCGAGCTTGATCTGAGTCTGCCTACACGCTGGCGCCGTATCATCGAATCCTTGGGTAGCGATGAACCTTGGCAGGCGGGCGATGGACACAAATCAAACTGACCTCGGGGCAATTCGTCGCTGGCAGCAGTTTGCGGACAGCTGCATCGATACTGTGACCGAGACCAAACCCTGGCTTGCACAGGGGCGCCTTACGCGTGTCGCCGGTCTGGTGCTGGAGGCCGTGGGGATCAAACTGCCTGTGGGCGCCAGCTGCCATGTAGTGCTGCCCAATGGTCACAGTGTGGAAGCCGAGGTTGTCGGCTTCAACGGCGACAAGCTGTTCCTCATGCCGGTGGCAGAGGTTTATGGCTTGGAACCCGGCGCCAAGGTCATCGCCTACGAAGACATTGAAAGCCGCATTCCACAGCCCGGCGCCAGCCACGGTGGACCGCGGCGTCGTATTGAAGATCGTGGCCGCCAGGCCTTGGTAGGACCGCACCTGCTGGGGCGCGTGCTGGATGGCTTGGGCCGTCCGCTCGACAAGCTGGGCCCGCTGAATGCTAGCGATCATGTGCCTTTGTTTTCCCGTCCCTACAATCCCCTGGACCGTGTGCCGGTCAAGGATGTGCTCGATGTCGGCATCCGTGCCATCAACGGCATGCTCACGGTGGGTCGTGGACAGCGTCTGGGCCTGTTTGCGGGCTCGGGTATCGGCAAGAGTGTCTTGCTGGGGATGATGGCGCGCTACACCACGGCCGATATCGTCGTGGTAGGCCTGATCGGTGAGCGTGGCCGCGAGGTCAAGGATTTCATCGAGAATATTCTCGGTGAAGAGGGCTTGGCGCGTTCCGTTGTGGTTGCGGCACCTGCCGATACGCCGCCCTTGCTGCGCTTGCATGGCGCCGCCTATGCCACGGCGATTGCCGAGTATTTCCGCGATAGCGGCAAGAACGTGCTGTTGATCATGGACTCGCTGACCCGCTATGCCATGGCGCAGCGGGAAATCGCGCTGGCGGTGGGTGAGCCACCTGCCACCAAGGGTTACCCGCCATCGGTATTTGCCAAGCTGCCGGCGCTGGTCGAACGAGCCGGTAACGGGCGAGAGGGCAGCGGTTCGATCACCGCCTTCTACACGGTGCTGAGTGAGGGCGATGATCAGCAAGACCCCATTGCAGACAGTGCCCGCGCCATTCTTGACGGCCATATCGTGCTCAGCCGGCAACTCGCAGATGCTGGTCACTATCCGGCGATTGATATCGAGCAATCGATCAGTCGGGTCATGACCGATATCATTTCGCCCGATGCACTGGATCATGTGCGGCGCTTCAAGCTGATGTATTCCCGTTATCAGCGCAATCGCGATCTGCTCAATGTCGGTGCCTACGTCCGTGGGTCAGACCCGGTGCTGGACGAGGCCATCAGGATGATGCCGGCCATGGAGGCCTTTTTGCAGCAAGGCATCTACGAGCAAGTCAATTACGCCAATGCACGGGGGCATCTGGCCAGCCTGTTCGGTGGTTGACGCATTGCCATGGCAAAGCCCTTCCAGTTTTCCTTTCTGCTAGATCTGGCTGCCGACAAACGCGACGCCGCAGCGACCGCGCTCAGCGAGGCCGTACAGCGCCTGATGCAATCACGCGATCGGTTGGCGCAGATCGAGCAATACCGTGCTGAGTATCGCCTGCGCTTCTCGAATTCCGCCGGACAGGGGATGCCGGCCCATCAGTGGCAGGACTTTCATGCGTTCCTGACCAAGCTCGATGGCGCAGTGGAGCAGCAGGCGCGCGATATTCAGCGTTGTGAGGGTGTGGTCGAGCAACGTCGGCTTGCATGGCTGGAGACCGAGAAGGAAGTCAAAGCCTACGAGACCCTGCAAACCCGTCATGTACAACGCGAGAATCACCGCGAGGCCAAGCGGGAGCAAAAGCTGACGGATGACTGGGTTTCCAATGCCGCCCATCGCCGGGAGCCCACCGGGCACTGAGTCCCCGGTGATTCGTTGGCACCGTCCTTGCTAAGACGTTCCTGACACCAACGGGATACAGCAAGGGGGCGCGAGCCATGCCAGCCACCAGCAACACCAATCAGCTACTTGCCAGCCTGGGCGCCAACAAGGCCCCGAATGCTGGCCGTAGTCGCCCCGATGCGGCGCAGGATGGCCTGTTCCAGGCGTCACTGGATCAGCAGATCAATCAGTTCCGACCTGAATCGGCGTCGCCGGATGCGGTCGCCAAGCCCGTGTCCGAGCGCGAGCGGGTAGCGACTCAGGCGCCGGAGCGCCCAGCTGCCAAGCCGGCAACGCGTCAGCCGGAACGACCGGATACCCGTGAAGCGGCCGGCCCCGACTACGACAAGGCCGCCGTACCCGTGGACGACACGACAACCCGGCCGGCCAGTGAGCGCAAGGGTGCACCCAGCAAGTCCGGTCAGGACGACCAAGTTGACGAAGAGCAAGCCATGGCCACCGCCGCACAGGCGACGGCCATCATGCAGCTACAACATTTAGTGAATCCCGCCGTTGAACCCGCCCCCGAGGCTGATGCCACGGCAGTGGAGGGTTTGCTGCAGGGTGATGCGGAACAGGCGACAACGCTGGCAAAGCTGGTGGCCGAGCTGAACGGCAAGGAAGGCCAGCTGCGGCAAAGTCTGCCGGCGGTTGCGGCAAAAGCTGACGCCATGGTCGATCTGGCCAAGCAGGATCTCGCTGCGGTGAAAGAACCCGGCATCCTGCTTGCCGGCAAGGACACCATGACGGAACCGGTAGAGGACTTCTCCCGCGTGCTGGAGTCACGGCTTGGCGCGCAGTCCGCAGGCGTGGTGATTCAGCAAACCGCTTCCCAGAGCATCAGGGTCGAACCCATGCGCGCCCAAAGCGTTGAAAGCAGTCGCGGGCAAATGTCCATTTTTCAACCGGTTGGTGGCGAGGGCTGGGACAAAGCCTTGGGTACCCGCATGGTGATGATGGTCAGCAACCAGCAGCAGGAAGTCGAGATGCAGCTGAACCCGCCTCATCTGGGCCCCATGGAAATCAAGCTTACGCTGGATAAGGATCAGGCCAGCGTGACGTTTGTGGCGCTACACGCCCCGGTGCGTGAGGCCCTGCAAGCCTCCATGCCGAAACTCAGTGAAATGCTCGCGGAAAGCGGCATTCAGCTTGCCGATGCGCAGGTTCAATCGCAGGCCCAGCGGGATCAGGCCCAGGGCGAGCAGGGGCAGCAGCGCCACGGTGGGCAGCGCATCGCCAGCGAGCCATTGGAATTGCAGCCCGTGCCTGTGCATGCCATACGCGCCTCGATGAGCATGCTCACGCCAGGCAGCGTCAGCCTGTTTGTTTGAAACAACTGCCAGAGGATCTCCCCGAAACCCGCGCCAATGCTTGTTGCACAAACGGGTTTGCTTTATAAATCGGCTAGGTGCTCCCCGTGTACGCAGGGGGTACAGATAACGCAAGAAACCTAGCCCAAAAGGAAGATCGCTCATGGCAGAGGCCAAAAAGCCGGCGCCGGCCGCCGATAATGATGGCGGTGCCAAGCCGAAGAAGAACATGCTGATGATGGTGGTCATCATCCTGCTGGTGCTGCTGATCGCGGTACTTGGTGCCGGAGCCTTTGTGGCATACAAGGTGCTTATACCACCAACATTCGAGGACCCTGTTGCCGAACACGCAGCAGATGGCAGCACGGATGATGCCGCCAGCAAGGACAAGAAGAAAAAGAAAGAAAAGAAAGAGAAGGACCCGGCAGCAGTGCCCGTCTTCACCAAGCTGGATACGTTCACGGTGAATTTGCCCAACGGCTCGGTACTGCAAACGGAAATTCATGTTCAGGTCTCGGACGAGAAGCAGACTGACCTGATCAAGAACTACCTGCCGCGCCTGAGCAGCCAGGTGAACCTGCTGCTTGGCTCAAAGAAGCTTGAAGACCTCACTACCTATGAAGGTAAGGTGAAGTTGATGGACGAGATCAAACAGACGTTGAACAAGGTGCTGGATGCGAAGGAAGACGAAGACGGCGTGATGAGCGTCGAGTTCAAAACCTTCATCATCCAGTAGCGCCCGGACGGCATCGGGCCGAACAGGATCAAGGATGAATCATGGCTGACGATATTCTCTCCCAGGAAGAGGTGGATGCCCTCTTGCGAGGGGTCACCGGTGAGGACGAAGATGACGGCGACAGTGCCGATCTATCGGCTGTCCGCGCCTACGATATCGGCCGCCAGGAGCGCATTGTCCGTGGCCGGATGCCGACGCTGGAGGTCATTAACGAGCGCTTTGCCCGTAATCTCCGCTTGGGCCTGTTCAATTTCATGCGCCGCTCGGCCGAGATCTCGGTCGGCCCGGTGCGGGTACAGAAGTATTCCGAATTCATCCGCAATCTGGTGGTGCCCACCAACCTGAACCTGATCCATATGAAGCCCCTGCGCGGTACGGGGCTGTTCATCTTTGATCCGGACCTGGTGTTTCTGGTGGTCGATAACATGTTCGGCTCAGACGGTCGCTATCATGTCCGGGTTGAAGGCCGCGATTTCACCCCTACCGAACAGCGCATCATTCAGCGTTTGCTGGAAGTGGTGATGGAGGAATACCGCAAGGCCTGGGAGCCTGTTTTCAAAACCGAGTTCAGCTATGTGCGCTCGGAAATGAACACCCAGTTTGCCAACATTGCTACCCCTACCGAGGTGGTGGTGGCATTTACCTTCAAGATTGAACTGGGTTCAGGCGGTGGCGATTTCCACGTCTGCTTCCCGTACTCGATGATCGAGCCGCTGCGTGATGTGCTCTACAGCTCCATGCAGGCGGACCGCATGGAATCGGATAATCGTTGGGTAAAGCTGCTCTCACACGAAGTACAGAACTCGCATGTCGAGTTGATTGCGAATCTGGGCAAAGCGCAAATTACGCTCGGACAGATTCTTGAATTGAAAGCTGGCGATGTGATCGGAATCGAGATCCCCGATACCATCGTGGCTGAAGTCGATGGCGTGCCCTTGATCGAAGGCACTTACGGGACGTTCCACGGCCAATATGCACTCAAGGTTCATCAGGTGCTTACCACTGCCGAGAACCTGATGATCGACGAAGAACCGATCGAGGAGCTGCATGATGAGCAATGAAACCGAAGAACAAGGCCTGGATGACTGGGCAGCCGCGCTGGCTGAACAGGAAGCAGCGGATGCTGCGGCAGCGGCCGCCACGGTCAGTAGCTTGGCACCACCCTCTGCCGCGGTGACCTCCGCCGCTGCCATTTTCCAGAGTTTTGACAAGGATACCGAGAAGCCCAGCGGGCCTAGCGGTATCGAAATGATCATGGATATCCCGGTCACCATGACCGTGGAGCTCGGCCGTACCAAGATTGCCATCCGCAGCCTGCTCCAGCTGGCTCAGGGTTCGGTGGTAGAACTCGAAGGTCTGGCCGGCGAGCCCATGGACGTGCTGGTCAATGGCACCCTGATTGCCCAGGGCGAAGTGGTGGTCGTCAACGACAAGTTCGGTATCCGTCTTACCGATATCATCACGCCTGCCGAGCGGATTCGTCGCCTTCACAAGTAAGCCCATCGACATGCTTATCCGCCTTCTGCCAGCCGCCGCCCTTACCGCGGCGGCTTGTGTTTGTAGTGCCGCCGACGAAGCCGCCAAGGTTGCCGCGTTGCCGACTGTTGCTACACCCTCGATCTGGTCGATTTTCCAGGTCATGTTCGCCTTGATCGTGGTTGTGGCCGGCATCATCGGTACCTTGTGGCTGATGCGCCGGTTTGGTCAGGGCCAGATCGCGGGCACTGCGCAGATGCGCATCGTGGGCACGGTGCAGCTGGGTCCGCGTGAGCGCGTGGTGGTGGTCGAGCTGCGTGACACCTGGCTCGTTCTGGGTGTCACCGGCGTGGAAATCTCCACGTTGCACACCCTGCCCAAACCTGCCGATGCCGACCAGCCTACTGCAACAGCCAACTTGTTTGCTGACCGCCTTGCCGCCATGCTGGCGCGGCCTGCCAAGCCCGCCGGACCGGGAGCAACTGCATGAAGCGCAGCACACTGGCGCTGGGCCTGTTCGCACTGGCCGTTCCCGTCATGGCAGCCGACCCCGGCTTGCCCCTGCTCACCAGCCAACCGGCAGCAGCAGGTGGTGGTCAAAGCTACTCACTGACCCTGCAGACACTGCTGTTCCTTACCAGCCTCACGTTCCTGCCGGCCGTGTTGCTGATGATGACGGCCTTCACGCGGATCGTGATCGTGCTCTCGATGTTGCGTCAGGCGATCGGCACCATGCAGGCACCGCCCAACCAGGTCATCGTGGGCCTGTCGCTGTTCCTCACCGTATTTGTCATGTCGCCGGTGCTCGACAAGATCTGGGTCGAGGCCTACCAGCCGTACAGCCAGGATCAGATCGGTTTCAATGAGGCCGTCGAGCGCGCCAGCAAGCCGCTCAAGCAATTCATGATCAAGCAGACCCGCCAGAAGGATCTGGCCCTGTTTATCGAACTGTCGCAAAGCGCCAAGCCGCAAGGACCGGATGACATCAGTCTCAAGGTACTTGTGCCGGCCTTTGTCACCAGCGAACTCAAAACTGCATTCCAGATTGCCTTTCTGGTCTTCATACCGTTCCTGATCATCGATATGGTGGTTGCCAGCGTGCTGATGGCCATGGGTATGATGATGGTGAGCCCGGTGACGATCTCGCTGCCGTTCAAGATCATCCTGTTCGTGCTGGTGGATGGCTGGACACTGCTGATCGGCTCGTTGGTGCAGAGCTTCTATACCTGAGGCCGCAATGTCCCCGGAACTTGTCATCACCGTCATCCAGCGCGCTTTCGAGGTCATGATCCTCGTTGGCGGCCCCATGCTGATCGCCGGCTTGATCGTGGGCTTGCTGGTCAGTGTGTTCCAGGCCGCCACCCAGATCAACGAAGCCACGCTATCCTTCATTCCCAAGCTGTTGATCACCTTTCTGGTGGCGGTGCTGGCTGGCCCGTGGATGCTCAGCATCCTCATGGATTACACGATCCGCCTCTATCAGGCGATCCCGACCATGATCGGTTAGCGGGGCCATGTTCAGCGTCTCCGATGCGCAGATTCAGGCATGGCTGGGGCTGCTGCTATGGCCGTTCTTCCGTATCCTCGCCATTTTCGCCACCGACCCCTTCTATTCCAGCCGTAGCATACCGGTGCGTGTGCGGGTGATCCTCGCAGTGCTGCTGTCCATCCTGATTGCACCCAGCCTGCCCCCCATGCCCGATGTCGGCCCGGTCTCGCCGCTCGGCGTGCTGATCATCATCCAGCAGGTCATGATCGGGGTTGCCATCGGTTTCACCATGCGGCTGGTGTTCAGCTCGGTAGAAATGGCTGGCCATATTGCGGGCCTGCAAATGGGTCTGGGTTTTGCCAGTTTCTACGATCCACAGCACGGTACCAATACAGCAGTTGTTGCCCAGATCACCAGTTTGCTGACCATTCTGGTTTTTCTGGCGCTCAATGGCCATCTGCTGGTCATCGAGACCATTGCCAAGAGCTTTGTGCTGCTGCCCATTACTGCAGCGCCCATCAAGGCAGCTGGCTTCAAGCTGCTGGTGGATGCAGGCGGACAGATTTTCATGCTCGGGGTATTGCTTTCGCTGCCTGTGCTGGCGGCCTTGCTGATCACCAACCTGGCGATTGGCGTCATGTCCAAGGCTGCGCCGCAGTTCAACGTTTTTGCGGTGGGCTTTCCCATCACCATCGGCGTCGGGATAGCAATCTTCTACGTATCCCTCCCTCAGTTCGTCCCCCACATTCGTCATCTGGTCGATCAGGCAACCCGCTTGGCCTACAAGGTGGCCACCACATTCGGTGGCGCCTGAATATCGCTGGCAGGCGGCGTGCGCAGCCTTGGTATTGCCAGTCGTAGAGCACCTGGTTACCCGGATTGCCGCTGGCTACGCCATAAGCCATTGCTGATGGCACCATCGACGCTAAACGAACGTGTGCCTGGATGATGACGCAACAGCACAAAGGGGCGCCATGCGCCCCTTTGTGCTGTTGCTGCCGGAATGTGCCCGAGTACGTGGTCAGGTTTTGTTGTCCATCTGGTTCCGGCCGGGATGCACGAGCTATCGACTCAGCAACTCAGTTTCGCGAGTCCCTTGCCTGCACCGGCTACGGCAGGCAGCTTCTGCTTCACACAGGACGGTGCCTGTACCGTGTAGCTATAGGGAATGCCCAGCGGGAAGCTGGCAGTACTGCGCCAGTCGGTCGCATCGCGGGTGGGAGACGAATCACTCGCCACCCAAGTGATCCCATAGGTCGCGAAGTCGGCCGGGCTCTGGATATTGTTGTTGCGCAGGTCCCAGTAACCAATCGACGAGCTGTCGCGCGATGTCACCGGGTTTTGCGCGTTCTCGAACCAGTTGCCCTCAATCAGTGAGTAGCCGCCCATGCGAATGTTTGCCCCCGAGGTTTTCACGCCGCTATAGAGATTGTTGTAGAGGTGGGTATAACCGCCGCGTTGCAGGGGCAGACGTGCGCTGACGTTCTGATAGACATTGTGGTGGAAGGTGATGAAGCGATCACTGGTGTCACTGTCGCTGGAACCAATCAGGCCAACCTTCTGGTGGTCCCGGATCAGGTTGTACGAATAAGTGATGTGGTGCGCTCCCGCCTTGCTGTCGATCAGGCCATCGAACTCCATATCACCCGCACCCGGACAATCATTCACGCTGCTGAACAGGGTGTTGTGATCGATCCATATATAGCCAGGGAATTTTCCGCTTTGACCTTCGATACCGATGGCGTCGATTGAGCCGGGCAGCAGCCCGATCGTCATGTTGCGGATGATGATGTTTCGTGAGTCTGCCTTGATCGCCAGACCGAAGTTGGCTCCTGAACCATCCGCACCCTCGATCGTGATATCGCTTTTGTTCTTGATCTCCACAATGGTGCCGGCGGGCTTTTGCCACTGGGCGCAGGTGTCGGTGATGCTGCCGAAATCAAATGTACCCGTGTAGCGCAATACCAGCCCGCCACCTGTATAGGCGTTAATGGCTGCTTGCAGCGCAGCCGGCGTGCTGACGGTTTGCACTGCCGCACTCCCGCCGCCGCTAACGGTGCCGGCATAGCCGCCACTGGCGCCGGCTGGAGTCGGTGTCGGTGTCGGTGTCGGTGTCGGTGTCGGTGTCGGTGTCGGTGTTGGTGTTGGTGTTGGTGTTGGTGTTGGTGTTGGCGTTGGCGTTGGCGTTGGTGTTGGCGTGGGAGTCGGAGTCGGAGTCGGAGTCGGAGTCGGAGTCGGCACAGGGCCTACTGCGCATTTCTTTGGAATGCCGGGATTGGGGTCGCTGCCGAAGGTGGCGACCGTGCAGGCGATATTACCGCTGAGTTGCTTGATAACCCATTTGTCCTTAATGCCGAAAGACACAGGACGCAGGCTGGTGCCTGCCTTGCAGATCTCGCCCTCGTCGGCACATTTCGAATAGCCTGAGGGCCAGTCTACGGCGTAAGCCGGGCAGGCCATCAGCAGGCCTACCATCCCGACCAATGGACGCATGGTGTTCTTTTTCATGATGCTGTCTCCTTGTCTCACCGTACAGCGCTCACCGCGCGCACGGGTCCAGGCAAGGGCTGCTATGGCATGGCCCCGACCTGAAATTGCGTTGATGGATTCCGTTCCGGCCTTTAGCCGGCTCGGCTCGATCTGCATCGCAGCGACGTCAGGTCGGCGCAGCACCCCAAGGCTGCACATCGTTTCTCGATTATGAAACTGCGTTTTGAAATTGTCTATTCAGTGTTTCATTTGATGCTGATGGTGTGTCCGGTGCGCAATAGCCTGATGCGAGCCCGCTGTAAGTCGCAACCTCGGCCCGCTTGATACTTGGTGTGGTCGCCCAATCGTTGTGGATGCAAGCCGTAGCGCCGATCGATTGCTCAGGAGAAAGGGGTAGCCCGTCCCGCCTGCCGGGGTGATCGCTACTTGCAGAATGCCCCAAGGCAACTGCTGGCATGGCGGCGGCCCACTTGGGGCACATTGCTTGCCAGAATAAGAAAAGGGCCTAGCTGAAATCAGCTAAGCCCTTGATTCTTATGGTGCCGGAGATAGGAGTCGAACCTACGACCTTCGCATTACGAATGCGCTGCTCTACCAACTGAGCTACACCGGCAACATGGTTCCGGCTGAACCGGAAACAGCCCGCAATTATAGTGGCTGATTCGTTTCTTGCAAGCCGCAACCCGGCAAATATTTCAGGTAATTGAGTCGATCAAACCGCATCTGCGCCGACTTCTCCCGTACGGATGCGGACAACCTGCTCGACCGGCATCACGAAGATCTTGCCGTCGCCGATCTTGCCCGTGCGGGCGGCTTTGACGATGGCGTCGATGGCGGGGTCGACCTTGTCGTCGGTGATAACGACTTCAATCTTCACCTTGGGCAGAAAATCCACTACGTACTCGGCACCGCGATACAGCTCGGTGTGGCCTTTCTGGCGGCCAAAGCCTTTGACTTCGGTCACGGTGAGGCCACTGACCCCGACCTCGGCCAGCGCTTCACGCACCTCGTCGAGTTTGAATGGCTTGATGACAGCTTCGATCTTTTTCATGCGGACTCTCTTGGGCTTGGGTCGCAACGGGTGGGCATGCAATGACAAAGGGCCTTGCGGCCCTTTGTGTGGTGCGGTGCCTGACGGGCGGTGTTACTCCACCTTGGCTTTGGCGCGCAGATCGGCGATCAGCTTGTCCAGTGCCTGACCTTGAGCTTGCTGCTGCAGGCCGGCTTTCACTTCGTCGAAAGAAGGACCTTGTGCGGCGCGCACGTCTTCCAGCTTGATCACGTGGAAACCGTATTGGGTCTTGACCGGAGTCTGAGTCACTTGACCCTTGGCCAGCTTGCGCATGGCTTCATCGAACTCGGGCACGAACTGGCCTTGCTGGACCTTGTCGTACAGGCCGCCGTTATCCTTGCTGCCCGGGTCTTGCGACTTGGCCTTGGCCAGATCGGCAAACTTCTTGCCCTTCTTCAGCTCGGCGATCACGGCATTGGCTTCGGCTTCCGTCTTCACCAGAATGTGGCGAACGCTGTATTCCTTGCGGCTAGCGGCTTCAGCCTTGATCCGCTCATATTCGGCCTTGAGGGTTTCTTCGGCGATCGGGTTGGTCTTCTGGAAGTTCTGCACAAAGGCCTTCAGCAGCACATTCTGCTGTGCCATGGCGGCTTCAACCTGGACATCAGCGTCTTTGCTCAGGCCCTTCTTGGCGGCTTCCTGGGCGATGACTTCCTTGGTGATCATGTCGTCGCGGATCTTGGCACGCAGCTCGGGGCTGTCCTTGGCGCCACGCTCAGCCAGTTGCTTGAGGATGAAATCCATTTGCGCCTGGGGGATGGCCACCCCGTTCACGACGGCCACCGGCTTGTCGGCAGCAACGGCAGCGCCAGCCAGCAGGGCGGCAACCAGGGCAGAAGCGAAAATCTTGGTGTGCATCGAAAACGTCCTTCTCGGTCTTTGAGTGGGGTGAAGCTAGTGGGTCAATTCGGATTGCGTTTTGGCGTCGATGGCCAGAGCGTGAATATCTTGCCGCATCATGTCGCCGAGCGCATCGTAAATCAGCCGGTGCCGCGCAATCAGCGCGAGGCCGGTGAACTGCTCGGACACGATAACCAGCCGATAGTGCCCGCCGCCGGAGGCGGCGCCAGCATGACCGGCATGTTTGGCGCTATCGTCGGTGAGTTCGAGTACCGTGGGCGCCAGGCTCGCAAGTTTCGCACGGATTTTGTCCGGCGTGTTCATGCGGGCAGTACCTTCTTGAACGGGCGTACATCAACCTGCGCGTACACGCCGGCCGCAAGGTAGGGGTCGGCATCGGCCCATGCGCGGGCCGCTGCGAGGCTCTCGAACTCGGCGACGATCAGGCTGCCGCTGAAGCCGGCGGGACCAGGGTCGGGGCTGTCGATGGCCGGGAAGGGGCCGGCGAGCAGCAGGCGACCTTCTGCCTGCAGGGCCTGCAGCCGTGCCACGTGGTCCGGGCGGGCGGCGAGCCGTTGCGCAAGCGTGTCGGCGTGGTCTGTACCGGTAATGGCGTAATACATCTCAGCTTTCCTTGGCTGCGGTGTCTTCGGGCAGGTGGCGAGCAAGCCAGAGACCTTGGGCAATGGCGAACACAAAGGTCATGCCCAGCACGCCGAATAATTTGAACTTGACCCAGATGTCTTCCGGAAAGTTGAAGGCCACAACCAGATTGACCACGGCGAGCAACAGGAAGAACCCGACCCAGGCCCACATGAGCTTGTCCCACATGGCTTCCGGGAGTTTCATTTCCTTGCCCAGCAGCAAGGCCATGGGCGGCTTCTTGAGCACGAAACGGGTAATCAGCAGCCCGCCAGCCAGCGCCAGATTCACGGCCGTGGGCTTCCAGTAGATGAAGGCCGGGCTATGCAGCACCAGGGTCAAGCCGCCCAGAACGACAATCAGTCCGAGCCCGATCCATTGCATGACTTCAATCGGCTTGCCGCGCAGCTTGAGCCAGCCGATCTGGATCACGGAGGCCGCAATGGCAAGCGCGGTCGCAAACTCGATGGGTTTGTTCAGGCCGTATTCGGGAAAGACAAGACCGGAGGAGTAGCCGGCAAAGAAGATGATGACCGGCAGCAGGTCGAAGAGGAATTTCATGGGCGGCGATTATGCCGATGGCGGTGCACATCGGCAATCGGGGCGCGATAAGCGGGGGAATCGGGCGACGAGCTGCGGGCGCTGTTTGAAGTGTCTTCTCTCAAGCGCCGTGTCTTCTGCCTTTAGTGCCGTTTGAGCCACTGCTGGATACTGGAGAAGTCGAGCTGTCCTGCGCCCTGGCTGCTGTGAATGGCGTAAAGGTTACGTGCCAGCGCGCCCAGCGGCGTCGCCGAGCGGCTTTGCAATGCCGCTTCCATGGCCAGCCCCAAGTCCTTGAGCATCAGGTCCACACCGAAGCCGCCCTCGTATTCACGGCTGGCCGGTGTGCTCTCCATCACACCCGGCCAGGGGTTGTATTTCTCCAGGCTCCAGTTGCCCCCCGAGCTGACGCGCATGATGTCGGACAGGACTTTGGGGTCGAGCCCGTTGCTCACGCCCAGATTCAGTGCCTCGGCGGTGCCGATCATATGGATGGCCAGCAGCATGTTGTTGCAGATCTTGGCAACCTGGCCACTGCCTGCCGGGCCGGCATGGAACAGGTTCTTGCCCATTTTTTCGAGTACGGGTCGTGCCCGTTCGAGCACCGCCGCTTCGCCGCCGATGATGAAGGTCAGCGTCCCGGCTGCGGCGCCGGCCGTGCCACCAGACACCGGGGCATCGAGCATCATAATGCCGCGTGCACTGGCGGCGGCGTGGACCTTGCGGGCCGTCTCGGGTGCGATGGTCGAACACTCCAGTACCAGTGTGCCGGGGCGGATGGCGGCGAGCAGGTCCTGCTCCAGATAGAGCCCGGCCACATGCTGGCTGGCCGGCAGCATGCTGATCACGATATCGGCTTGGGTCGCCGCGCTGGCCGCATCGGGGGCTGCGCTGCCACCGAGCGATACGAGGGCGGCCACCGCATCTGCAGTCAGGTCGAAGCCGCTGACAGGGTAGCCGGCGCGGACAAGGTTCGCGGCCATGGGACCACCCATATGGCCGAGTCCGATAAAGGCGATGCGAGGCAGGGTGTTCATGGCGGGCGGCTTCGGGTGGGGGAACAAGTTGCCGTTTTAGTCCAAATGGCGACGATTTGTCCAAACCCCGTTGAGGCGACAACCCGCATTGTGCGCTGGCGGGCGCGCTGCGATGATCCGTGTTCCAGATCGGGACGGGGCAGGGTGGGATGAGCGAACAGGGCAGGGTGGTGTGGATCACGGGGGCATCCAGTGGCATTGGCGAGGCGCTGGCTCTGGCATGTGCGGCGCGCGGTGATTGCGTGGTGCTGTCGGCCCGGCGTGGCGATGAACTGGCGCGTGTGTTGGCGCGCTGCGCGCAGCCGGAACGCCATCTGATCGTGCGGCTGGACCTGGCACAGCCAGCAGATTTTGCCGCTGCAGTGGCACAGGTGCTGGCACGTTACGGCCGCATCGACATGCTGTTGAACAATGCTGGCTTGAGCCAGCGCTCACTGGCTCGCGAAACGGATCTGACGGTGGACAAGCGGCTGATCGAGGTGAACTATCTCGGAACCGTGGCGCTTACCAAAGCGGTGCTGCCGGTCATGCTCAAGCAAGGCTCTGGGCATCTGGTGGCGGTGACGAGCTTGGTCGGTAAATTCGGTACGCCCATGCGTTCCAGCTACGCAGCAGCCAAGCACGCCCTGCACGGATTCTTTGATTCGCTGCGCGCCGAGCTATGGCGTGATGGCATCCGTGTGACCCTGGTTTGTCCGGGCTTCATCAAGACGAATCTGCCGCTGGTCGCGCTCACGGCCAATGGCAGCCCGCAAGGCAGGATGGATCAGGCACAGGCCAACGGGATAGAACCTGCCGATTGCGCGCGTCGGATACTTGCGGGGCTGGATGCCGGCAAGGAAGAGTTTGCCGTAGCTGGCCTGCGCGAAAAGCTGGGGCTGTATATCAAGCGGTTTGCCCCAGGCTTGTTCCGCCGCATCATTCGCAATGCACGGGTGACATGATTCAGAAGAGCGGTTTGCCATCCGGGTAGCAATGATCGTCGGGCAGCTTGAGCCAGTCACTGACCGGCATGGGCCGCGCATAAAGAAAGCCCTGCATCGAATGACAGCCTTCGCGAATCAGGAAGGCTGCCTGCTCAGGCGTTTCCACGCCCTCTGCCACCACGCGCAGGTCCATGTGCCGCGCCAGACTCAGAATCAGCGCCGAGATGGCGCATTCACTCGGGATGCCGGGATCCTGCGGCAGGAAGCTGCGGTCGATCTTCAACTCATCCAGCGGCAGGCGCTGCAGATAGGCCAGGCTGGAGTAACCGGTGCCGAAGTCATCAATCGAGAACCTTAGCCCCAGGCTGGCCAACTCTTCCATCTTGGCCACGGTGGCGGAGAAGTTGCGGATCAACAGCCCTTCGGTGACTTCTAGCACCAGCTGTTGGGCGGGGGCACCGGTTTCATCGAGCACGCGCCTGACCTTGGCGACGAAGTCGGCCTCATGGAACTGATAGGGACTCACATTCACTGATAGCGGCAGATCGCGGCCAGTGGCGGCCAGAATCATCAGCAGGTGGCAGGCTTCAACGAGTATCCAGTCGCCGATACGCGCAATCAGGCCGGTTTCTTCGGCAATCGGGATGAATTGCGCCGGAGAGATGAAGCCGCGTACCGGGTGCTGCCAGCGCAGCAGTAACTCGGCGCCGATGGCGCGCCCCTCGGCGTTGACCTGGGGTTGCAGGTAGAGCTGGAAGCCGCCTTCAGCCAGCGCCTGTTCCATGTCCCGCTGCAGGGTAAGGCGTTCCTCGATTTCGGCTTGCATGCTGCCTTCAAAGAACACGGCACGGTGGCGCCCCTCTGACTTGGCGCGGTACATGGCCATATCCGCCTCGCGCAGGATATCTTCCGTGCGCTGGCCGGGCTTGGGAAATAAGGTGATCCCCAGGCTGCCGCCCGTGCTGAAGCGCTGGGCGCCGAGATCGAAAGGTTCTGCAAGGGCTTGCCGCAGTTTGTCTGCCAATTGCATGGCCAGCGTCGCCGCACTGGTGTCGTCGTCAGCCAGGTGATTGAGCAGCACCACAAACTCGTCGCCGCCGAGCCGGGCAATGGTGTCCTCATCGCGCAGCAGTACGGTCAGACGCGCTGCCACGGCGGTCAGCAAGGTATCGCCCGTACCATGACCACGCGCATCGTTGACATGCTTGAAGTGGTCCAGATCCAGAAAGATGGCAGCACCAAAACCACCGCGACGGCGTGCTGCGGCGAGCGCGCGATCCATGCGGTCGATCAGCAGGCGGCGGTTGGGCAGGCCGGTAAGGCTGTCGTAGAAGGCCAGACGGTGGATGTTTTCTTCGGCACGTTTACGATCGGTGATGTCGCGCTGTACCAGCACGAAGTGGGTACAGCGGTTGGCTGTGTCGTAGATGGGGTTGAGGTCCAGCTCCAGCCAGAAGGGCTCGCCATTCTTGCGGTAGACAATCAGCTCGGTGCGCAGGCTGGTCTGCTCGTCCAGTGCCTTGGTGATGCGCGCCATTTCCTCGCGGCAGGTTTCGTGACCCAGAAACAGGTACAGGGTTTCGCCGATGGCCTCCTCAAGCAGATAACCGGTCTGACGCTCGAACGCAGCATTGGCGAACATGATGCGGCGACCGCTGGGGTGGGGTGCCGCTTCAATGATCAGCACGATATCGTTGAGGTGGGCCACTGCCGCGCCGGTGAGCCGAAGCTCCTCGGCCGTGGTTTCCAACCGTGCCTGCTTCTCGGCCAGCGTATCGCTGACCTGCTGTTGGGCATCGAGCGACCGGCTCAAACCTTCCATCAGCACGGCGGCCGAGAGCGTCAGCACCCCGTTGATCATGCCGAAGTTGGCCGCGATCAGCAGCCACTGAACCAGCGGGTTGGGTGGGAAACCACGTACATCGACCGGCAGGCCGGCAAGATAGCCGACCAGTGGCAGCGACATGGTGGTGACGCTTAACGCAAAGATGGCCGCGCGCCGACCCAGCAACAAGGCAGCCAATACCGGAGAGGCGAGCAGATAAATCTGGCTGACGAGCCCCACGGTAAACAGGAACCACATCCCTAGGGCGTAGACCAGGGCCACGAACTGCCAGGCTCGGGCGCGCAAGCTCAGGCCGCCGCCTTGCCAGAGCCACACCACCCAGGCCAGTGCCACCAGGTCGATCAGCACGGTCGACCAAAGGCCTTGCTGCACAGCCAGCAGGCTGCTGGGGAGTGCAGCCAGGGTGCCCAGCAGCAAGACGGCAAGCAGGATCCGGCGCAACACCAGTGTGCGCCACTGGGTGAGTGTCTGGGGTGCTGCAACGGCGGGGGCGGGACTCGATGTACTCAACGGTATCCTGACCTCGGAAATGACCGCGACTCACAGGCAGCGTGGATACGTTGCTGCCTTTGGTTTAGTGCATCGCCGCACGCTTTGCGCGAACAGGCGCATACGAGAGTGTCACCTTGCGGTATTTGCCAGTAATCTCAAAACCCCGTATGCATGCCGCCAACCCTTGATATGCCCATGACTGCTGAGCCCCATCAACGTTCTTCCCTGGTCTGGATTACCGGCGCTTCCAGCGGCATTGGCGCTGCACTGGCCTGTGCCTTGGCCGAGCGCGGGGCACGACTGGTGCTGTCGGCGCGGCGGGTAAAGGAACTGGAGGCCGTGCGGCAGCGCTGCGCAAATCCCGAGCGCCATCTCGTCTTGCCTTTCGACGCTGCGGATATCGATGCCTTGCCTGCACTCTGCCGTCGTGTGATCAACGAGGTGGGGCTGCCGGATATGCTGGTCCTCAACGCGGGCATCGGTCAGCGTAGCTGGGCGCGCGATACGGCGGTGGCGGTGGACCAGGCGCTGATGCAGATCAACTTTCTCAGCCCGGTTGCCCTGACCAAGACCCTGCTTGACGACATGGTGACGCGCGGGTCGGGTCATATCGTGGTCATCAGCAGCGTGCAGGGCAAGGTTGGGGTGCCGCGCCGCACTGGTTATGCGGCCAGCAAGCACGCCCTGCATGGCTATTTCGATTCCTTGCGTGCCGAGTTGTGGCCATCGCCCGTGCGTGTCAGCCTGGTGTGTCCCGGCTATATCGATACCGGGCTGCCCGCCGCTGCGCTGACCGGCGATGGCAGCGTCCAAGGCAAGGCCGATGCGGGCCGCCGCAAGGTCACCTCTCCCGAGGTCTGTGCGCGGCAGATCCTCCGCGGGCTGGATGCGGGCAAGGATGAGTTCAATGTGGGTGGCCTGGAAACCCTGGTGGTGCCGCTTGCACGCTGGTGGCCCTGGCTGTACCGGCGCCTGGTGGCGCGGGCCAGCATCCCGTGAGCCTGTCGGATTGGACACTGCGTGCCGCCCAGGCCGCCGATGCCGATGCGTTGGCTGCGCTCTATCTGAACGCCCGCCGTACTTTCCTGCCCTATGCCCCACTCGCCCATGACGATGAAGCGGTGCGCCAGTGGCTGGCAGCGCATCGCTTGCCGGCCGGCGGGGTGATTGTCGCCGAGCGGGCGGGGGCGGTGCGCGGCTTTGTGGCCTGTGTGCAGCAGGATGGGCAGTGGTGGATCGACCACTTATACCTGCACCCTGACGAGGTGGGGCAGGGGCTGGGCAGCGCCTTGTTGCAGCACGCCCTGGTGCTGATCAATGCGCCGGTACGCCTGTTCACCTTTCAGGCCAACGGCCCGGCTCGCCGCTTTTATGAGCGTCATGGCTTTGTGGCGATCGCCTTTTCGGATGGGTCCGGGAATGAGGAACGCTGCCCTGATGTGTTGTATGCCTATCACCCGTCACCCTGATCGCATGCCCGGGGAAAGCCTGCCGCACCGTATAGTCTGATCTGGCCCGGATTCTGGAAGTCACCATGCTGCGTTTGTTCTTGATCTGCCTCTTTGTACTTGCTGGGCTTGCCCACGCAGGAGAGCCCGCCGTCGTGCTGCAGACTTGGCATGATGCGGCGCGGCAGCGTGATATCCCCGTCAAGTTAAGAGTGCCGGACGGTGCAGGACCGTTCCCGGTCATCGTCTATTCCCACGGGCTGGGTGGCTCGCGAGAAGGTGGTAGCGCCTGGGGTGAACATTGGGCCAGGCAGGGCCTGCTGGTGATACATCTGCAACATCCCGGCAGCGATGAGTTGGTCTGGCGACAGGCCGAGGGCAATCGATTCCGGGCGCTCAAATCGGCAGCCAGTGCGGCGCAGCTCAAGGCACGGGTGGAAGATGTCCACTTTGCGCTGGATGAGCTGGCCAGGCGCAAGGCGACGGGCGCCCTGGCCAAGGCGAGCCTCGATCAGATCGGCATGGCGGGGCATAGCTTCGGTGCCGTCACTACGCAGGCTGTGGCTGGGCAGCACTATCCGCTGATCGGCACGCGCTGGCGTGAGCCCCGCATCAAGGCCTTTCTGGCATTCAGCCCCAGTGCACGTCGTGAGGGTGGGGCATTTGATCAGTTCGATCGCCCCTTCTTCTCGATGACCGGTACGGAAGATGGTGATCCATTGGGCAGCGGCATGAGCGCTGCAGATCGCGAAAAGCCTTATGCCGCGATGCCGGCTGGCGGCAAATATCTGCTGGTCCTTGCGGGTCGTACCCATGACTTCTTCGGCGGCGACCGTCTGCTGGTGGGCGATAGCATCGAGTCCCGTCAGCAAGCGCTGCTCCGTGAGGCCAGCGCCCAGTTCTGGCGTGCCCACCTGCGCTATGACCCTAATGCGGCAGAGTGGCTGCGCGGTAACTTGCCTGCACAGGCCAAGGCGGCCGACGCGCGCTACGCGAGCAAGTAGTTCAGCGCGCTGCCAGCGTGGGGATGGCTTGTCGCAGCATCTCCCGGATTTGTGCAGCAATGGCAGTGGTTTTATCGGGCTCATAAGCCGCAATCGCGGGTGTATGGATATGCCCAAGCGGCAGCTGGATGCCCAGCGCATCACGCAGGCGCGCCGAGCGGTACGCGATCTCGTTGCTGAGATAACCGCCACCCCCGCCCTCGACCGCCGTTTTACCCTTTAGTGTCGCCAGCCCGCCCGCAGCAAAGCGGGTGTCCGGGACAACGCGAACCCAGCGGTTGTCGTGGATGGCATAAGGGCCTTGCGCACGCTGCATGGCCGCGACCGGCAGCGAGAACTCCACGAATTCTGGTCCGCTGATCGGCTTGCCGTTGAGGAGCGGCGGCTTGGGGGAGAGCCGACTGGCACCGGGCAGTGCGTTGAGGTTATCCACCACATCGGCTGAGCGGCGCCGACCGGGATAACGCTCCAGATCAAAATCTTTGCGACCCATGCTGATGGTGGCGAGCAGATCGATCTGCGGCTTGGCTTGCCCGGCTACCACACCGCCTTGGGCATGCAAGCGGGCAGCCTCCAGCCAGTTCTCGGGTACGGCTTGCGGCCCGGCCAGCCAGGGCATCAGGAAGGTTTCCACCATGCCTGCGTCGAAGTCGGCATAGCGCACCGGAAAAATGGCCGCTTCAATGCGCGCGCGCTGGCCGTCGATGTCGATTTCCTCACCGTCCAGCAGCAGTGCCGTAACACCACTCGGGTTGCTCTGATTGAGGCGGCGGTCCAGCAGGAAAGGATCAAAGCCGGTAATCAGGATGCGGCGCATGGCAGAACGTGCTGGATAGCTGATCTCGTCCATGCCGCGGCTGGCTTGCTCGAAGGCGGCAATGATCGCCTCGCGGTCTGCCGCAAAGACGGGAAACGCCGGTTTCTGTTCGCGCAGGGTTTGCGCCATCGCCAGTCGCGCCCAGTAAAGCGGCCGGTCATCGGCATCTTGCTGCGCCCGCAGCCGTCTTTTGGCGTCGGCCCAGAGTTGCTGGCCGTGTTCACGTACCTGTTCCATGGCCTCGCGCGCGTCACGTGCGGCTGTCCAGCTTTGGGCCAGCGCGTTGATCCGGGTATCGAACGCACCGACGACCGCGGGCATGGCATCACGGGCACGCGCAAGACGCGCTTCCTCTGGCGTGGCGGCATGGGCGGAGATCATGGCAGGCATGGCCACCAGCATGGCCAGAAGCGGGGCGAGCGAAAGACGGGACAAGGCGTACTCCCTGTGGATGAGCAACACGATATGGGCATGGTCGCGCACTTCGCCGTTCGGCGGCAAACCCCAGCCGCCGGCGACGCATCTCATATTGGCGAATATTGGCGACAGACGGTTATTGCCTGCACGGTGGCAGCGGCGTAAAACAATCACAAAATAATAAAAATCTAATATAAGGAGCAGCATCATGGTTGCCCTCAAGCGTGACATCGCAGTGCTGGCGGTAATGGCATGTATGCCACTGGTGGCACAAGCGGAATCCGGCATGGAGCCGTTTGGTGCGCGTGAAATCGATCTGCGGCCCGCCAATATGGCGCCTGCGCCGGTTTCGGTCTTCACCGTGGGCCAACCCGAGAGCCGCTGGCCACAGCTGCGTCTGACACTGACCCCGGAAAAGCGGACCAGCATGCAGTTGGCCAAGTGGCGACCCGAGATCCGCATGTCGAGCATGGAAGCGGCCAAGGCCATACGCGGTTTGGGCCTGCCGGTACGTAGCTGCGAAACCGTGTTGCGGCCCGGCTCGAAGCTGGGTGGAGAAATTGCCGGTGGCGGTGTGCGTGTCATGGTCAGTGCCCGTTTCAACTGCGGTTACTGAACCCGGCTTCACCATCATCTGGCCCTATCGCGGCTCCGGTATCATGGCGACTCCCCGTTGCTGACCCTGTGATTCCTGTGCCCGCTCAATTTCTCCCCCTTGCCCACCGCCTTGCCGACGCAGCCCGCGCGGCCATTCTTCCCCATTACCGCAGTGGCGTTGTCATCGACGACAAAGCCGATGCCAGCCCGGTAACGCTGGCCGATCGTGGCGCGGAACAGGCCATGCGTGCGCTGATCGAAGCCGCTTGTCCTGAGCACGGCATCATCGGCGAAGAGTTCGGCCGCGTGCGTGACGATGCGGAGTGGGTATGGGTGCTCGACCCGGTGGATGGCACCAAAAGCTTCATCGTAGGCCGACCCACTTTCTGCACGCTGATCGGCCTGCTGCACCACGGCAAACCCGTGCTCGGCATCATCGATCAACCCGTGCTGGGTGAACGCTGGGTAGGCGTACAGGGGCAGCCGACCACGCTCAATGGCGCATCCGTGCGCACATCCGGCCTCGCTGAACTGGCGCAGGCCCGCCTGGGTTCGACCGGGCCGCAATACCTGCCCGGCGAGGCCGGCGTGCGCTTCAATGCGCTGCAATCACAATGCCGTTTTACCGTATGGGGTGGCGATGCCTACGCCTATGCGCTGCTGGCCAGCGGTGGCTACGATCTGGTCGTGGAATCCGGCCTCAAGCTGCACGACTTTGCTGCGCTGGTGCCGGTGGTGCAGGGCGCGGGTGGTTTGATGACGGATTGGCAGGGCGGCGAGCTGGACAAGGATTCGGATGGCAGCGTGCTGGTGGCCGCCAATCCTGTCTTGCATGCACTGGCCAAGCCACTGCTGGGCGGCTGATCCTCGACACGTCACCCAACTCGCGATGGTGATACGCGTACTAGCCTCATCCATCTTTCAGCGTTTGCGGGTTGAGTCGACTTCCTCATGGCGCGCCAGGATGGCGCTGACCTCACCTTTCTGCACCAGGGTCGCAAACGCGGCCTCAAGGCGGGCTTTGTGGGGATGCCAAGCTGAGCGTCGAGACAGCGAGATATGACGCTCAGTATCCAGAACTAGGCTGAAAGGTGCGGCGCGAACCTTGCCGACCAGCGCCAGCTTGTCGATGACGCGTGTCCCCACATTCACCCCTGCCGGCACCATGTCCACATGCCCGGCAGCCAGTTTTCGGAAGTTGGTTTCCATGTCCGGACCGTAGTCGCGGTTGGCTTCGGGAATCAGCGTCAGGACGCGGGAATAGAATACCCCCCTGACCAAGCCTGCCCGGAACTGGCTGACATCCTCGGCCTGCTGTAGTGAACGGGTCTCGTTATGACGCACATAGAATTGTGTGCGGGTGGGGCTGGCATAGCTGGGTTGCAGGAAATCGAGGTAAGCATCCCGCTGCGGATCTCTGGCATAGCCCATTGCCACATCAACATCGCCCACTTCAAGCATGCGCAGACAGCGCGCGCTCGGGCATTCAACCAGCTTCAGTCTTACGCCGATCTGGCGCGTCAGCGCCGACATGATTTCCAGATGTGCGCCTTTATAGCCGCTGGGCGTCTGCTCCATATAGGGCGGCAGAGGCCTGGCAGCAAAGCTGAGCGTCGCGGGTAGCCCCGCTGTATCAGCAAGGGTTTGGCAACATAGCAGGGCAAGCAGCCAGCGCATCGCCTCTCTCCCGTAAGCCAATCACCCACTCAGTGTAGCCAGTAGGTGAGAAGCAGCAGCGGAGGCTGACGGACGCGCGTTGTGCCGAGCACAAGGCATCATTGCTTGATCAAGTCCGCCCAGATCTTGTCGAGCCGTTTGACCGATACCGGAAACGGGGTGCGCAGCTCCTGGGCAAACAGGCTCACGCGCAGCTCCTCCAGCATCCATCTGAATGGTGCCAGGGGTGTCGGATCGCGGCCCAGCTTGCGCCACTTTTCCTGCTCGGCTTCCCAGCGTGCCCACAGTGCGGCCACTTCCTCGCCGCGTTGCGCATCGCGCGCCTGATTGGCGTTGTACTTTTCCAGCCGCAACTTGAAGCCCTTGAGATAGCGTGACAGATGCGGCAGCTGCTCCCAGGGTGTGGTAGCCATGAAGCCCTTGTGCACCAGTTTGCTCAGCTGCTGCTTGAGTTCGCTTTGCAGGCGTACCGGCTTGGTGAGCAGCACCGTGAGTTGTTGCTGCTCGGTGGCGACTTCCTGCAGCACGCGCCAGGCGGCGTCGCGGACCGCAGGCAGGCGGGCCTTGGCCTTTTGCTTGAGCGCGTCGAACTCCTTCTTGCTGCGTGGCAGTTCGTCGTCGCCGATGAAGGCGCGGTTGCAAATGCAGGCGACCAGGTCATCCATCAGGCTGTCCGAGTCCGCAATGTGGCGCAGCAGCAGGGCGGTCTGGGTGAAGTTGGGGAAGCACTTGGGTAGCTGCTTGACCTGTTCCTTCAGTTCGAACTGCATCAGCCTCACTACGCCGCGGCGGTGTTCGGCCTCGGCCATGGTTTCCACATCGAACAGGCGGATCGCGCACGCGCCTTCATGCGGTACCAGTGCGGGGTAGCCCGTGAGCCTGGCACCGCCACGATCAAACGTGAGCTTGGCGGGCAGGTCGCCGAAGTCCCAGCTGGTTATGCCTTCCTTTTCAATGGCGGGGCCAGCAGCACGCGTGGGTGCCGATGCGGGCGTTGATGCCGCGCTGGCGGTGTTCTGGCCCTTGGCGGCTTTGCCTTGTGGGCCCGCCTTTGGCGAAGCAGCAGGCTGGCTGGCGGCCACTTCACGGAAGGTCATCTGCGCGGCTTCGCCGAGCTTGGCGCGCAGGGCTACCAGATCGCGGTCACTGGCCAGCTCCTGGCCGGCGTCGTCGACCACGCGGATATTCATGCGCAGGTGGGCTGGCAGCTCGGCCCCTTCGAATTCGCTCACTTCCACAGGCTGGCCGATGCCACGGCCCACGGCCTGCGCTAGTTGCGGCAGCAGCGGCGCTTTGCGATCGGCCTTGTCGAGCGTCACCATCAATTTGGTGACGAACTCGGGCACCGGCACGCACAGGCGACGGATGGACTTGGGCAGCGCCTTGACCAGCAGGGTGATCTTTTCGCGCTGCAAACCCGGCACCAGCCATTCAAACGCGGCGCCGTTGACCTTGTTGAGCAGGTGCAGCGGCAGTTGCACGGTGACACCATCGAGCGCGTGGCCGGGTTCAAACCGGTAGGCAAGCGGCAAGGCAATGCCGTCGAGCACCAGCTCGGGCGGGAATTGCTGCTCGGTGATCGATTCGCCCGTATGGCGCATCAGGTCGTCGCGGCTCAGGAACAGCAGCTGCGGGTTGGCCTTTTCGGCGTCCTTGCGCCAGGCATCGAAGCCTTGGCCGTTCATGATGTCGGCGGGGACTTTGGCGTCGTAGAAGTCGAACAGCACGTCTTCATCCACCAGCACATCCTGCCGGCGAGCCTTGTGTTCGAGTTCTTCGATCTCGCTGATCAGTTTTTCATTGTGCTGCCAGAACGCCGCGCGCGTATTGAAGCGGCGGCCAGCCAGACCCTCGCGCAGCATGATTTCACGCGCACGTACCGGGTCAACCGGGCCGAAGTGGATGCGGCGGCGGGCCACCACGGGCAGGCCGTACAGGGTGACGCGCTCGCTGGCCACGACCTGCGCCGGGCCTTCATCCCAATGCGGTTCAAAGTAATCGCGGTTGACTAGATGCGGTGCCAGTTGCTCCAGCCATTCGGGCTGGATGGCGGCCACGCAACGGGCGTAGAGCTTGGTGGTTTCGACGAGTTCGGAGGCCACGATCCACTTGGGCCGGGCCTTTTTGAGGCCTGAGCCGGGGAAGATGCTGAACTTGATGCCGCGCGCGCCGAGGTATTCGTCGTCTTCGGGTTGCTTGAAACCTATGCTGCCCAAGAGACCGGCGCAGAGCGCTTTGTGGATGGCTTCGTAGCGGGCGGCTTCGGCGGCGAGGCGTTCTTTTTCGGCTTTTTTGGGGAGGACCGGCACACTGCTAACGGGTGTTTTGTCCTGTGTGCGGGAAAGCGTGGTGGGGCGTGCATCGCTCTTGGATGCGCCATCACCCCCAGCCCCTCTCCCGCGAGCGGGATGTTCGGCGGCAGCTTTATCAGAGACCCAGCCCATATCCACCACAATGTCGCGCAGCTGCGCTTGCAGCTCGCGCCATTCGCGCAGGCGCAGGTAGCTCAGGAAGTGGTCGTGGCAGCTTTGCACCAGCAGGCGGTTGCTTTGCTTGTTGCGCAGCGCCTCGTCGAAAAAGTGCCAGATATTGAGCAACGAGTAGAAGTCGGACTTCTCGTCCACAAAGCGGGCCTGGGCGCGGTCGGCGGCATCGCGGGCTTCAAAGGGGCGTTCGCGTGGGTCCTGGATACTGAGGGCCGAAGCGATGACCAGCAGTTCATCGAGGCAGCCTTCGTCGCGGCCGGCCAGCAGCATGCGACCGATTTTCGGGTCAATCGGCAGGCGCGCCAGCTCGGTGCCCATACGTGTCAGTTGGCCTTGGTCATCCACTGCACCCAGCTCGTGCAGCAGCGCGTAGCCGTCGGCAATCAGGCGGCCCGATGGCGCTTCAAGGAAAGGAAAGTCTTCCACCTTGCCGAGCCGCAGCGCCTGCATACGCAGAATCACGGCGGCGAGCGAGGAGCGCAGGATCTCCGGGTCGGTAAATGGCTGGCGCGCGTTGAAGTCGGCTTCCGAATAGAGGCGCACACACACACCGGCCGATACCCGACCGCAACGACCCGCGCGCTGGCGGGCGCTGGCCTGGCTGATCTTTTCGATCTGCAGTTGCTCGACCTTGGCGCGCGGCGAGTAGCGGTTCATGCGTGCCAGACCCGAATCGATGACGAAGCGGATGCCCGGCACGGTGAGCGAGGTTTCGGCGACGTTGGTCGATAGCACGATGCGGCGACCACTGCTGGGGCGGAACACCTTCTGCTGGTCTTCCACGCTCAGGCGCGCAAACAGCGGCACGATCTCGGCGCCCATGATCTTGGCGCGGCGCAGTTCCTCGGCGGTTTCGCGGATTTCGCGCTCGCCGGGCAGGAATACAAGTACATCGCCCGCGCCGTCGTGTCGCCACAGCTCTTGTACCGCCTCGACGACGGCTTCTTCCATCTCGATTTCGGCATCGTCCTCGGCAAAGGACTGGCGCGCATGGCGGCTGCTGTCGTCGGCGGGTTTGCTGGCGCTGGATTTGGCCTTGCCCTGCGCGCGCAGCTCGCGATAGCGAACTTCCACCGGGTAGGTTCGTCCGCTTACTTCGATAACGGGTGCACCACCGAAATGCTGGCTGAAACGGTCGGCATCAATCGTCGCCGAGGTGACGATGACTTTCAGATCGGGCCGCTTGGGCAGCAGCTGGCGCAGGAAACCCAGTAGGAAGTCGATGTTCAGCGAGCGCTCGTGGGCTTCGTCCACGATGATGGTGTCGTACTGGCTGAGGAAGCGGTCGGTCTGCGTTTCGGCCAGCAGGATGCCATCGGTCATGAGCTTGATCAGGCTCAGTTCGGACGACTTATCGGTAAAGCGGACCTTGTAACCCACTGTGTCGCCGAGTTCGGTCTTGAGTTCCTGCGCAATGCGGCTGGCCACCGAGCGCGCGGCCAAGCGGCGCGGCTGGGTGTGGCCGATCAGGCCGGCCACGCCACGGCCGAGTTCCAGACACAGCTTGGGCAGCTGGGTGGTTTTGCCCGAGCCGGTCTCACCGCAAACGATCACCACCTGGTTTGCGGCAATCGCTTTGAGCAGATCATCACGGCGCTGGTTGACGGGCAGGGCGTCGTCGTACTCGGGTTTTACCAGTTTGGCGAGCCGGCGCGCATAGCGCGTTTGCGAGGCGTTGATGGCATCGGCGAGCTCGCTCGCGAGCTTGTCGGCAGGCTGCTTCTGCTTGAGCCGCTCGCGCAGGGTGCGCCACTTCTGCCGCAAGGGGTGGTGATCGCGGATCAGGCAGGTGGCAAGGGCGGCATCAAATTCGGCGGGCAGCATCAGTTCAGCAAGGCAAGGGCAGACAAGGGCGCGATTCTACCTGCTTGCTATGCTGACCGGCCGCTGCCGTCAGGCGTTGGAGGCCAGCGCAATCTCGACGGCGGTGGGCAGGTCCACCTCGCCTAGCTCCAGCGTGGCAAGTACGGTCTCTGCAATCAGCGGCCAATGGTGATCGCTGCCCTCGATCAGATGGCACTGCAGCAGGTATTCGGCCAGCCGCGCCAGGGCGATCAAATGGGCGGCCTCTTCCGGAATCAGGTTGCGGTCGCCCAGATCGGCAAAATCGTGATGGTGGAGAATGGCCAGATTCAGCACATCAGGCAGGTACCAGCTGCGGGCGAGCAAATAACCCACCACCACATGGGATGCACCGCGACTCTTGCTCTCGATCTCGACAAAATGACCCGGGTCATTCATGGCCCGCGCCAGCGTGTTGATATAGCTCGGGAAACGCTGCGTCAGCACCGGAATCCCGCTGTCTCGAAACAGGCAGAACAGATAGGCCTGATCGGGGCGCACCTGTTTCCAGTGCTTGGCCAGCGCCGCCGCCACCGCAGCGATACGCGTGGCCTCATCCCAGAAGCGCCCGAGGATGGGCGGCAGGGGGACCAGCTTCTTGAGCGCCACGCCCGTGACCACCGAGTCGAGGTTGGCCGCACCCAGGACCATGACCGCATCTCTCAGGCTATCGAGTTGGCGTGCCGAAAACGCTGGTGAATTGGCAGTCTTGAGCACCGCCGCCGTGAGGCTGAGATCCCGCCCGATCAGCGCAGCCAGCACATCGGCGTCGGCCTCGCGGCTTTGGGCCGCACGCAACTCGGCCAGCACACCGGGAATCGGGGGGAGGGTCAGGCTTTTAAGCAGTTTGGCAGCGTCGTCGTCACTGAGTTGGATGGCCATGGCGCAGACTCGCAATCAGGAAAATCGGGACAGGCCCGCGATTTGCAGTGTAGCTGCCGGCGCGCAAATTCCTACTGTCTTGCCGTGCGTAGATTGGCGGGTGCGGCTTGGGTGTGGCTGGTGCGGAAGGGGTTGATATCCAGACCACCACGGCGCGTATAGCGGGCATACACGCTCAGTGCTTGCGGCCTGCATTGGCGCGAGATGTCCATGAAGATGCGCTCCACGCATTGCTCATGAAACTCGTTGTGTTGCCGGAACGAGATCAGGTAACGCAGCAAGCCTTCACGGTGGATCGGGGCGCCACGGTAACGGATCTGCACGCTGGCCCAGTCGGGCTGGCCGGTGACCAGACAGTTCGACTTGAGCAGATTGGAGAACAGCGTTTCTTCAATGGCCGGTTCATCCAGTGTGCTCAGCAAGGCCGGGGCGGGCTGGTAGCGATCGACCTCGATATCCATGGTGTCGAGGCAGAAGCCATCGGGTTCGGCAAAGCGCTCGCTGGCAAAGGCGTCGGGCAGGACCAGGCGCACAGCCACATGCCCACCCGCTGCCGCACTCAGATCCTGCTGGATACGCTGGCGCACCGTGGCCGCATCGTCCAGCCGTGTCTGGTTGTAGGAGTTCAGATACAGCTTGAGACTTTTGGACTCGATGATATTGGGCGTGTCGGCCGGCACCATGAAGCTGGCCAGCGCAACCTGCGGCTTGCCACGCGCGTTGAGCCACGACAATTCATAGGCATTCCAGAAGTCGGTGCCGAAAAAGGGCAGTTGTGCCGGTACGCCGATCTCGTCGCGCTTCACGATACGGGGAATCGGGAACAGGAGGCCGGGATCGTATTGCTCGATATAGGCGCTGGTTTTGCCAAGAGGGGAAAGCTCGGGCTGCATGGCGGCTCCGCCGGAATGGGATTGGTGCACATTTTACCTGAGCACCGGACCGCGCTCCGTTCAGGCGGGCAGGACACTGCAGATATAAAACGGCGCCGCACAGCGCTGGCTTAGAATATCCGGCTACTCCCGACGCGAAGCCCCATCGCCTGACTGCGCAGGCTGAAATCCCCGAATATGGCGCCCCAGACTCTGACCAGTACCCCTCAACCCCAACGCTTTCCCGACCTGCCCGATGTACTGGGCGCGCTGGAAAGTGGGCGACTGGCGGCGCATGCATTCGATCATCGCGCCCATGTTTTCTCGGCTTGGGCGGCGATGTACCAGTTCGGGACGAAGGTTGGTGCGGAGCGCTTCCGTTACGCGCTCAAGGCGTATGTGAGGCACCTGGGCGCGGAAGACAAATTCCATGTCACCATCACCGAAGCACTGCTGCGGCTGATTGCCGAACAGATGCCCGAAGCACAGACCGATGCCGACCGCTGGCAGCGTGCCTGGCGCCGCTTTGAGTTGCGTGCGGCGCCGCTGCTGGAAAGCAGCAAGTCTGCGCTGGCACCTTATTATTCGGCGGCGCTTCTGGCCTTGCCGGCGGCGCGTACCTGTTTTATTGAACCCGATCTGGCACCGCTGCCGCCTTGGCCGGTGCAGTCCAACCCCCTGGAGATTTGCCATGCCTGACATCATTACCTTTGCCAGTCAGACCACGGCCCCCGAATACGACCACCCGCGCGAAGAGCGCCGCCTGCAAGGCAATCCCCTGCGCACGACCTGGAACCATTACACCAACGATAGCGGTGAAGTGTTTGCCGGTGTGTGGGCCTGCGACGTGGGTAGCTGGCGGATTGCGTTTGGCGATAAGGAAGACGAGTTCTTTTTTGTGACCGAAGGCCGCTGCCGCATCATCGACGAGGCCGGTAAGGTCGCCGAGGCCGGTCCGGGTGAATCGTTGGTCATTCCTGCGGGCTTCAAGGGCGTGTTCGAAGTGCTGGAACCGATGAAAAAACACTACGTGATCATCGAACGCAAGGCTTGATGACCAAGGCGTTACACAAGCGGCGATCAGATTCGCTATGCTGTCGGCATTGGCCCGCATAGGCCGCCTTCAAATCAGCACAGGGAGTGGAGCAGATGAAACGCGTTGCAGTCGTCCTCTCGGGTAGCGGTTACCTCGATGGCAGCGAAATCACCGAAGCGGTTTCCACGCTGATTGCCCTGAGCCAGCAAGGCATTGCTTACGATTGCTACGCGCCGGATCGCGCCCAGCGCCATGTGGTCAACCACCTTAGTGGCGAGGGTACGGAAGAGACCCGCAACATCCTGATCGAAGCGGCCCGCATAGCCCGTGGCAAGGTGTCGCCACTGGAAGCACTGATGCCGATTGCCTACGCCGGCATCGTGTTTCCCGGCGGTTTTGGCGCAGCCAAGAACCTGTGTACCTTTGCCGACGACGGTGAAAACGCGCGTCTGCACGATGATGTGAAGGCAGCCATCATGCCCTTCGTGCTCGCCAAAAAGCCGGTCGTCGCCATTTGTGCTGCACCGCTGGTGCTGGCACTGGCCGCCAAGGAAGCCGGGTACAGCAAGGCCCGGATCACCGTGGGTTACGGCGGCAATCCGCTATCGGATGCGATCGAAGCCTGGGGGCAGATGCATGTGTCGGTCGAAGTGGACCAGGCTTGCCTCGATCCCGAACACGCCTTCATCTCGGCGCCGGCCTATATGTACGACGAAGCCACGCCAGCAGAAATCCTCGCTTCGGTGCAGGCGGCGATGGGTGCACTCAAGGATGTTTTGGGTTAAGCTCAACCGCAAATCTGTTCAAAGACGACCATGACCAAGCTGCTCCGTTCGCTGTTTTCGTTTTATTACTACCCGCCATCCACCTAGCGGGCAGCCCGGTTTCGTCTAGCAGAAACCAAGATTCCAAAAAGGCGGGCCCAACAGGGCCCGCCTTTTTGTTTGTCCGCATTCCTGAACAATCCGCCAGAAATCCACGTAAAGGACACACACCATGATCATCGTCATGTCCCCGCAAGCCAGTAACGACGACCTCCAGCGCGTGGTCGACCGTATCCGCGCTGCCGGCCTCAATGAACACATCTCGCGCGGCACCGAGCGTACCGTCGTGGGTGCCATCGGCGACGAGCGCTCGCTGTCCGAGCAGACCTTCGAGCAGTTGCCCGGTGTGGAGCGTGCGCTGCACATCGTCAAACCGTACAAGCTGGTCGCCCGCGAAGGCCACCCGGCTGGCACGGTTGTGGATATCCGCGGCATCAAGCTCGGCGGCAAGCAGATCCAGGTGATTGCCGGCCCGTGCTCAGTGGAAACCCAGCCACAGATGGATGCTTCGGCCGCTGCCGTGGCCGCTGCCGGTTGCCGCCTGATGCGTGGCGGCGCGTTCAAGCCGCGTACCAGTCCGTACAGTTTCCAGGGCCTGGGTGTGCAGGGGCTGGAAATGTTCCAGCAGGCCGCACGCGAGTACAAACTGCCCATCGTGACCGAGCTGATGGATGTGCGCATGCTCGATACTTTCCTCGAGCACGATGTCGATGTGATCCAGATCGGCGCGCGCAATATGCAGAACTTCGACCTGCTCAAGGAAGTGGGCCGGGTCAACAAGCCCGTCATCCTCAAACGCGGCCTCTCGGCCACGATCAGCGAGCTGTTGATGGCCGCCGAGTACATTGCGGCGGGCGGCAACCACAACATCATTCTGTGCGAGCGCGGCATCCGTACTTTTGAAACCGCCTACCGTAATGTGCTGGATGTGACGGCGATCCCGGTCTTGCAGCGTGAAACCCACTTGCCGGTGGTGGTCGATCCCAGCCATGCTGGCGGCAAGGCCTGGATGGTGCCAGCGCTGGCACGTGCCGCGATTGCTGCCGGTGCCGATGGCTTGCTGATAGAAGCCCACCCCAACCCGTGCGAAGCCTGGTGCGATGCCGACCAGGCACTCACACCGGCTGAATTGACCGAACTGATGGCCTCCTTGCGGCTGATTGCGCAAGCCGTTGGCCGGGAGCTGTGACATGAAATTGCTGCTGGCCTTGGCCTGCACCACCTGCCTGATGGACAATGCCGCCGCAGCCGACACCCACACGGTGACGCTGGCTGCGGGCAAGGGGCATGAAGCCTGCATGGACCTCAAATCGGGTGATCGGCTCGAATACGGTTTCAGCGCCAGCAACAAGCTGGCTTTCAACCTGCATTTCCACGACGGCGATCGCGTCGAGATGCCGGTGCCCGAATCGTTGCAGGACAAGGTGCCGGCTGGCAGCCACGTTGCCGCCATCACCCAGCATTACTGCCTGATGTGGACTAACCCGCATCAGTCGGCCAGTCAGCTGGCTTACCGCTACCAGGTCGTACCGGCAGCACAACCCTGATCCGATCGCTCCATGACTAACACGCCACGCATCCACAAACTCGTCATCATCGGTGTCGGCCTGATCGGCGGCTCGTTCGCGCTCGATCTGAAGCGGGCAGGGCGGGTGGATCACGTCGTCGGTGTGGGCCGATCCTTGGGCAACCTGGAGCGCGCTCTGCAACTGGGGGTGGTGGATAGCATCAGCCAGGACGCCGCGAACGCTGTGGCCGACGCTGATCTGGTACTGATCGCGACACCGGTCGGCCAGATGGCTGGCGTACTCAGCGCGATTGCACCGCATCTGCCTGCCAGCGCCATCGTGACCGATGCCGGCAGCACCAAGCGCGATGTCGCGGCGCTGTTCCGTACGTATCTGCCAGAGAGCCTGGGCCGTTGCGTGCCCGCGCATCCCATTGCCGGCTCGGATTTATCGGGCGCTGCGGCGGCACGTTATGGTTTGTATGAAGGCCGCAAGGTCGTGATCTGCCCGCTACCCGAAACCGCACCCGCTAAAACCGCCACCGTGGAAAGCCTGTGGCAGCAGTGTGGTGCGCACACGCTGCAGCTGGCGACGCAAGAGCACGATGCCGTGTTCGCCGCCGTGAGCCATCTGCCGCACTTGCTGGCCTTTGCCTATATGAACAGCGTGCTGGATCGACCGGATGCGGCAACCTGTCTGGCGCTCGCGGCCACCGGATTCCGTGACTTCACCCGCATTGCCGGTAGCCACCCCGAAATGTGGCGCGATATTGCACTGGCGAATCGCGATGGCTTGCTGGCTGATCTGCAAGCTTTCCGCACGGAGCTCAATGCCCTGATCAGCCAATTGCAAGACGCCGACAGCGCAGCACTGGGCGAGCGCTTTGCCCGCGCCAGTGCGGCCCGTGCCGCTTGGGGTAAGCCACGTGGCTAAGCTGGTCTAGCCGTAATGCAGCGCCTGCGCCTTGCCGCGGAACACCCAGTAGGCGAACGCGGTGTAGCCGATGATGCAGGGCAAGACCACGCAGGCGCCCACAAAAATCACCATCAACGATTCTGGCGCGGCGGCGGCTTGCCAGGCCGTGGTGCGTTCGGGCACCACATAGGGAAACAGGCTGTAGGCCAGGCCGTGGAAGGCGAGGGTGAAGATGCCGACTGTTGCAGCAAACGGTACCCAGTGCCAGCCCTTGGCCGGGAAGCGCCTCAGCAACAGCACGATCACGCCAAACAACGCCGCGCTCATCAGCGGAATCGGGGCCAGCAGCAGGATATTGGGGAAGCTGAACCACTTGGCGGCGATGCGTTCGCTGACCAAGGGCGTGGCGAGCGAAATGGCCAGCACGCCCAGCGCCGTCAGCGCGACCGCCCCTTGTGCCCAGCGCCGCGCACGTTGCTGTAATTCGCCTTCGGTCTTGATCAGCAGCCAGCCGGCGCCGAGTAGCGCGTAGCCTGCGGTCAGCCCCAGTGCGGTGGCGGCGGCGAACACGTAATCAAGCGGGACGCTGCCGAATCCGGTCACAAAACGCCCCAGCATCCAGCCCTGGCTCAGGGCGGCAATCAGCGAGCCGGCGTAAAACGTGCGGTCCCACCAAGGCTTGAACTGCGCCCGTGCCTTGACGCGGAAATCGAAGGCTACGCCGCGCAGTATCAAGCCGATCAGCATCAACGCCACCGGCAGGTACAGCGCACCCAGTATCACGCCATGCGCCACCGGAAATGCCACCAGCAGCAGGCCCACGCCCAGTACCAGCCAGGTTTCGTTGGCATCCCAGAACGGGCCGATGGCCGCAATCATGGTATCGCGCTCGGCCTCGCTGCCGGCCCGACGCAGCAGGATGCCCACGCCGAGGTCGTAACCATCGAGTACCACATAAGCCAGCATCGCCAGCGCCATCAGGAACAGGAAGACCAGCGGCAGCCAGCCAGCCGGTGTGCTCAGATCGGGAATGACCGGGTTCATCATGCGCTCCTCGGGATCAGGGCGGGTTCGGTGGTGTCGGGCTCGCCAATGCCGGCTTCGCCTGCATACGCCGCCTTGCGGGCCAGGAAAAACACCACCGAGATATACGCCGCCATCAGCACGGCGTAGAGGATGAGATACAGCGAGAGCGTCAGCGCAATATGCGCCGGGGCCACGCTGGAGGCCGCATCGGCAGCGGTGAGGATGCCGTGGACCAGCCAAGGCTGGCGGCCGATTTCGGTGGTGTACCAACCGGCCAGCACGCCAACCCAGCCGGCAAAGGTCATCGCCACCAAACCACGCAGATGCCAGACCGGCAATCGGCCGCGATGCCACAGCAGCCAGCAACCCAGCCAGCTCGCCGCCAGCATCAACAGGCCCACGCCCACCATGGCGCGAAACGCGAAGAACACGGGGGCGACGGGCGGATGCTTGTCACCAAAGGCCTTGATGCCCTTGAGTTCGCCGTTGATATCGTGCGTCAGGTAAAACGAGGCGAGCTTGGGGATGGCGATCTCATAGTGATTACGCTGCTGCTTGGCATCGGGCAGGCCGAACAGCACGGCCGGCGCGCCTTGCTGGGTTTCCCAGATGCCTTCCATCGCCGCGATCTTGGCCGGCTGGTGTTCCAGCGTGTTGAGACCATGCAGGTCGCCAGCGAGGATCTGCAGCGGAATCAGGATGGCTGCCACGATCACGCCGGTTTTCAGGCCGGTCTGCGCGGCTTGCGAGCCATCGCCACGCAGCCCGCGGTAGGCCGAGATGCCGGCAATCAGGAAGGCCCCCGTCAGCCCCGAGGCCAACAGCATATGCACGACGCGATACGGCATGGACGGGTTGAAGACAATCGCGAACCAGTCCACCGCATGCACCACGCCATCGCGTATTTCATGGCCGGCCGGCGTGTGCATCCACGAGTTCAGCACCAATATCCAGAATGCCGACAGCGACGTGCCCACGGCCACCAGCAGTGTCGCCAGCAAATGCACGCGCTCGCCGACGCGCTGCGCGCCAAACAGCATGATGCCGAGGAAGGTCGCCTCCATGAAGAATGCCGTCAGCACCTCATAGGCCAGCAGCGGCCCGGCCACATTGCCGACTTTTTCCATGAAGCCCGGCCAGTTGGTGCCGAACTGGAAACTCATGGTGATGCCGCTGACCACGCCCAGCGCAAAGGTCACCGCAAAAATCTTCACCCAGAACTGATACAGCTCGCGCCAGTGCGGCGCGCCGGTAGCGCGTTCGCGCAGCTTGAAGAACACCAGGAACCAGCACAGCGCAATGCTGATGGTGGGGAACAGGATGTGGAAGCTGATATTGGCGGCAAACTGGATGCGCGCCAGCAGGAAACCATCGAGCTCGTTCATGTTTGCGGCCCTCCGTGCGGGTTGCCGGCTTCGCCCTCAGGCCCGGTTTCTTCCTCGCGGCCGCCGAACAGCGTGCCCATGCGGTCCTTCATGGCCAGCAGCTTCTGCACCGTGGCGCCCAGCTTCATCAGCCTTTGCAGGTTCTCGACTTCGAGCTTTTGCAGATCATCAAACCAGTCCGAACACAGCGAGATCAGCTCGTACATTTCGCGCATGCGGCCCTGTGCATGCTCTTCGTGCGGGTTGGCCGGGGTTTCCAGCAGCGCCTCGCGCAGCATGGTCAGCGTGGGTTCGACTTCGCGCTTGCGGCGCTCTTCGGCCAGCGTGCGGAAAATGCGCCACACATCCTCGGGCGCCGAAAAATACTCGCGCCGGTCGCCGGGTTGGTGCGATAGCCGCACCAGCCGCCAGCTCTCCAGCTCCTTGAGACCGATGCTGACATTCGAGCGCGAGAACCCGAGCGCCTGGGCGATTTCATCGGCATTGATCGGCCTGGGCGAGGCATACAGAAGGGCATAAATCTGCCCCACTGTCCGGTTGATGCCCCAGCGGCTGCCCATCTCGCCGAAGTGGAGCACAAAGCGTTGTACCAGCGGAGTCAGATCCATATCAAGCTCGCTAAAGTTTTTGAATTTTCACTAATTTGTGAAAATTCTGCACGAAGACTTGATCAAGATCAAATAGTGATGCGTTGTGCAGGATCAGCGGGCGCAATGCATGGCGCACCTGATGCTGCTGCAAGCCATTGATTTTATTTTGATTTAAGGATTACAGGGCTTGGCCTATCCGGATCAGATTGCCATCCGGATCAATCACCGCAAACTCGCGCATGCGCCAAGGCTTGGTTTCCAGTGTGTCCATGCGCGGAATCCCCCAACGTGGCAGCGCCGCCTGCGCAAAGGCTTGATACACCGGTTCCACATCGAGCACGCGGATGTAACAGCCGGCCCAGGAGTCCTCGGGCCTGAGGTCCGGGTGCGCAAAGAAGTGCAGCTCCACCGGCCCGCGCGTGAGGATGGCGTAGCTATCGCCTTCGCCCATGATCTCGCCGTCAAACCCCAGCCTGGCATAGAAATCCAGCGTGGCCGGCAGCGAACGGCTCGGCAGGATGGGGATGGACATGTCTTGTGTCTGCATGGCGGGCTTCCTCGGTAATCGGGATGTTGGGCGCAGGACTAGGCTTTGGGTCGGGGACGTTTGCGCGCAGTGTGCATGCTGCGCTCGCTGAGTGCACCCGATGCGGCACCGGCCAGCAGGCGGCGGAAAGTAGGACACTCCAGATGACTGGGTGCCGGACATTCTGCCGCGTGCTGCAGGCCATCGCGCATGGCGCTGAGCTTGAGGATCATCGCATCCAGCTCTCGGGCTTTGGCGGCCAGCAACTGCCGGTCGATTTGCGGCTGGCCATCGGCGCCGAACATCTGGGCAATTTCGTCCAGCGTAAAGCCGGCCACGCGTCCGAGCGCAATCAAGGCCAGGCGCTCCAGCACGCTGGCGTCGAACACGCGCCGCAGGCCTTGCCGCCCGTTCGAGCGTATCAGCCCCTTCTCCTCATAGTAACGCAGGGCCGAGGCCGGCATGCCCGAGCGTTTGGCGACTTCGGCAATATCCACCACGGCACCCCTTGACCTCAAGTTGACTTGAATTAGTACTGTGCAGTCTCTGCCACTTCAAGGCAAGTAAAAGGAGGCTGTCATGCATGACTTGATTCGCATCGTGATGATCGGTGCCGGTGCGACGCTGTTGATCGATATCTGGGCCATTGCCCGCCAGCGTTGGCTAGGCGTGCCGCCACCCAATTACGGGCTGGTCGGGCGCTGGCTGGCGCATATGCCCAAGGGCCGTTTCCGCCATGAAGCCATCGCCAAGGCGGCACCAGTGGCGGGCGAAAAGTACCTCGGTTGGCTGGCTCACTACCTGATCGGTATGGCGTTTGCCGCCATCGTGCCGCTGCTATGGGGCAGGGCGTGGCTCGATACCCCGACGCTGTTCCCGGCGCTGCTGGTGGGTGTGGCCACGGTGGCTGCGCCGTTCCTGCTCATGCAGCCGGGCATGGGCGCCGGCATTGCTGCCCGCCGCACGTCCAAACCTGCCGCCGCGCGCTGGCAGAGCCTGATCACCCACACCGTGTTCGGCGCCGGCCTCTATGCCGTGGCGTCGCTGATCCAGCTAGTACCAGCGCAATGATTGTCGTTACCAACCCCTTACCCAACCGGAGCATCCTCATGCGTATTCCTGCCCGTTTTGCCCCCATCCTTTTCAGCGCCCTGCTGTCGGCGATCATGGTGGCCATCATGGTCGCGTTCGTGCTGATCAGCACGCAGGGCTTTCAGCCTGATTTTCTGACACGCTGGGCCAAGAGCTGCATCACGACCTGGCCGGTTGCCTTTGCCGCCGTAACCCTGATTGCACCTTGGGTACGCGGCGTAGTGGCGAGGTTGACGGCTTGATGGCTGCGCCGGCCTGCTTGCATTGGGCGGATGTCAGCACGCGGCCCTTGGCCACAACTCGCCTTCGGGACAAGCCGGTGTGATGCCCGTCCAGCGCTGGAACGATCGGCGGAAATTGCGGGCATCGTGAAACCCGAAGTGCTCGGCCAGTTGCTCATGGCTATAGCCCCGGTAGTGCATGAGCCATACCGATACATGGGTGCGCACCTGGTCCAGCAAGGCCCGGAAATGGGTGCCATGCCGTGCGAGCTGGCGTTTGAGGGTGGCTGGGCTGGTGTGGAAGGCCAAGGCAAGCTGATCGAGCGTGGGGCTGAGCCGGATATGCGCCAGCTCGGCCGCTCTGGCATTGCCGCGTGGCTAGGGTGCGGCCAGCCAGGCGGAACAGATCGACGCGGTGGATGCACCCGATTCGCTCAAGAAAACCGTCGCCAACTGGGGCTTGGCCCTGCGCGAAAGCCGCCACGGGCGCGAGCATGCGCATCGTTACTTGCAGCAGGTGAACGATCTGTTGGGGTGGCATCACTGATCGCGCACCTTGCGCACAAGTCAGCAAGTGATCAAGACTGCGTCCTGACTCAGGAGACCACCATGCCGGATGCCAAGCCCATCATGCTGTACGCCGCCATCCTGGCGGTCGTGTTTGTCGCGCTGACCCTGCGCACCATCGTCCTGCGCACCCGCGTGCGCGTAGCGCTGGGCGACGGTGGCGATGCCCGTTTGCAACGTGCCATCCGTGCACACGCCAACTTTGTGGAATACACCCCGTTTGCGCTCCTGCTGCTGGTGCTGCTGACTTGGGGCGGCGCGGATAGCCGGCTATTACATACCCTAGGCACCATGCTGATCGCGGGCCGCATCATTCACGCCGTGGGCATCAGCCAGGTCAAGGAACCCTTGCCGCTTAGGCAAGTGGGGATGGTGTTGACGTTGAGTGTGTTGCTGGTTTCGGCGGGGGTGTTGATGTATCTGGTATGGGTTAAAGGGTAGCGAGATGCTGTGGAGTGCTCTGCATGAATCAAGACCTAGCCTCTCGATCCCTTCCTGTGTAGTTGTCATTGGTATGAGGTTCGGTATAGCCTGAGCAACCCGTATCCACCTGCAGCTGTGCTTTACTAATGAGGGCACAGATTAATAAACACGGAGAGCGCATGGGCTCAGCAATGTTTGATTCGAGTACATATGGCATTGGTGAATTGATTACACAGAGAAAACTTTTCTCTGTGCCAATACATCAACGCAACTATTCTTGGGCTGTTGAGCAGGTCGAACAGCTACTGGATGACATTGAGGCTGCGTTTGCCAATAAATCCAATGACTACTTCATAGGTCTCGTCGTTCTACGCGGGCCCCAAGGTGGGGTATGGGAGGTCCTAGATGGCCAGCAGCGCCTGACTACAGTAACGATGATTTATTCGGCAATTCGATTTTGGCTGAAGGAGCGCGGGTTTGATGGTGATGCTACTCAGATAGAAACGGAATACCTTGGGGTAAGACAGTTGGGGGGGGATTTTTCCACACGTATACATTTGAACTCTATTAATCATGAGATTTTTGAGAAACATATAATCGCAATTTGTCCTACAGCGGATTTAATAAGAGAGCGAGATAAATTGGGAAGGAAGACGTCAAACTTTCTTCTGCTTGATGCGGCTATTAATTGCAGGCAATGGGTTGATAAATTCTCCAGTAATGTGGCAAATACGCGGGAGGGAAGCGCGGAGGCCTTGTTTGGTCTTTCTCGATTCCTTGAAACGAGTGTTAAGGTTGTTAGCGTCGATGTGGCTACTGACGCGGATGCATATATCTTGTTTGAATCTCTAAATAACAGGGGTGCTGATTTATCAGCACTAGATTTGGTAAAAAATTACATTTTTAGCATAGCGGTTCCTAAGGATCATCCATACCTTGAAGCCCTATGGGGTAGGCTTACCAAGCTGATTGAGGATACCGATGCAGACGACTTTTTGAAGTTTTTTTGGACTGCGCGATTCGGCATTGTTCAGAAAAGCGACCTTTTCCGACGCATTCGACAGTCTTTCCAGGGGCAGCAAGCAGCAAATGCTTTGCTGGAAGAGCTGTTAGATGCAGCACGATTCGCAGCTGCGTTGGATGATCCCAAGCATGAGGTCTGGCTTGGCGTTGCTCCTCAAGTATTGGAATCCGTTGCTGCAATTAAAACAATCGGAAGCAAACAGGCGCGCCCACTCCTATATAGCGTGTTCAAAAAACTTTCAGAAGGTTCGCGGCCGGAGTTTCTTGCTGACCTAACGGTATGCCTTTTTCGGTTCCAAATGATTGGTCACGGCCGAACCGGTGTCTTAGAGAAAGTGCTTGGCCGGGCTTGCGTCCTTATATGGGGTCAACAGTCTGTTGACCGAGAACAGTGGCTTTCTGTGCTCAAGGAGCTAATGATCAGTGACGAGCAGTTTCAGTCGGACTTTGTCGAACATCGAGAGCAGAAGGTATCCCGAGCGCACTATGTCTTGGCTCAGATTGAGAAGGACCGTGGCTGTGATTCTGCTGTGCTAGATAATGCAAAATGCCTCTATCTACCACCTCTTCATAATGATGATCCGGAGGAAGATTTTAAGAAACTTGGCAGCTATTTCCTCTTGGAAGGTAGTCTAGGTGCCGAATACGCACGCTCCATACGACAGAAATCTCCTGACGAAATAGTTAGAATTAGCGAAGCGTACTTTGGGCGGTCAAAATTTACGACTACGCAGTCCGTCAAGGTTGATGGTTGGGGTCCTGATCTTATAACGGATAGAACACATGAATTGGCAAGGGAAGCCTGCCGTCGTTGGAAGATCGAATAGGACGTTAATTATGCAAGTCGACGATCTTATAACAATATCGCAAACTATTAAATCAGCTAATAGTGTTTATTATCGTGTAATTCAAGCCTTGGGCAATGGCGGGAATTCACTCGTCTTTTTGGTTGAGGCAACCTCTGGTGAGCACCGTGGTGTTTTGTTTGCCATGAAGGTGTTTACCAAGATCGGAGATGAGGCGCGGAAAAGTAGATTTTTGCAGGAAGTTGCGGTCTTGCAGCAATTTACCCATCCTGCAATTATGCGAGTATATGACACGGGGATTGTTGCTAAAGAACATGGTGGTCAAGCTGTTGCTTTTCCTTTCTTGATAGCTGATTACCTTCCGCAAACTTTACGTGATGTGATGCTTTCTGGTTCTTTTCCGATGGCATTCCGGTTGGCATTTTGTCTACAAATGCTTTCTGGTCTTTCTTACTTGGCTTCACGTAAGCCTCAGATCGTTCACCGTGATATTAAGCCTGAGAATATCTTCGTCAAAGGTAGGTCGTTTGTTCTTGGTGATTTTGGATTAATTAAATCTCTCAGTGATGATGGCGATAAAGAGGATCCGGGATTCTTGATTGATAGTGTTGGGCCGCGACTCCCAAGGTTTTATAGAACCCCGGACTTGGTTGACTACTGTCGAGGTAAAGAAACTATTTCAACGAAGTCTGATGTATTTCAGCTGGGCCTAGTATTTGCCGAAGTATTTACCGGCGTTGTTCCACTTAAAAAGTGCGAAAAAATTCTAGATCCTGTCGAACTAGAGCCATTAGGTGCTATCGCGGGCTCCCAAGAGGTATCGATTAGAGCTCAGATTGAGCGGATGTTGGAACCAGATGTTACCCGTCGGTATCCCGCTGCCGATCTTTTCGATTCATGGGAAGGAATATTCCGGGCAGTTGTGACTGCAGCACACGGTTTAGAGGGACGAGTTTTCTAATCCACAAGGAATGCTGCAAGAGTAGCTGGGGTCAGGTCTTGAATTTTGCATACCTAGCCATCCGCAGCTGCCGTAACTGCTATCCGTCCAACGTTGAACACCGCCACCGTGCGCTCACGCTAGCGGCGTAGCTGCGCGCCAGATCAGTGCTGACCAAGGCACCCGATGCGATGGCAATTACCCAGTACCGCATCTTTGATTGCAATGCGGGATGACTACACGGATATCATGGCAGCCAACGCGACCCTGCGATGGAAACCCCGACATGAGCCACCACTACACGGACCAGCGCATTGCATTGCTGACGCAGCACGGCAAGGAGCAAGTGATTGCACCGGTGCTTGAACCGGCGTTGTCCTGCAAGATCGAGCTGGTGAGCGGGTTTGATACCGATACGCTGGGCACCTTTACGCGTGAAACGCCTCGCGCGGGGACTCAGCTGGAGGCGGCAAGGCGCAAGGCGCGCATCGGGATGGAATTGTCAGGCTTGCCCATCGGGCTCGCCAGCGAAGGCAGCTTTGGACTGGACCCGATGACGGGTCTGTTCCCTTGGAACCTGGAATTGCTGGTCTTGCTGGATGATCGTGCCGGGATCGAACTGGTTGCGATGAGCCAGGGGCCGGCATCCAGCGGGCATCTGCATACCGATAGCTGGGCTGACGTGGAGGCATTTGCCCAGCGAGAGGGTTTTCCGGCGCAGCAACTGGTCTTGCGCCCAAATGATCAGGCCGACCCGGGCTTGGTGAAAGGCATTGCCGATTGGCAGGTGCTGCGCCAGTGCTTTGAGGATTGCCGGTTTCGGTCCCGCAACGGCAAGGTGTTCCTGGAGACCGATCTGCGGGCGTTTGCCAATCCGAACCGCATGCAGCGCATCGGCGAAGCCGCGGTGGATTTGCTGAAGCGGCTGCAGTCACCATGCCCGGCCTGTGGTCTGCCGGGTTTCTGGATAGCAGCGCGCGAACCTGGCCTGCCGTGTGCGACTTGCCGCACCCCCACGGCGGTGTACCAGAAGGAAATCTGGGCGTGCCCGGCTTGTCAGCACAAAGCAGCGACCCTGCGACAAGATCGCCTGTTTGCGGACCCTGGTGAGTGTCCTCGATGCAATCCCTGATCGGTGATGGTGATGCTCAAGCATCCAGCAGCGCGCGCAGTGCTTCCGCACCCAATGGCGGCGTCGGGACCCAAGGAATGGCAACGATATCTGCCCCGGCATAGGCCCTGACCCGTTGATACTGGCTGTACTCACTTTGCAGCCGTGCCTGCAGCAAGGGGTCTGCTGTGTGGGTGGCCAGAAGGGACTTGTTGATGATCCAGCCGAATGGTTCGATCTGCGCGCGGCGTAGGTCTGCCTGCAACGCAGCCGCCTGCGATACGGGCGTGGATTCGGGCAAGGTGATCAGGATGACTTTGGTGTAGTCCTTGTCCTGCAAGCGCATCAGGGGGGTGACGAGGTGGGCGGCCGACTGGCCTTCAAAGGCCTGCTGCATCTGCCGGTGATAGGCGCCCGCCGCATCCATCAGCAGCAGCGAGTGGCCGGTGGGGGCGGTGTCGAGCACCACAAAGGCACTACGCGCCTGGGATACCACGCGCGAGAACGCGTGAAAGACGGCCACCTCCTCGGTGCATGGCGATCGGAGGTCTTCCAGCATCAGTGCACGTTCTGCCTCGTTCAGGTCTCGCCCGCGCGAGGCCATCACCTTCTCGACGTATTTCCGGGTTTCTTCCTGCGGATGAATCCGGCTGACAGTCAGCCCCGGTATGTCCGCCTGCAGCGTCCCCGCGAGATGTGCGGCGGGGTCGGTCGTGGTGAGGTGCACGGACTTCCCCTCGCGCACCAACCCCAGCGCAATGGCGGCGGCCAGGGTGGTTTTCCCCACGCCGCCTTTGCCCATCACCATGATCAGCCCGTGGTCTGCTGCGGCCAGCTTGCTGACCATCATGGAGAGGGTGTGGTGGGGAATCTTGGGCCTTGGCGCAAGATCGGCTTGCGGCGCCGGTGCTTCGGCGGATAGCAAGGCACGCAGGGCAGGTAGCCCGACTGAGTCGAAGGGGCGAAGCGGAATGTAGTCGGTTTCTAGCTTGCGCAAGGTGTCAGGCAGCGTGTGCAAGGCCTGCTGACCCAACGCTTCGATGGCATGTGCAATGGGATCATCTGGCCGCGTTGCCCGAAAGACTGCGTTGATTATGAGCCGCTGCCGGGTCAGGCCGAGCGCGCTCAGTTCGCTCGACGTTCGGGCCGCCTCTCGTAGGGAGCCCGTTTCTGCCCGGGCAACCAGGACCACCATGGTCGCGGAAGGATCATTGAGGGTGGCCAGTGCTAGATTGAACAACTGTTCCTGCATTTTCAATCCGGAATGGGGGCCCAGACAGGAGGCGCCACGGTCATTGCCCGCGAGGAATCCCGTCCAGGCCTTGGGCAGGCTGAGTAGTCTGAGCGTGTGGCCAGTGGGTGCCGTGTCGAAGATCAGGTGATCGTAGTCGGGGGCATCGCCCGACAGCAGCGAAGCAAACTCGTCAAACGTGGCGATTTCGGTCGTGCATGCGCCGGAAAGCTGTTCCCGCACGGTGGCGATATCATCATCGTCTGCGGTATCGCCCATCTGCGCCACGACACGGACCCGGTAGTTCTGGGCGGCGACATCCGGATCGATATTCATCACGGCCAAACCCGGAACCCCGGGAACGGCCACGGGTTGATTGCGCAGCTGAACGCCCAGCATTTCATCGAGATTGGAGGCGGAGTCCGTGCTGACCAGCAAGACTCGCTTACCCCGATCGGCCAAGGCGATCGCTGTTGCGGTCGAGACAGAGGTCTTGCCCACGCCACCCTTGCCGGTAAAGAAGATAAAGCGTGTCGGATGGTCCAGAAGGGGCGTGAGCGGGTTCATGCTGATGTCTGATAAGGGACGACGACGTCCTCATCCTAGTGGAACTGGCAGTTAGGGGTTTGGCATGGATCAAGGCCGCAGCAGGGGAGGGATGCAGATGTGCTGTGCGCACCATCGGCCAAGATCAGTTGCCCGCAATGAAGCAGGCAACAGGGCAAGCCTGAAGGTCGCGCCAGTTTGACGCTCGTCAGCAAAACTAAAGAAATCCCGAAGAATGCGACGAGCTGAAATATGCCTGACGTCCCGTTGTTCTAGAGTGCGCGAAGTGGCGCAAACGACAGGGAGTACACCAGCATGGACGAGCTGACACCCATGGCGAGCAGGGCAGCAAGCGGCGGTTACCAAGCCGTCATTCTCCATCGTCGGGCATTCACGGGTCATGCCTGTGAATACCACCAGCAAATTCGCAATACCTTTGAGACCGAAGCGGAGGCCCTGGCCGCAGCCGAGAGCATCATCGTGCGGCTGATGGACTCAGCGTGCCATGAACGTCGGTCGGTCCCGCGGTTTTCGTGAAGTGGCGTATCAAGGCCCAGGGTGGGGGATGCGCCCGTTTGCCTGAGGCAGATGGCGGATCGCCGGCGTTGGCAAAGCCAGGATGCTGGCTAATACGCACAAGGCTTACGTGCGGGTAGTGAACTGCCCCGCCGCCTGATCCAGCGCTTTGGCGGTAATGCTGAGCGTGCGGATATCGGTACGCGTTCTGTCGATGGCCACCACATTCATTTCCG